>NZ_SMLW01000639.1 GCF_009711405.1 Fulvivirga kasyanovii | reverse complement strand
TTTAAAGAAAAGATTTGGGGCGGAGATAAAATAAAAACCATCCTGAACAAAGATTTTAGCCCGCTTGAAAATTGCGGTGAAACCTGGGAGCTGTCTGCCGTTAAGGGTAATGTATCTGAAATTGCCAATGGTGAGTTTGAAGGCATGCCCTTGGACGAACTACTCAGAAAATTCCCGAATGAGATCATGGGGTCGAAAGTTGTCTCTGAATTTGGTGACGAATTTCCTTTGCTTATCAAGTTTATCGATGCACAGCAAGACCTTTCCGTGCAGGTGCATCCCAATGATGTGCTGGCGAAGGCGAGGCACAATGGCATGGGCAAGACCGAGATGTGGTATATCATGCAGGCTGATGACGGTGCTTCTTTGATTGCGGGATTTAACCAGCCTTTAAACAAGGAGCAATACAGTGATCATTTCAGCAAAGGCACTCTTAACGATATACTGAATAGGGTAGAGGTTGACAAAGGTGATGTTTTTTACATTCCGGCCGGACGCATCCATACTATAGGCAAAGGCATTTTGCTGGCTGAGATACAGCAAACCTCTGACCTTACTTACAGAATATACGATTTTGACAGGGTAGATGCCCAGGGTAACAAGCGAGAGCTGCATGTGGAGGAGGCGCTGGATGCTTTGGATTACACCTTCCATGAAAACTACAAGACCCCTTATAAACTTCATCAAAACGACCGCTCGGAGCTGGTAAAGTCTCCTTATTTTACAACAAATAAATTTAACCTGGCCCAGCAGAAAACACTGGACTATTCTGATGTTGACTCTTTTGTGATCTACATATTTACGGAAGGGAAGGGCATTATCGGCTATGATGGAGGTGAGCAGCAGGTTCAACAGGGAGATGTGTTCTTAATACCAGCAACCTTAAAGGAGATAGAGATCAGACCTGAAGGTAATTTAGAATTGCTGGAAGTTTATATCGGCTAGCAGGCCGGAGAACCCAAAAAAAAGGAAAGCAGCACCGGCTGTAATATCAAAATTTAGCATTAACTTATATAGATTAATTAATGCTGAATTATGTGCAGGTTACTAGCATACCTCGGTCAGCCGGTGTTAATGGATAAGTTCCTTTACGAGCCGGACAACTCTATGATCAAACAGAGCTTTGAAGCTAAGGAAATAGAGGAACCCCTTAATGGTGATGGTTTTGGTGTAGGGTGGTATCATAAACATATTACCCACCAGCCGGCGGTTTTTGTGTCCATATACCCGGCATGGAACAACAGGAACCTGAGGTATCTGGCCTCCCTGGTACAGTCAGATTGCCTGATCGCCCATGTCAGGGCAGCAAGTGTTGGGGATGTATCAGAGTCTAATTGCCATCCCTTTCATTATCGAAATTATTTAATGGCGCATAACGGTGGCGTGGAGGAGTTTGATAAGATCAAGCGCTCATTGAAAGACCGGCTGTCGGACGAGCGCTATCTCTGGTTGAAGGGGCAAACGGATTCCGAGCATTTGTTTGCGCTCTTTTTAGAATATCTTTCTGCGAAAAAGGCTGATTTTACAGCCGATGATGTAGCTGATTCATTTGAAGAGATGATCGTTGCCCTGAAAGAAATGATGGAGGCTAAATCCATTACAGCACCGGCATACCTTAATATGGTTTTCGTTGACGGCGAAAGGATGGTCGGCCTGCGGTATACCACGAGTAAAGAGGTAAAACCACTGACCCTATATTACTCCGAAGGCAGCAAATACGTGTGCGAAGATGGAGTGTGCTATATGGTGCCATCCGAAGGAAGTGACAAATCTGTAATGATCGTATCAGAAAAACTCACTGACATAGCCCAGGACTGGAAAACCATACCGGATAATCATATGGTGCTGGTGTATAAAGACCTCTCCGTAAAGCTTCGGAAAGTGGAGGTTTGATGCTTCTGAAAGGCATGAAAATTTAAGGGCAGTTGTTATTGAATTCTGAAATCAAATGCGTAAATTTATACTACACGATGGAGATATTCATCTCTTAGTGACAGGAGGCTGTACAGTGATTTATGATGACCTTTGTTGTCGTAAATACTAGCCAACCCAAAGGCGAGTTTTACTCGCCTTTGGGTTTTCAGGGCCCTGTACTTTTTTCAGATCAAACTAAATTTCCGAGAGACACAAGTGGGTTAAGTTGAATCTCTGAAGAGAGAGGCCACTTTTCTGTTGTTTGTTAATGGCAATCGGCAAAAGCAGTTGACAAACTTCTATAATGGCAATGTGCGGATTGCAAGGGTTATGCAATATTCCACAAATAGGCAAAAACAAAAAATCCCTCGAGGACCTGGCCCCGGGGGATTTCTGTTGTCTATAGTTGGCTTTAATTGATTCAAAGGTAGCATCTTCCTGTTCAGTTGCAAATGGGAGCGCGACCAGTGGCATATTTTGCCGACTAATTGCAGAATTAGCCAATGAACATACTTTAATGGTGACAGGTTGTATGGGGAAACTCTGTCTCTGCGTGATTATGGTAGATTCTTAGGGGCAGCTTTAGAAGTTAAACCTCCAATAACCCATTGATGGTTTGCAAAAAACAAACCTTTGAGGATTGCTCCCCAAAGGCTTTGTGTTTGTCAATGGCCCTGATCAGAATGTTAACTTCACATCAAAGAGTACGCTTCTCTCAGGTCTGTTATAATCAAAAGTATAAGCGTTGTTTTTCACAAGCTGACCTTCCGTATCAAAAAGGTTTTTGATCAGTACGCCAACTTCTATTTTATTGGTTGGAGTGTAGGCAAGTTTCAAGTCTGTTTCCGTCCAGGCATCGATAGATTCTGGTCTGAATAAAGCAGTTTCTGCGGTTATATCGGAAGTCCTTCTCATAACCTCTCCCTGGTGGTGTATTACCGTGCTCAGGTAAAAGTACCTGGAAGTATAGGTTAGCCCCAGGTTGGCAGTATGTTGAGGTACCCAGGTGAGCTCATCCTTGCTTTCATCAATAGTGTCGTCCAGTATTTCCTCATCCAGTCGTGTAGCATAGGAATAGTTGAAAAACCCTGAAAATTTGCTCAATGTAAACAGCAGTTCCGACTCAATGCCTGTAGAAGTCAGAGAGTATACATTGGTGCTCAGGTTGGCATTGGCCACACTGTAAGCGATCTGGTTTTCAAAGTGTGTATGGAAGCCATTGACCCTCAGGTTAAATTTACTGCTGATCTTCCAGTCAGTGGCCAGCTCATAGGTGGTAATGATCTCTGGTTCAAGCTCACCGATGTTGGAAGCCAGGGAGTACGTATTGGCACCAAACATTTCAGTAGGGGCCGGGGTTCTGAAGGCCCTGCCTGCGAGTCCTTTGAAGGTAAGGTCAGAAGTAGCAAAATATACAATACCAAGCCTTGGGCTGAACTGGCTGAAGGATTTGCTCTTCTCAGATCTATTGGCGTCATATATATCAATATAGTCAAAAGACTGAGTGTCGAACCTGGCGCCCAGGGTAGCCTGGAGTTTGTCTCCAAATTTTGGAGAAATGTATTGTCCGAATATACCAAGGGTATTCACCGGCTTTTCTTCTACAAATTCAAACCATGGGTTAGCATCTACGAATTTATTGCCCGGATTAGCCTCATAAGTGTTGTTCAGGTCTATGTTACTGCTATGGGCTTTATCTCCGTTATAAAGGAAGATAGTGTGCTCAACACCTGCCAGGAGAGAAGATGACTTGCCTAATTTATAGCTGGCCTGTAACCTCGTGAGTACATCGTCGGCATGGGTTCTTAAATATTCGGTTACGCCGTCAGGGTAGAAACCGCTGAAAGCATTGTCGGAATAGTACCGCATATTCCAGTCGATACCATGACGCTGGTACCTCGACATAATCTCATAGCCAAAGTCTGAATCTACATTATTGGGCTTATATTTTACCGCTATCAGCCTCCTGAACTCCTTCATGGATTCCGGCTGGTCAGGGATGTAAAAAAGCCAGCCGTGCCCGGTTTGGAAATTCCAGTGCTGTTCATGATACTGAACAGACAGCCCTTCAAGTGAACCTTTACCCGCGATCTTGGCAAAAATGTAATTGCTTGACCGGTCATCCTGTACCTTTCTTTGAGAAGTGAGGTAGTTGCCTGCAAAATCTCTGGTGTCGTCGAATGACATGTACTCGTTCCCCAGGGTTTCAAAGGAGTTAAAGGCCAGTAGGATAGAAGCCCTGTCATTTTCTGCACCTGTTATGGCATCATAAATTTTTGTACCCCTTGATCCTATCCTGACCCTTGCAGTTCCAATACCATTCAGGTCCGCGGGGCTAAGCGTATTGATAGTCACCACACCATTGGTTGCATTGGATCCATAAAGTGCTGAACCCGGGCCCCTGATCACTTCCAGGGATTTGGTGAAAACCATAGGTGTTATTTCCCAGGTATATGCCGTCCCGTACAAGTTGTCATTTACAGGTACTCCATCTACCAGCATGAGGAGGTGGTTGTTGTTCCAACCCTCATAAAGGCCCCGGCTGGATAACGTTCGTCTGTCGTAGTCCTTTGACTGGGAAAACCCAGGCATATTCCCCATAATATCATGTATGCTGATCCAACCGTATTTCTGAATTTGATTTTGGTTTACCAGTGAAGCCACACTCGGGGCATCTGATATTTTCTGGGAAGTTTTGGATGCACTGCTTATTTCAATATTCAGCAGCTCTTCCAGGGTCAGGTCAAAAAAATCAGTTTCGGTGGTGTCCGCCTGCGAGTATAAGGGGGAAGAAGCCCATAGCAGGCAAAACATAACCGCTAGTTTCGATAGATTGTAAGTACATTTCATAGCCAACTGTTTTTAGTTTGTTTTATAAGTATGCTTATAGTTTAAAACCATGCCAATTGAGACAGAACTGCTTGTAAATCACTTACTACTAATCATTTACCTCCTGTTAGTTAGGGCTGGTACATTATCAAATCAGGAACTATATTCCCAATATGATACCTGGTAGTCTCCTTATCAATATACCAAATAAATGTCTGTTATAAAAGATATATTAGCGCTTAAAAACTCAGGTGTGGTAATGCCGCTAAAAAGTTGTTTTTCGGCCTTATTTCTAAATTATGTCAATAAGGAAGCAAATATTACAGAAGCAGATTTGATCAATGAACATTAAACTTCAATATAATGTAACATGGCAGCATCCTGTATTTGTCCGTGCGTCAGCCTGCAATTGACAGGTCGTAAAAGGGGGTGAAACCGGTTTTGTTGAAATTAAAGTGTATTTGAGAGTAGAAAATGCACCGTTTTGAAAGAAGCCGCGAATATAACAATCTATTAAGTATTATTGAACATTATGTACGGAATATTTTTTTCGTGTGTTAACCCGGATAGAGAAAGAAGTTCTGGGAAAACAAATTTGATTTCCTAATGTTTTTCTTTTTTTCATCTTTTTTACAAAAAAAAGCACATTGACTTTGTAAATCATTTTTGAGCTTTTATCTTTTCGATCGATTTAAATTACACAGGCTTAAAGAGATGAATGTTTATTCGAATAGTCCTTCTGTAATTGTCTGAATTATAAGGTGTTTGCAGTCTTTTAATTCTCTAAATCTTTCTTTAGTTATGTTTTATAATTGAGATTATTTCTCAAATAAATTATATTATGTTTTTAAATTATAAATTTCCAATATATACTTGCAACAGAGTTCAAAATGTGGTTGGGGTCGTTTCGTGCAGTGTTTTGGATGTTTGTAAACGAACCTTAAGCATAAGATTGCTTATTGGAAATATAAGTGAATAGATTATTACAGATTGTTGGCATGCGTGTTATAGTTAAGAACATTGGTCTCCATTTGTCGGGCTTGATTCAGTCATCAGGATTGGTATTGCTTTTGACAGGAGCGTTATTTTTATTTTCGGAAAGTGCTGTTGCCCAGGAAGGGATAAAAGGTAAGCTTAACGACTTTGCAGATAATGCTGCTACAAAGAAATCTTCCGAAAAGGAGCAGAAGGAAGTAGAAAAGTTAAGTACTGAACTAAAAACAGCAAAGGCACAAATCGATAGTGCCAAAGCAGAAAAGCAGGTCATTGACTCTATTTTCAGGGCAGAACAGGAAATTGGGGGAGTTGCGACAAACAACGAAGCTAAAGTAATAGATACTCTGGCTTTCGAAGAGAGGTTTTTTTCTGTGAAAAAGAAAGCGCCGTCCAACTCCAAAAAGGAAGACGATTGGAGGAAGAAATATCTTTTTACGCATACCAATGTCTATAAAAAGGTCCATGAACTTGACAGTACAAAGCAGGTATTCGGATGGCATCCGTTCTGGATGGGAACTGCATACAAGAGTTATAATTTCTCTCTATTATCCACAATAGCATATTTCTCCTATGAGCTGGATCCTGCCACGGGTGGGTATAAAAGCATTCATGACTGGAAAACTACAGCCCTGATAGATTCTGCAAAAAGGTACAATTGCGATGTGCTTTTAAGTGTAACCAACTTCGGAAGAGCCAATAATGCAGCGTTTTTGGCTAATCAGAGTGCCCAGGCTACATTTATTAATACCTTGATCTCTTTGCTAAAGGAAAGGGATGCAGACGGTGTTAACATTGATTTCGAACAAATCCCAGGCAGTTCGCGTGCTGCTTTTAATAACTTTATTATTGACCTTTCTTCCAGCTTAAGGTCAGTACGAAAAGATTATAAAATAACACTGGCCATTCCGGCCATTGATTTTGATAATGTTTACGACATCCCGCAACTAAATCAATACATTGATACGTACGTGGTAATGGGCTATGAATTTTACGGGTCCAACAGTACTGTAGCTGGTCCCGTAGCCCCGCTGGGTAGTGGTAATATCTGGTGGCAATATAACCTTGAAAGTGCCGTGAACGAATATCTTACTTTGGGTATCCCTAAATCAAAATTATTGCTTGGTCTGCCATATTATGGTGCTGAATGGGAAACTTATGACCTGAGATTTCCTTCCAAAGTAAAAGAATTTATTCGATACCCGATGTTCCGGGATATCAGAAAAAACCACTATAACAGTGGCTGCTGCGAAGATGAAGTAAGTAAAAGTAAGTTTTATGTCTATCGGGATAAAAACAACAACTATAGGCAAATATGGTATGAGGACAGTGTCTCCCTGGGCAAAAAATACGATTGGGTAATTGAGAATGATCTTGGCGGGGTAGGTATCTGGGCCCTTGGGTATGACAATGGCTATACCGAATTATGGGAGCTTTTGGCCAGCAAATTTGCCTTAAGCGATAAGGAAGCCATAGCTGTAGCTAAAACAAGGAGCCGTTTCAGTTTCAGGAGGTATTTAAGCCTCGCATTCAGAGTGTTGAATAACCCATATACCCTTATAAGAAACCCAAGACCCCTTTTCGGTATATTCGGAGCTATTTTCGGTTTGAGTATGGGTGGTTTTTTCCTGCTGTACCGATATGGGCACAGGCTAAAAAGAGTTTTTAAATTATTAATAAAATCTGGCATTACGCTTTTAATACTACTTGGAGTAGCACTCATCTTTATTGCATTGCAGTATATGGGGTTGAAGGAGGTTTCATACCTTCTTGGAGGGTTTGTGATAGGTGTAATTATATTCCTGTTGTTTAGCCATAGGTTCATTTCTGAAAAGAACCTTCCGTAATTGCCTGTATGATTAAAATATAAGTTTATGATAGAATCTGTTTTCATGGCCATGTCCGAAAGGCTTAACAGCTATTTCGCTAATAAGTTTTCGACAGGAGATGATTTTGTAATTGTGTCCAACCTGGTGAACCAGGATGGTACCCCTGCATTGACAGAATCTGATAAGCTTATCATAACACTTGCCAATGTTCAGCAGGAGTCAGTAAATACAAGACCCAATTCGGTGTCTATACTTGAAGCTCCTGTTAATATCAATATTCATACACTGATATCGGCTTACTTTGTTGAGGATAACTACCAGGACTCATTTAAATACTTGTCAGGAGTTATCAGCTTCTTTCAGTCCAATAAGGTTTTTAACCACCAAAACACTCCGGGGCTGGATCCTGGCATTGATAAAATAACTTTTGAAATATCTAATCTGGATATACAGGCCCTTAGCCAGCTATGGGGTATAGTAGGAGGTAAATACCTTCCGTCTATTCTGTACAAAGTACGTATGGTACCTATCAAGGATGATAACTTCCTTAGAGATACCGCAGTTTTCTCAGGTCTAAGCAGCAATATTATATAATTGAATGATAGAGATACAGTTCCAATATCGCCCATTTGCTGAGTTAAAAGTTAAACATAACTATTATGTGAAAAACTTGAACCGGGATGTGCGCTTTGTGCCTACGACACAATGTTTACAACTTGCTCAGCGTATGGGAGTTTTAATCAAAAACTCTGAAAATGGTATATCTCTTTCTTACGATGTATCTAATTCTGACGGCCTGCTGCATTATCTGTTGAATAATGAAGACATAGAATTCTCATTTTTATTGACAACTACCAACAGTTCTTTTGTCAATTTCACTGATATGGCCACTGAGAGTGTTGGTAATGTATTTTACTTCAATACGCTCCATGCCAGGAAAGTAAAGGACAACAATTACCAGTTGCACAAAGGAGAGTACGTTTCAAAAGAAGACAGGGTGCAGGTGAAAAAAGGTGATTTCTATTATACCCTTGACACCAAGGATAAAGAGACACACCTTGAACTTAAAGATGAGGACGGAAAGACTGTGGCGAACCAGAAAGTGTCCGGTCTGTCCAAATATCTTTTCCAGTTGAGCCGGTTGCCTCAGGGGCGCTATACTGTCTATGAAAATGGTAAGGAGAAGTTGAGTTTTGCCTATGTTAACCAAAAGCTCATGCGCCAGTCATGCATAGCCATGGTTACCGTAAGCCTTACCGGTAAAGATAAAAAAGAACTTATTGCAGTTCTGGAGAGGGGAGAGGTGCTTCCTTCTAAAGCGTACACACTGCATTTTGAATCCAGATCAACCTATTGGAAATACTTCATTGTATCAAAGTATAAGCTTCCTCTGGATAAATCATCAATCCATGCGGAAGGCCAGGATATTTCCTTCAAGGGGCCGGATAAAGTGAAGCTGCCCAATGGAGATACCGCCTATCTCTTTGAGGCAAGTACACCTTTGCCGCTCATGGAGATACCGAAATATAATTTAAAGCTAAGCAAGAGTAAACGAGCAGGGGGGAATGGTGAGGCTTATCTTAACAGGCTACCAACGCCAACGCCCGATTCCATTAAGCCGGAGTCAAGGAGCGAGACTTCAAAAGTATATTCAGAACTAATTGTGTATATATAAAAATTGAATAATCAACTAATTTAAATTAACAACTATGGCCCAAACACTTGCAACCCCAGGGGTTTACATTGACGAGAAGAGTTCTTTTCCCAATTCGACAGCCAGCATACCTACTGCTGTTCCTGCCTTTATTGGATATACAGAAAGAACTGTAAGGGATGGTCAATCTCTAATCAACAAGCCAGTAAGAATATCTTCGCTAGCAGAGTTTCATAACATATTCGGCGGTGGTTTTCAGGCTCCTTTTGCTATTCAGGCAGCATCTGGTGAAGAAGCTGATTTTGAAGTAGAAGGCAGAGGCTATCAGGTAGTGCCTGAAAACAATTCACGCTTCATTTTTTATGATAGCATCAGATTGTTTTTTGCTAACGGTGGTAGCACTTGCTACATTATTTCTGTAGGTTCTTATTACTCAAGCGTAGCTGGTGCTGCTTCTTCTGCTGCATCATCTTCTGCTGACAAAAACAAAAAAGGTGATGCAACTCCTGCCGCACCAGCAAAAACTTCAGACAGAAAAGTAAATGCAATTACTAAAAAAGCCCTTCAGGGTGGTCTGGATTCACTGGTAAGCCATGAGGAGCCTACTATCCTGGTTATCCCTGAGGCAGTAATGCTTGAGGAAGCTGATTGCTATGGATTGCAGCAGCAAATGTTGATGCACTGCGGACTTAAAATTAAAAACAGGTTTGCAATCATCGATGTATACAACGGATTCCAGTCAAGAACTTATGACAAGAATGACGTTATCACCAGATTCAGAGAAGGCGTAGGAAGCAACTTCCTGGCTTATGGAGCTGCATACTATCCATATGTATACACTTCTATTGTTCAAAACGACGAGTTGAGCTACAGAAATATCTCTAACCTTGACGTTTTGGAAGATGTGCTTTCAAAAGAAGCTGACAGCGGAGATAAGAAAAAATCTGAAGAGCTTAAAGCTGAGATCAAGAGATTGTCTCAATCAGGTGTTGATGCTGAGAGCCTGAACCAGACTTTGACTGCTATCAGCCCTGCATACAAAAAGATCATGCAAAAAGTGAAGAGGGTGCTTAACATTCTTCCTCCAAGTGCTGGTATGGCTGGTCTTTACAGTGCAGTAGATGCTACAAGAGGTGTATGGAAAGCCCCTGCTAACGTAAGCTACGGTTCTGCTATTTCTCCTGCAGTAAACCTTACTCACGACGATCAGGAAGACCTAAACGTTACTCCTTCAGGTAAGTCAATTAACGCTATCAGATCATTCATCGGTGAAGGTACTTTAGTTTGGGGTGCCAGAACGCTTGATGGTAACAGTGGAGACTGGAAATTTATAAACGTTAGAAGAACAGTAAGTTTCATTGAGCAATCAATTAAATATGCTGCTAAACCATACGTTTACGAGTCTAACTCTGCAAATACTTGGATATTGATCAGAAGTATGATCAATTCATTCCTGAATAATTTATGGAAGCAAGGTGGTTTGGTTGGTACTACTCCTGATGCTGCATACGAAGTGCAGATCGGTCTGGGTACTACAATGACCCCTGCGGATATTCTGGATGGCATCATGAGAATAACAGTTAAAGTGGCTGTATCTCGTCCTGCAGAATTCATCGTAATTACTTTCGAGCAGAAAATGCAGGATGCATAATTGATCTTTGACGAAGTAATTACCTATAAATTAACTATTTAAAACAGTATTAACTTAAAATATTAGAATAATGGCAGAGAATTTATGGCCAATAACCAAATTTCATTTTACAGTTGAAGGAGCAAACTTCACTACTGGTTTTCAGGAAGTTTCAGGTTTAGAAATTTCTTATGATCCTATCGATTACAGATCTGGTGATGATCCGACTTATTCAATGCAGAAAATTCCCGGATTGAAGAAGTTCACTTCTATCACTTTGAAAAAAGGTGTATTCCAGGATGATGATGCTTTCTACGAGTGGATTAAGGATACATTAGCTAACCCTGACAGAAGAGAGACCCTTACTATCAACCTTTTGGACGAAGAAGGTACTCCTGTTAAAACCTGGACAGTGGTTAATGCATTCCCTGTGAAGTATCAAGGACCAGACCTTAACGCTACAGATAACAACGTAGCAGTTGAGACTCTGGAGCTTGCTCACGAGGGTATCGAAATGTAATAAATGATCAAAATCCGGAGCCTGGGTAATTAATGCCTGGCTCTGGATTTTTTATTGTTGAAGTTGGAAGGGAATGAAATGTCGGATTTTACCGACACTATAAACCAAAAATTAAATGGCCGATAATCCATTAAGTAATTTTTTAGATCAGCGACCTGTTACAGGACTTCATTTTAGGGTCAGTCTTGCAGATATGGCTGGTGCCGCCAGTATGCTGGCAGGAGGTGTTGCAGGAACGAAGTTCAGCAAGGTTTCGGGACTGAAAGTATATGCATCTATCAATGAAAAAGAAGTCTCTAAATCGGATGGTCCAGAAACATTTATTGAAGATATAAGATATGACGATATTGTTTTGGAAAGAGGGTTGACCTCAGAACCTACTCCGTTTACAATATGGTGCATGCAGGTCTTTTCAGAGTTTGCAAGATCTAAGGGATCTAAGGATGGTGCAGCAGCAACAGGTTCCTTTGCTGCCAACATGACTTCCATGAAAGGAATGGCCTCTGTTGTTAAAAACCTGGTAATTACCCTTATGAATGAGAAAGGAATGCCGTTGGTTGCCTGGGGTGTAAAAGATGCAGTGCCTATATCATGGGATGTATCTCCTTTTGATGCTATGACCAATTCATATGTCAATGAAACCATTAAGCTTAAGCATAAAGGTTTTGAAATAATCCCTATACCGGGTGCAGGAATGATTTAAACGTGGAGTTATGGCTATTGAGATTAAGGAGCTTATAATAAGAATTAAAGTGAATGAGGCAGCCTCTCAAAAAAAGGAAATAATCAGAGAGAGGGAAATCCAGCACTTAAGTAAAAAAATTATTGACGAATGCGTTGAGCGCGTTCTGGATAAACTAAACAGAGTAGAGACCAGTATAGAAAGGTAGCATGGCAAAATTAAAAATAGAATCATACAAGGACGAAAAGCTTGGAGCTAAACTGGGTTCAATGGAATTGATGTTCAACCCATCAACATTGTCATTATCCCATAGTATAGACTATCATGATGAGCCAGCACCTAACAGGTCATCTCCTGAGGCCCGTTACAAAAAGACAGAACCGGAGATCCTAAGCTTCGAAATAATGTTTGATGGTACCGGAGTAGCGGCAGAGCCAACTACTGTTAGTGAAAAGGTTGAGACCTTTAAGGAGCTTACCTATTATTACATAGGAGATACCCACCAGACCCCATATGTGAATGTAATTTGGGGAGATATAAATTTTAAAGGCAGGTTAAAGAGCCTTGATATAAAACATACATTATTTGATACAGAGGGTACGGTTTTACGCTCTAACCTTACCGTTTCATTTACCAATACTATGGACCTTGAAACTGAGGCCAAAGAGAGCGACAGGCAATCTCCTGACCTTACCCACGTTCGCTCGGTAAAAGCAGGTGACACTTTGCCTCTATTATGCAATGAAATATACGGTGACCCAGGTTTATACTTAAAAGTAGCCAGGATCAATGGTCTGACTGATTTCAGGAATTTACAGCCTGGTACTGAGGTTACTTTTCCACCAATTAAATAAGTATTGATTAAATGGCCCAATCACTATCAAAGTTAACTTCAGGGTTAGTCACCTATACTGTTTTAATAGATGGAAAGGAGATAAAGGCGTCATACGCTGTACTCTCAGTTAATGTATTCAAAGGAGTAAACCGCATATCTGTTGCCAAACTGGAGATACTTGATGGCGGCACTACTTCTGAGGATGATTTTTCCGTTAGCAATTCAAAAAGCTTTAATCCTGGCAAGGAAATAGAAATAAAAGCCGGCTACGACTCTAAGGAAGAGACGATATTCAAAGGGGTTATCATTAAACATAGTCTGAGGGTAAGCAGAGGTTCTTCCTCCCTTCAAATAGAGTGTAGGGACATTGCCGTGTCCATGACTATAGGCCGGAAAAATGCCGTTTTTCTAGATAAGAAAGACAGTGATATTATTTCCGAAATTGTAGGTAATTACAAAGTCCAAAAGAAAATAGCTGCTACTAAATTTCAGCATGTTGAGGTTGTCCAGCATTACGTTACTGACTGGGACTTCGTACTTATGAGAGCCGATATCAATGGCTTGATCGTTATTACTGATGATGGTACCCTGAATATTCAGGAGCCTGATCTCGGAGGTACTCCTGTTGTAGAAGTGAAGTACGGCTCAGACATGATCAGTTTCAGCGGGGATATTGATGCCAGATCGCAGGTATCCAGTATCAATGGTGTATCCTGGGATATGGCCAATCAGAAGATAGCTACTTCTTCTTCAAACTCTGCCAAAGATGTTCCACAGAGTACACTAAAATCTTCGGAGCTGGCCAAGGTAATAGGTTTGGACAAGTATACTTTACAAACCGCAGCGAATGTCCCTCTTGGCGTATTAGATTCCTGGACTGCGGCAAAACATCTAAAAAGCAACCTTTCGAAAATAAAGGCTACCATGAAGTTCAGGGGAGTGGCCACTGTAAAGCCAGGTTGCCTGCTGGAAGTTACCGGATTAAGTGAGCAGTTTAACGGAAAGGCTTTTGTAGGAGCTGTTGAACACAGGATCGAGGACAGCGAATGGATAACGGAGGTACAGTTGGGCGTATCATCAGAATGGTATGCCGAAGAAACACCGAATATTGATGCCCCTTCGGCCTCAGGGCTGTTCCCTCCTGTAAAAGGACTACAAACAGCTATAGTTAAGCAGATACATGAAGACAAGGACGGCCAGTACAGGGTAAAAGTTGCGCTGCCCACACTTGAAAAGGACAACCTTACCATCTGGGCCAGGCTGACCAATTTTTACTCTACTAAAGATGCCGGATTATTTTTCTATCCGGAGATAGAGGACGAAGTGATCGTCGGCTTCTTAAATGAAGACCCTCAGAGTGCCATCATACTAGGGTCTGTTTACAGTTCGAAAAACAAGCCGGTTTATACTCCTGAGCAGAATAACTATATCAAGGGATTGGTTACCAAAGGCCAGTTAAAGATAGAGTTTGATGATGAAAATAAGATAATGACAATTATTACTCCTGCGGAGAATAAAATTGTCCTGGATGATAAAGAGGGGATGATAACAGTTATGGACAAAAATTCAAATAAAGTGGAGATGTCCAAAGACGGTATTCTGATGGATAGCCCGAAAGATATCACCGTTAAAGCCGGTGGCAATATTATGATGGAGGCAAAAAGTAATATTGAAATGAAAGCTACAGGCGATGTGAAGACTGAGGGGATGAATGTGACCAGTAAAGGAAAAACGAAATTTGCCGCGGAAGGTGCCATGACTGAGGTGAAAGGCTCAGGACAAACGGTGATCAAAGGCGGTGTAGTAATGATAAACTAAAAAGATAAGCAATGCCACCAGCAGCAAGATTAACAGATATGCATACTTGCCCTATGGTTACGGGTACTGTACCCCATGTAGGAGGGCCAATATCCGGACCGGGTGCGCCGACCGTACTCATTGGAGGTATGCCGGCAGCAGTTGTAGGAGACATGGCCACCTGTTCAGGGCCTCCCGACACCATAGCCAAAGGTTCCGGCACAGTGATGATAGGAGGAAAGCCTGCCGCAAGAATGGGGGATACCACCGCTCATGGCGGATCCATTGTTCTGGGATGTATGACAGTGATCATTGGAGGTTAGTTAACCTTAAAACCAATAAAATTGAATGAAACATAAAAAGACATTTTTAGGAGTAGGCTGGAAATTCCCTCCGACTTTTGATAAAAAAGCAGGTAGTGTAATACTTGTTTCGGAAGAAGAGGACATCCGGGAGAGCCTAAGAATACTTTTATCGACCAAGAAAGGAGAGCGTGTAATGCTGCCCGAGTATGGATGCGATATGCACCATATGGTTTTTGAATCGATCGATAATAACCTCATCAGTGAAATGAAGAGGATTATTTCGCAAGCGATCCTATATTTCGAACCTCGGATTATACTGGAGGAAATCGTAATTGATACCGGAAGACATTTGGATGGTGTACTTGAAATCAACCTTATCTACACCGTCCGAAAAGTGAACAAAAGAAGTAACATGGTATATCCATTCTATATTCTTGAAGGTACCGATGTACGATATGAGGCTAAGCGTTAACGCTTCTTGATAATAAGACAGGTAAGGAACGGCCTGGAATTTTGCCTTGGGCAGAGTTGAAGCTCGTTCTGTTTACCACCGAAAAACTAACTTACATACATGAAAAAAGTTGATACTAAGAGCATAAGGAGCGGAACTTCACAGGAAAACAGGTTTCTCAAAGCCTTAGATTTTGACTATGTTAAAATAGATGAGCGGTCCTTCGAGGACCTTCTGGTCTTTGCCTACGGATTCTCAAAGCTTATTAATTTTTATAACCCGCAGGGTCAGGTTGATGGTGACTGGTCAGATTTTTTAAATGACGAAACCGTCATATTGGCGACTATCATTGATTCTAACCCTACTGAGATAGAGATCAGGTTTAAGAACAACCTGCAGAAGGCCAATCTGTTTTTGAATAAAAAGAAAAAGCTGACCTACCTGCAGAAGTGTTTTGATGAGATCTATGGAATAGCTGCACGTTTTGAGGCATGGCTGCAGAAGCTAAAAGCCGTTGAGAGTTTTACCAATGAGGAAATTGGTATTCGCAACGAAGTTATTAATGCTATTTCATCCAAGCTTAGCGGGGCTCTGCGCAAACTCAGGACTTTTGATGGTCTCGCTGAGGACAAGAGCGCTTTGGGTACAGGCATGGAGCTGGATTACAGCATATTTTCCAGCGTGTGGAAGCTTGAAGAGCCTACCGAAGAAGACTTTGCCGTAACAGGAAAGACAACTGTAGAAAAGGTCAAAAGCATCACTGAGGTTCTCGATCAGGTGTTTCAGGAATTCTATGAAACCCTGCTATACCTTAAAATAAAAGCGCCGGAGCATCTTTCCCAATCTCTGAAAAGCGATAAACATTACCCGGAGGTAGCCCTCTTTCTGGCCTTTTTAAAGCTATTTAAAATAGCCCAGGGTGATATAAACAATCTCAATAAAAGGCACCTGGAATTTTACTATTCGCAGGTACTGAAACAACAGCCCAAGCCGGCCGTGTACGATAAAGCTTATCTGAAATTCAGCCTATACGATACGGCACTTTCTGCAGAAGTAAAGAAAGGCACGGAGTTCCTGGCTGGTATGGATGAGGAAGGTAATGATATCATTTATAAAGCTGATCATAACCTTATCGTTAACAAAACCAAAATTGAGAAGCTTAATACGATATATATCAACAACAACCCTTTAAATATTAAAGGGGTTAAAAAGGATCTTTACAGCAATATTTTATCTTCCCGGATACCTCTGGAGAAACAGATAACAGAAGATGAAGCACAACCCCGGCTTAAGACTTTTGCTACATTCGGGGAAAACCAGGAAACCAAGGGAGAGGATGAGAAAACCATGTCCACTGCCAATATTGGTTTCGCCATATCCTCACCAAACCTCCTGCTTAGTGAGGGGGACAGAGAGATCAGCCTTACATTCCACTTTACAAATGACTCCTTTGCGAAACTTCAGCAGTACCTGAAAGATATTGCCTATGTGAGCAATGCGGATGAGAATGAAACTTTCATTAAAATATTTATGGAAGCATTCTGTATCGATATATCAACAGATGGTGGCTGGCATAGGGTTGACAACTATGTGGTCAAGCGCAACCAGAGCAAAAGTACACTGACCCTAAGCTTTGATATTAAAAGTTCGGGACCGGCAGTGGTAAATTTTGATAAGGCACTACATTCCGGTGAGTTTGATCATAAAGCACCGGTTATCCGATTTGTACTCAACAGTGATGGCTACATATATCCGTTTAGCCTTTTAAAGAGCCTCGTGCTTGACAGGTTGGTTATAGATACCCATGTAAAAGGGATGAAGAACCTGATGCTTCACAATAACGTCGGAGAGATTAATGCTGATAATCCATTCTATCCTTTCGGGCCTATCCCCGGAGTTGGGTCATACCTGCTTATTGGTAGCAATGAAATATTTCAGAAGTCAATTAACGATTTAAAAGTTAATATTGAATGGTACGATCTGCCTCGTGGTAATACAGGATTCAAAGAGTATTACGACAATTATGGGTTGGATATTGACAATGCATCATTTGAGGTAGATATGTCCGTGCTGGACGGAGGACGTTGGTTCCCCATGCAGCCGTCGGAACGCCAGCGTTTTAAACTGTTCAGAACAACAGACGATCCTCTGGCAGAGGAACCAAAGCCGGAAGGCGAGCTTCATGATAAGACATTTATTGATAATGTTGATATAGACATTATCAGCCGCACACCAAACTATTCTAAGATTAATGACAGCCTCACCTATAATAATATGGTGCAACGAGGCTTCATTAAGCTGGAGCTGACAGGGCCTCAATTTGCTTTTGCGCACAGCGTATATCCTACGGTGCTGTCAAAAATGGCCACGAAGAACATCAAAAGGTCATTCCTTAAAAAGAAAGACCCGGATGAAGACGAGGTGCCGAATCCGGCATATACAC
Source organism: Fulvivirga kasyanovii (assembly GCF_009711405.1). Taxonomy (GTDB): domain Bacteria; phylum Bacteroidota; class Bacteroidia; order Cytophagales; family Cyclobacteriaceae; genus Fulvivirga; species Fulvivirga kasyanovii. Next base: position 15,139 of record NZ_SMLW01000639.1, on the reverse strand, counting down.
CGCTGATCAAGTCATTGTCACTGGATTATGGTTCGTCATCAGTAATCTCATTTGACCGGTCCAAGAAGAATGATGAGACCAGCTCTGTAGGATGCCTGTTCCATATTCACCCATTCGGTGAGTGCCTTACTTTCCCCGATAACTCTAAACAGAGCACTTTGCTGCTTCCTGAGTATGATTTTGAAGGTTCCTTGATCATAGGGTTCTCAGGCCTTAAACCACCACAAACAGTGACCATGCTTTTTGAAATGCATGATGAATTCACCGTATCTTCTGAGGAAGATCCGCCACTGATTGAATGGAGTTATCTGGTCAATAATGAATGGGTTCTCCTAAAGCCTTCAAGAATATTGAATGACCAAACCCAAGGCTTTTTAAGGACAGGTATTATCAGTATCGAGTTGCCATCTGACCTGACCAATGGAAATACTATCCTTGACCCGAATCTCCACTGGATAAGAGCTGTGGTATATAAAAACATAGATGTAGCTTCCAAACTGGTAAGTGTAACTACTCAGGTGCTTACAGCTACTTTTGATGATGTGAATGATACAGCAGTAAAGGGGCATCATTTGGATAAACCTTTGCCTGCCGGTTCTATCAGAAGGTCAATGAACAACATTGTTGGTATTCAGTCTGTAGAGCAGCCGTTGAAGTCATTCAATGGTCTGCCTGAAGAAAAGCCGCAAAAGTTTTATACCCGGATAGCTGAAAGGCTCCGGCATAAGAAAAGGGCCATTACCGCCTGGGATTATGAAAGACTCATTCTTCAGAAGTTCCATGAAGTATATAAGGTTACCTGTCTGCCTAACATGACAAGTAATAACCTGGACTCTCCGGGTAGTGTGCTTATAGTGGTTACACCTTATAATACTGACATGGCGAACCCTAACGAGCCGATGGCAAGCAGTGAATTGCTTTATAAGATCAAGTCTTATCTTCAATCCTTTGTTTCGCCGTTTGTAAAGCTTGAGGTGCGTAACCCTAATTTCGAAAGGCTCAAAATTATTTGCTCCGTTAAATTCAAAGAGGGATATAATTTTGGTTTTTATATTCAGAGATTAAATGACGAAATTAAGCGCTACATATCCAGAAGTATATTGGATGGTGACAGAAGCGTAGACCTGGGAGGAAGGATCAATACTTCGGATATACTTAGCTTTATGAGAACGCTGCCTTATGTCGATTTCATCACCAAGTTCTCGATGATCCAGACTGCGCGTGATTTTGGTGGCAGGCATATGTTGCTGGATACCGCTAAAGAGGGGGATCCTAAGCCATACCTGAATGCGACTAAGCCATGGTCGGTGTTGGTGTCTGCAAACGTGCACCAGATCACGGTATTGAATGAGAAAATGGAACAGCAATCGCGTCAGGCCGGTATTAATTACCTCGAGCTGGGTCAGGATTTCATTGTAGAGTAAAAATTATATAGTGCTATTATAAATTAGATTATGTCTTTACAAAACAGGGATACATTAAAAGGATTTTTCAGAAAAGGCAGAATGCCGGCTGAAAATCATTTCAATGATTTGATTGACTCTATGATCAATAAAGTTGATGATGGAGTGGCCAAGTCTTCTGAGGAAGGCCTCATGCTGTCACCTATAGGTGCATCAAAGAAGCTTTTGAGCTTTTACAAAAGTATTGAGGACAAAAGCCCGGCCTGGAGTATGGCAATAGGAGAGGGAGACGGCAATCTCAATATTAACAACCACCTTGGAGACTCCATAGTATCTATCAAAAGTGAAGGTAAAGTAGGGATCAACAATGACGATCCAACCTATGAACTGGATGTAGAAGGCACTATAGGTATTAAATCAAGAATAGGTACACGCTATCAGGGGAAAATCCCTGCCGATGGGGAGTGGCACCCTGTGCTTACAGGTATGAACGGATGCCATGCACTTGAAATTGTAGCAGGTGTTGGTAAGAAAAAATCCGGCCGTTATGCTTTGATCCACGGTCAGGCACTTAGTACATACGGTAAATCAAAGAATAAGATCAACATCACGCAGGCGTATTATGGTGTTCGCAGTAACAGGATAGAGCTGAAGTGGACCGGAACGACCTATGACTTTAATCTGGAGATGAGAACAAGGTCAAATTATGAAGGTAACTTTTTTGTACGATACTATATCTCTGACTTATGGCTCGACCACTTCATGGACGAGGGCGTAGAACTGGAGTAAAACAGATTGAACCTGAAAGGCAGGAACTGAAAAAACAGTAAGCATGGAAAAAGTAAAGTTTGAAGTTACGCTGGATGAAGCGAAAAAGATATTTGAAGCATTGGGAAAACTGCCCTTTGCCGAAGTCTATGAGTTGATAGGAAAGCTTAATGATCAGGCCAATGCTGGCTTTAAAAACAATGCCACTGGCAATAGGGAAAATGGGTATAACACAAAAGATCAAAACGATTTTTTGAAATAAGCAATTAACAGCCATATGGAGGAACCATTATTTATAGGTAAAGAAGAAGCATTAAAACAAGGTGAGGACTTTGATTATTTAAGGGCTGAAGGTATTAAGTACATTCAGGAACTTACCGGCTCATACTGGACGGATTATAACGAGCATGACCCGGGTGTTACTATCCTGGAACAATTGTGTTATGCACTGACTGACCTGTCTTTCAGAACGGAATTCAAGATTGAAGACCACCTGTTTGATGACAAGAACAGGGATCATTCCTTTCTTAAGCCCAATGAGATCCTGCCATGTAACCCGCTTACTATCAATGACTACAGGAAGCTTATCTTTGATTCTGTCTTTGAAATAAGCAACGTATGGATCCAACCTATAGATCCTGCCGAAAACTCGATCAATGGCCTGTACAAAATACTCCTTGACCTTGATGAAGGAGTTAAGGATAAAAACACCAGAAACAATGTAATTGCCAAGACAAAAGATGTTTTCTGCGATAACCGCAACATCTGTGAAGATATTGAAGAAGTAAAGATATTAGAGCCGGTTTACGTATCCATTCATGCCGATGTAGAAGTTGACGGCATGCATGATATTGAGTCGATACTGGCCCAGATCTTTTTTAAGGCTGATGAATATTTAAGCCCGGAAATCAGGTTTTATTCATTGAAGGAATTGCTCAATGAGGGACTTCAACTGGATGAAATATTCAATGGCCCTCTCTTGAAACACGGCTTCATTAAATCTGAGGAACTATATCCGAAACCGGATAAAATACTCATCTCGGAAGTCACAAAGATCATTATGCAGGTAAAAGGCGTGGTGAGTGTGAAAAACCTGTACCTGAAAATTGGTGATGAGATCTATGAAAACCAGGTAAACATTGAGGAACACCAGATAGCCAGGCTGGTAACAGATGTAGAGGACAAAGCCTCCAAGCATCCGATCCAGTTCATGCGGGGTGTAGTTAACTACAGTTCTTTAGATGGCAAAGTGGTTAAGCGTAAGCTCAATGAGATGAAATCGGCTACCAAACGGGTTTACCGTCTTTCAGAAGGTGATATTGAGCTCGATAAAGGAAAAGAGCTGCATATTGAGGATTATTATTCATTACAAAACCAATTCCCGGTCACTTATGGCATAGGAGAATATGGTATACCTAATTCACCTTCTCCTTTGAGAAGGGCCCAGGCCAAGCAGTTAAAAGGATATTTGCTGATCTTTGAGCAGATAATTGCTAATTACCTGTCTCAGTTGGCCCATGCCAAGGATCTGTTTTCTGTCAGGAAGAATGTAGGGCAAACTTACTTCTTTCAGTCCCTGGACAATGTGCCTGATGTAGAGCCTCTCTACAAGGATGAATCAGGAATTGTAAATGACCCGCTGCTGAAAGAATACAACCTGCCTGCTAACTATAAAAAGGGTTTAGGCGAACTCGTCCGGTTAAACGACAACTTCGTAGACCGAAGGAACCGTTTCCTTGACTATCTGCTCGCAGTACATGGGGAGTCTTTCTCACAGTATTCGTTCTCCCAGTTTAATCACTATTTTGATGATAAAGAATTTGAGTTACACCTGATCCAGAGTAAGGTAAGGTTGCTTAAGTCATTGGACACGCTGAATAAGAACAGGGCGAGGGCATTTAACTATAGAAAAAAGAGTATTGATACCGACAACATCACAGGTATGGAGGCCAGGATCGCCATACTTATGGGGTTAGGTGTCAGCAGCATTAATGAGGTCAATGAATACCATGCCCACTCATTGCTCAATCACTATACTGAGAAAGGCTTACAACTAAAGTCAGAAAGCAGCAGCAAGGCTGAAATCAAGTCATGGAGTTCCAGAGGTAGTTTGAAATCAGCTAAAATTGAAGTAGACTATGTACTAAGGTATTTCGACTATGTAGATGAGGAAGAAATAAACCTTAACGACTTTGACGAAGAGTATAAGCTCAACCTGCTCAAGCAGACACTACCTTTCAAAAGTAAAACCATGCTTACCGACTTCCTCAGGGAAGGAATGGACCTGATCAATTTCAGGATAGGTAAAGGAAAGGATTCCGGAGAGCATCATGTAGTTTTCAATAAGCCATCTACTGATGAGTGGTTGCTTATAGCATCGTCAAAAACTTATGAAGATGCCTTGATAAGTGTACTTGAATTGGTAAACACGCTGAAAAAACTAAATATGCAAAGCGAAGGTTTGCATATGGTGGAGCATACTTTGTTACGTCCGGAGGTAACAGATAAGAGGTTTGGAATCTACCTTCTGGATGCTGATCGTAAAAGCTTCTTTAGAAGTACAGGTTTATATACCTTCAAAGAGCGCGAAAAGGTTATAGAGGCCCTGAGGCCGGAGATAAAAAAATATGAGAACTACTCTGTTGAGCGCAGGGAGGATGGTGACTTTGAGGTGCATTTTAAAACCAGCGATGGCAAGATCCATTTGGTAAGCCTTGCATTCAGAGCGTCGGTTGAAAAGACCCACGAAAAAATGGAAAAGCTTTACAGGCACCTTTCCGATACAGATGATATTATACCTTTCGAGCATAAAATAGGGCTCTTCGTTCAGCATTCTGATGAGAGCAGAAGGATACCTGAAGAGTTCTACTCGTTTAGAGTAAGTGTTGTGTTCCCTTCATGGACTAACAGGTTCAGTGATGATGAATTCAGGTCCATAATAGAAGACACTGTGAATATGCACTCCCCGGCTAATATCGCTTCTTCTATTTTCTGGTTCGATCCAGCGGACATGGAGACCTTTGAAAGTCTATATTATAGCTGGATGGAAGAGAAAATGAATGAGAATGGTACCAAGGGAGATGGTAAATATAAAGCTGAGCTTTCTGAATACCTGTTCTCACTTTATGGAATAGAGAGCTAAATCTTATGGCCGGAGGGTTATAGTTGAGATAACCTTCTGGTTTTCAACTATGGCCGATAACCTCCATACCATACAGAAACAGTCGTTTGAAGTTGATTTTCCTTCTGAAAAGAAGGCCTATGAGTTTCAGGAGCGGTTTAGTAAGCTGGTAAAAGGAGGTATATCCAAAGTCATTGAGACTGTTTTTGATAGGGTAAATCCGGAAGATGCCATACTAAGAATATCAAAACTTGAAATTGACCTCGGGACAGTAGACCTGAATAATCTTGAGAAAGAAGTTGTTTTTAAGCTTGAAAGGGAGCTTTTAAGAGCCCTGGAACGTAAAGCTTCAATGATAAAAACGCAGCCGGTAAAGGGAGAGGATGAGCTAGTCACAACTCAAAAATCACTACTTGAAGTCTTTATCTTTTACCTGCAAAGTGGCACATTGCCATGGTGGGGTAGATACATTCGGGAGCATGGAGTAGGAATAGATCAAGTGTTTGATCTGCTGCTGGAAAAGGATACTGCAAATACCATGAGGGAAGTTATCCCTGAGCTTAGGACCAGATCGGTCAGGAACCGTTTTATTAGGCAGTTTAAAGATGAACAGTTGCTCCGCTTTGTCGAAGTGATATACACTTCCAAAAGCCGTTTGTTTAAGGATTCTTTAGAAATAATTACCTCAGTTTTTAACAGTCTGAAAATCACTTCCCCTCAGGTTAGTCGTGTGCCTGTACGTGTGATCTTTTGGGAGTATGTGATAGAGACATACATTGCTATCTCGCCTGGAGCTTCCGTAGAGATGCATGATAAGCCTTTTAATGATAAGCTGGTATCTTTTATCATATACCATCCCGAGGTAAGCCAAAGAGAGCTACGAAGCGCCGTGTTTGCTACTGCGTTGAAACCTGAGGCCAAGGGCACAATCGTGGAGAAAGCGTTGAAGCAGGCCCTGAGAAAAGTGGAGCCGGCAAGGCCTGAGAAAGAGCAGGTGAAAGAGTTAGCCAAAGAAGATATAAAGGAATGGATAGGGAAATGGTATGAGAAGGTTTCAAAACAACAGTTTGAAGCCTTTCTGCAAAGGGAATTAGCCGCGGATAGCCAGTTTGTAATACAGTTTATAGAAAATGCAATCAGGCTATTTAAAACGCAAGGCATAATTCAGTCAGAAACCACTCTGTTGAAGGCCTTCTACCGTTATGTGGTTGATTACATTTATGTCGAGAAGAAAGGCAAGGTGGGCAGCTTAAGTAAGGTTGATTTTTTATCTTTCACTGCTGATAAGATCGCCGACCACGTGAAGATCGAGCCTGCACGGGCTGTGGAGGTACTCAGTGAAACCTATGAAGACGTCACTGAAAAGCCCAGGAAAAGAACCTATACCCAGCAGGAAATAATCCGTTTCTTTTTACTTTTCGGGGCATTGCCTGCACAAACTAAAATACGTCGGTTTGAGGATCTAACTGCTATTATCATGCAGTTGGAACCTGCGTCGGTCAGAGAAATTATCTCAAACCTTGACCCTCTTATCTTACCCTTGGTTGCAAAGCGCGTGCGCTATCAGTTTGAAGACAACATTGCCGAAAGTATTTTTAAAGCGTCACCGGAGCTCAGGCTTGCGGAGATTGTAGAAGAGAGCTTTGAATCACCCTTGGAGACTACATTATCAAGGCTCAGTGAGCAACAAGGCAGGTTGTACGGACAGCTAAAACAATTGATGGAAAGCGGGGAGAAGGATTTACCGGAGGAGGTTCAGAAAATATTGACTGAGGCTGTAGCTGAGGCGGAGGCACTTGGTTTTATCCGTCAGGGGAAATTCCCGGCATCGGCTACCGGAACGGAGCCGGCTTTAGGGCTTGATGTACAAACCAGAAGCAGACTGGTGGCAGGAATATACCAGCTCTTAAAGGAAAAGCCAGGGGTGTTTGCCGATACTGTTAAGAAGGCAGTACAGGAGGAAGAGATACGTACGCTTTGGATAAAACATTTGCCTGATGACCTGTTAATGCGGATTGCCCATGTCATTGCTCCGGCGGCTATTGAAGAACGGGTACAGTGGGTTGATTTGCTTATTGCCAGGGAGATAAAAGAAAAGTCATACAGGGTCACGCAAATGGAGTTAAGGCAGTTGGAGTGGAAGCACATACTAGCGTCAACCACGGAAGAAATAAAACGGCTGGTATCGCTCCAGGAGGAGTCCATGGATGAAACTAGAAGGAAAGAGAGAGCAGAAGCTCAAGAGGAACGTGAAAGGATAGACGGTAAGGAAGCCGCGGAAGAGGAGTCAAAAGCAGCGTCTGCTGACAAGGCGGTGAAGGAGGAAGAAGAAAGAAAAAGAGAAGAGCAGAAAAAGGTCAAAGAGGAAGAGGAGAGAAAGAAGATGGAAAAGGAGAGACTGGAAAGGGAGAAGCAGGAGAAGCTGGCCAAACGATTGGGCAGGGAGCCTATTTATATCAATAATGCCGGGCTGGTTATACTGCATCCTTTTTTGTCCCGGTTATTTAATATGCTGGAACTATTGGAGAATAAGAAATTCAAGGACACTGCATCAGCTCATAAAGCTGTTCATATCCTTCAATATATAGCTTATAAGGATGACAAAACCCAGGAGTTTGAGCTTGCTTTGAACAAGGTACTTTGCGGCCTCGATATCTTTGAACCCCTGGATAATGCTTATGCCCTTGAAGATAAGGAAAAGGAGCTGTGCGAGAGCCTTGTCAATGGGGTGATTCAGAACTGGCCGACGTTAGGAAAAACTTCTCCGGATAATTTTCGGGTATCTTTTCTGCATCGTGAAGGCAGACTGGAGCAGGCCATGAATGGAGGCTGGCAGCTTTATGTAGAGCAGAAGGCCTGGGATGTATTGATGGACACCCTGCCGTGGTCGGTTAGCATGGTAATATTACCATGGATGGAAAAGACCCTTGCGGTAGAGTGGAGGTAAGCATTTTAGTAAAAACTATGATGCATTTACTGTATGTTCTGTTTAAATTTACCTATTAATAATGAAAATGGATTTTAATCTGATTAAATTGATCTCTATGTCTACTAAAAAGATCTTATTTCTGGTTGCCTTTACAGTGTGTGGGTTATTGGCGGCTGATGGCTTTGCTCAGAGTGTTGAGGAAGCGGTAGAGAAAACCGCTAAGGATGCGGCAAAAACCGCCATTGAAGAGGTGGAGAGTGAAGTAAACACAAAGCTGGAAAAGAGGAAGGCGAAAAAAGACAAGAAGAGAAAGAAATTGGAAGCCAAGCCGGAAAAGGAGGTAATAGAGGCTCAGAAGAAGGCCACTAAACAAGAGGCTGAGGAACAGGAGCAACCCCAAACCCAGGTACAGGAAAGCCAGCCAGATAAGCCGGAAGAGAAGAGTAGTAACGAAGTGCCAGCCAATGGTGACAGGACACAGGCTTATCTTGAAGAATTTAAGAAGCTTGATGTAAGCTATATTGGAAGTACGCAAAACTGCGTAGGCTATAATGTATATGCTATTAAATATAAAAGAACCTGGTTTCTGGCAACCAATGTCAATGAATCTCCTGTATTATCCGTTTTTGTAGAAAAGCCACCAAGAACGGAAGATGCATTTCCGGTTGCTTCCCCTTTTTTAGTAGAAGGTTTGAAAGGAATTCTGGTCAACCAGTACGCTAAAAAGAAAAACAGGAGAAAGAAAGTAAAAGATCTGCAGTTGTACGGCTTCTACAAACTTAAAAGGCCAGGAAGGCAGGCTGCAAAAGGTTTACTTCTCATTGAGTATCCGAAAGAACTTAATAAAGAACCTGATTTCTTCCTCTTTAAAATGTTCTATGACATGTTCAACAAGAAAAAAGAAGAGATGAAGCCAGATCCAAATATTCAAAAGCAATTTGAGGATAAGTTAAAAGCACCTCTGGATAAGGCGAAAGAAGAACTCAGTACAGTCTCAAAATAAATCAAAGTCCCGGTAAAACCGGGATTTTTTTTATTTATAACATCAGTGCTGCCTGGAGCATTTGCCAGAATAATAGCGAACCAAGCTAATTGTTGCAGATCTACTTAACTTTCAAAAGGGTGATGGCCTCCACCCCGGTTTTTTGTTTGCCTATCCCGTGGTCAGAGAACAGACCGTAGATGGAGCAGAGGACAGACCATGAAGAGCCTTAGTAGATTGACAACGTTAGCCCTCAGGGGGCAATCTATCACAAGAGGTGTAGCCTTTGTTCATTGAATGAGATAGAAGGCCTGAAATTTCTGCAGTTTGGCAGTACCACTTCACTTAAGATTATTGACGAGGGCTGGAGCTGCATTTGTATGGTATCAACTCTATGGGGTTACTGCTTAGGAAAGATAAATGACTCGAAGTGGGTTATGTTTTTCTTACCCGTCGCAGGGCGGTAGCTCACAAGGCTGATATTAGGCTTATCTGAGTATTCTAAGGGCGCGAATGAGGGTGGAGGTGCCTTGGTCAGACGCAAAAAAAAGAGGGGCAAATAACCCCTCCAAATGCCAGTATAATTTGTTTAAATTCTTATTCACCTCCATCACCGGGGGTGCTTCCTTTGTCATCAGTTTTTATGAACTCGACCACATTGTTGTTGTTAATACGGGATGTTCCTAAAATGATCAGCCCACGATCTGTCGATTCCTTCACAAAGTTACCGTAGTCATCATATTCCCCACCCATTGTTTTAGACCATAGTAGTTGGCCCAGGGAGTTTGTTTTCAGAAGGTATATGTCACTTGTACCTCCCGATGTAAGTGTTTTGCCCACAACGGCATAACCACCATCAGAAGTTCTGGCCACTGAATTACCCTCCTGTGACAGGGTGGAGGCAAGGTCTGCAGCCCATTTAAAAGCTCCTTTATCGCTTATATGAACAAGTAATACATTGGACTCTCCATTGTTTACAAATGACCTTCCGGTGATCACATAGCCACCTGTGATCTTTTTCATGTCGCTGGCTACTGACTGGGCACTGCTTATTTCTTCCTGGTAGGTATAATCCCATATTAAGCTTCCAAGTGAATCCGTAGAGACAATTCTCATATTCTGGGAGCCATTTCTGTTGAGCGTTCCACACCATACTAATTCGCCTGCTTCATTTTCTACAACAGAGGTTACTGCATCAAACTCATCGATCAAGCCGTAGGTGTTGCTGAACATTTCGGTACCCGAACCATCTACTTTAGTGATCAGCATATCCTTATCAGTCGTATTGTTTTCAATAGTTCCGATTAAAAGATATCCGCCCGATACCGAAGGTATGATACCAAGGCCTTCTTCATTCTTGGTGCTATCCCCATAAGTAAATGAAGCTACTTCTTCTCCCTCAGCATTAACTTGAAGCAGTAAAAAGTCAGTAGTACCGTTTGAGCGTGTAGTGTGGCCAAATATGAACGCATCACCATTAGACAGCAACTCAATGTCCTTGCTAGTCTGGGCCAGAGGTTGTTCTATCTGCTTTTGCCAGATGCGGTTGCCGTTGGCATCAGCCTTGACAATGAAAATATTGGTACTGCCATCTTCTGTGGAATTTGTAGAACCCGTAAATAAAAAATCACCGTTTTCGGTTTCAACGGCAGCATAGCCATTTTCATCATTTACATCTCCGAAAAATTTGATGAATTGTCCCGAATCATCAGGTTCTGCAAAAGGGTCAACCTCGCAGGATGTACAGGCCAGGATCGTTAAAAATGACAGCGCTGTTGTATAGATAAGGTTAAAAGAGCTTTTCATGTTTACTTGATAATCTAACTGGGTGCTATTTTTTTAATTTTTTGGATAACAACTTGGGCTTGTACTTTGGAATTAGATACCCTATGGTAAATGAGTAATTATTCATACTAAAGTCATTGTCCACGTACAGGTAGTCATAGACCAGCGTTGTATTTGCAGTCCTGTTATCCGGGTTTACGACATTGTTTAAACCATATGAATAGCGGAAATCAACGATCAGATAACCTCTGCCTATGATGTTTTTTAGCTTGGCCCCTGCGCCAACAGCGGCAGCATAGATAATGCTGTTACGCTGGTCTGCAAGATCAATTGAAGGACCAGACACCTCCCGCTGGTTTTCCCCACTCACGGCATCCTTTCGGACTACATCTGCCTCAGAACTCAGCAGGTAGCTGACCGAGCCACCCAGATTGACGAAGGGAGTGATATTCTTGTCCTTTCCAAAATTCCCGATGTTATATTTCACAAAAACAGGAAGTTCCACAAGAGTTTGGGTTTCCTCAAAATTGACATCGGCAAAACCTAATATCAGGTCGCGGTATTGGTACTTTTTCTGACTGAAATAAAGCTCAGGAGCGATTGAAACCTTTTTATTGATGGGTACTTCCAAGGCAAGGCCTACATTGAACCCTGGTATATAGTTGTATTTCCCTCTTTTTTCGGAAGAGTCATCTAAGCTAAAATTCCTGGAAACATTAACCGCAGTAATATTACTGCCTGCCTTACCTCCCAAAAGGTAAACAGGGGTTGTCCGGAAGGAATTGTACAAATTTATAAACTCCGACGGATCCGCAACTACATCTATTTCATATTCAGGGTTTAAAGAAAGAAATGAGGTCATGGCTTCAACTGCCTTGTCACTTTCGTTGAAATACAGATAGGTATTTACCAGCAGTTTATAAGCTGCTATTTTCTCTTCTTTGTTAAAACCTGATCTCAGACATGATGCGAGCTGATCCGGTACAAGATCGATACGCCCCCTCTCATAAGTTAACTGGGCTTCTCGTAAGGTTTGGGAACAGCTACTCTGAGTTTGTTGTGCATGGGCTTGTAAACCCAAAGCTGCTGAAATGATTATTGTAAATAAGGTTCGTTTAAACATGGTTATTATATCGCCGTATATTTCAGGTTGAGTAATGTAATGTTTAGGTGATAATTATAATCCGTTGTAATTCCGGCAAGTTCTCTCATAGGGAATGTCAGTAGTATCAGCCACAAAATCTTCCCATTCCTTCAGCTCCATATTACGACTGATCTTGCCACAAATAATGTTGGCCATGCTTTCTATTTTTGTAGGCCACATCCTGATCCTATGGTCTTTACAGCCAGCCAGCAGGTAATCCCCGTTCGGGCTGAATTCTATTGACCAAACCCAGTCATCGTGATCATCGAGAATGATAGGAGGATCATTAAGCCTTTCGGTATTCCAGATCCTAACCGTGGCATCAAAACTTCCTGTTGCCAGTTTTGAATTGTCAGCACTAAAGCGGATGTTGTTTACACGGGCAGAATGCTTGTCAGAAATAGTCAAAGGCATGTTGTTTCTAAGATCCCACACCCTTACGGTACCATTTTCATTTCCTGCCGCAAGCATTTTTCCATCATTGCTAAAAGCTACCGATACCATGTCTGAGCGTGTGCGTATGTCTTCAAAGAAGATGTGCTCCTCTTTGGTGTCCATATTGATAAAGGTTATTTGTCCCTTGATCTTGGCCGTTGCAATTACCCGCTTTTTAGGGTTAAGCGCAATAGAGTTAATCTTTAAATCACTTTGGGTTATTTCTTGTGGGGTTATAACCGTTGTTTTTGTGATCTCATTAGGAATATTCCATAACAATATCCTTTTATCCTCCCCAACAGATATAAACTGATTGTTGGAAGCAAATTCTAAATACCAGGTAGACCTGATCTTTTCATTCTGGCCAATCAGAAAGAGCTTTGGATCGCCCGGATTGGTTACACTGTACAATTGCAGGTAGCCGTAATCCCCACCGGTAACCAGCCATTTTTTGTCAGGGCTGAGTGCCATAGACTTATTGATTTGTCTGTCTGTATGCGATTTTACCGTTGTAGGGTTGGCTCTGTCATTCAGGTTCCAAAGCAATATGGTTCCGTCACTACCTGTTGAATAGATTTGGTTGCGGGAGCCTGGTACGCTGGTTAATACCCTTACGTTATCCGTATGCTTGATTAGCTGGTTGTAACCGCTGCCCTGAAGTTTTTTCACGGCATAGTATAAGCCGCTGTAAATATCGGGATCTAACGGGTTGCCACCATTTTCGCTGTTGAATTTGTAAGCTTGTTGAGCTACAAGCCCCATTTCTTCGGGGTCTGCAATCTGCAATGACTTAATGGCCATAGACCTTGCAATGGATAAAAGCCGCAAGTTGTAAGCATCTTCTTTAGCGATATCCGCAATATGTTTTTGATTTAGGGCGTCATTTTTGGCGCTATCAGCCAGAATAACCGCATCTCTGGCTATTCGTTCATTTCTTCGGGCTTCCTGCATAGCACTTGTCGCAATCTCTTTTTGTTGCAATGCTACTCTTCTACTGGAGTCTGCCTTGATGGCGGCAAGTCGTGCCTGCTCACCTTTTTCAATGGCCTTGATCCTTGCACTATCTGCTTTTATCTTCTCTTCACCGGCTATTATCCGCTGTTTTTCTCCATACAAAAAGAAACCAAAAGCAATCAGGAACGCAAGACCAAATACTCCAGTGGTTACTTTTGCAATAAAAAGCCTTCTTTTTTGGATCTTTTGCTTATTGCGCTGTTCTTTCTCATACTCATTTTTACTGTACTCGAGGAACAGCATAGCCCTTTCGTAGCCAGGGTTATAGCGTAGTCCCCATGACAGTGAAGGTTTATGGGTGTCAAGCCAGCTCAGCGCCAGTTGAAGATCCGGTGGCCTCCAAAGGCCGGCTTTTCCAAGCTGGTGCATTTCTGCTGCCTCGCAGAGCCTTAAATAGAGTTTGGCAGACTCGGATTCATCATCTACCCATTCCCTTAAATTGGTCCATATCCTCATCAAACTTTCATGAGAAATATCGACCATGCTATCCTCAGTCAACGGAACGTTGTACGGAGGCATCAATAAGGTACGACCGGCTGCGCGGAAATGTTCAACAATAAACATCACCTCTTCCGTGGTTGCCCCTGTAATTACAGCTATTTCCTGCAATCGGGTAGGCCTTCTTGTACCCCGGCCACCATCACCTTTTTCGGTGATATTTTTAAATATCTTTTCACATAATGCCTGCTGCTTCTCATTCAGCTCATAAAAAGCCTCATTGGCATGGATGGAAAGTGCCTTCTCCATACCTCCAATAGCCTCGTAGTGGGCAAAGGATATCTCATCTCCTTTGAAGCTGTTTTGCAGCCAGTAGTCATATGTACGCATGAGCGCATGCTGCATTACCGGAAGGGAGTCTGCATCATCGCCAACATCGTTCAGGATTTTCTGTACGAGGTCTTCGTCAATGGTAGCCCCTACAGTTTCGATAGGACCTATGATAGCCTTCTTTTTCTCCAATCGGGTCATTTGAGGGATAAGGAACTGGCTATCATTAATTTTATCAGTAAACTCAGGATATTTTGCGCAATCACCAACAAAATCAGATCGCATTGTAATAGCCACGTAAACGGGCACCTCGTTCTGGCTGATTGCAGCTATCAGGAGATTTAGGAAAATACTGACATCATCGTAGTTGCTATCATTCTTCTCCCTGTACCTGAAAATCTCTTCGAATTGATCAATGTATATCAGTATGTTCCTCCCGGAAGCCTTATACCTGTTGCCGGCAATGTTGATCAGTGCATTTTCATTTTTTCTGAAGCTGCTTACCGTATTCTCTATTTGCTGTTGAGCCGTATCTTCATCAGCATATTCGATCTTTTCATGCAGAAGGGCTTTAGCCATATTTTTAAGGGCAGAGTTGCCCGGACGAAAATTGACTGCTTCCCACTTGGAACCCCTGGCAGTTTTATAGTCTTTAAATAAAATAGGCAAAATACCGCAGTTGATGAACGACGACTTACCAATGCCTGATGTACCGATAATGGCTACAAAATGATGTTCAATAAGCTTGTCCAGTACTTCACCAATTTGCTCTTCCCTGCCAAAGTAAAGA
>NZ_SMLW01000615.1 GCF_009711405.1 Fulvivirga kasyanovii | reverse complement strand
GACCTGTAACGCATAAACGACATAAAATATGTGTTATTGGGCTGGTATCCTTTAATACCTTGTAAATAATCTGCTTTATTGAGCCTGAGCGTGTCAAGCTCCTGCATAATGAGGGCTATCATCTCTTCCTTTTTTGTTTTCTTTTCATCTTCCGCAATATCCCCGAATGAGCTATAAAGTACTTCCAGGCTATCCGCGCCTCGCAGTATATGTGCTATGTAATCCTGTTCGTCTTCCACTTCCCTGACATACGTTTTGTACTCAGGGGAGTCAACACCATATTTATCCTTTAGAAACCGGTAAGTGCCTTTGTCTGCAATGAAGGAAGCCAGGTTTTCATTGAACTCTACACTATCTTTAACAAATATAGTTGCGTGCACAAGCTCGTGAATGATCAGGTTGGCCAGGTCACCGGTATTGCGATAAAGCATGTTGCTGAGGATAGGGTCCTTAAACCACCCCAAAGTAGACCACCCTCCTACGGTTCTCATTCCTGCGTCATACCCTTCGGCTTTAAGTTCTTCCAGGGTTTTATTGGCATCATCTTCTACAAAAAATCCTTTGTAAGGCATAGTACCCACTACGGGGAAATCCCATTCCTTGGCTTCAAAAGCGAAAGGTTTACTTCCGGTTACCACCCATAGTACCGGCTTTCCCTTCTGGTCGTACATGGCTGTATAATTGTCACTGTCATTTAATCCAAGCTCATCCACGGCATACTCCCGCACCTCCTGGATAAAGTAAAGCTTTTGCTTAACACTGTCGGCCACTGCCGGGTCGGCCAGGTAGTCTTCAACCGGCCTTGCGTTCCAGACAATGTGTAACTGTCCTCTGGCCTGTTTCAAACCATAAACCACAAGGTCAAAATTCCAGATTATCAAAATCGCCAAAATCGCCACTATGGCCAACGTTATTTTTTTGATCATCTATGACTCCGTTTTTTTAACAGAAAAAAGTCTGTAGTATAATTGATATAAAACCCGTGGGAAAACTCAAAGTTCCCGTTACCCAGATCATAAAAAGGCTCAAAGCGAGTGATAAGCCAGATCTGATCGGTAACCTTTAGGTTGTGGGTAAACCTGAAAATCAGCAACTCCCTCTCTTCTTCAATAGTATTGGGACTTTTAATGGTAGAAGACACCGAAGGATAGAGCTGCCCTCCGGTAATAGAAATAAATTCATGACCGCGCCAGTAGCTGGCCAGAAAATCCACATTGGCCCTGGTCCTGATGCCTGCATTGAAGTACCAGCCACTTCCATCTTCATAAGGTTGCAGCCTTTCGGTTGAGAAATCTTTGTGGACTACGTAATAATTATCCGTGCTGATACCTTCGATAAAACTCCCCTCCTGGTTGGTATATTTTAAGGTAAAGCCTGCCGCTGTATTGGTATAGGTCTGCAATGGAGCGGGACTGGTATCGATCTGCCCTCCTCTATGCATCACCACGAACTGCACCGGTACCCATAGGCTTACCCGGTCAGACTTCAACACATTATAATTCAATGACAAGCCTCCACTAATCACCTCCTGATCATTTTCCCCTTTATATAGCATGTGCTGCCAGTCCACCCAGCCATCCAAAAATAAATTATCCTTATCAACTATAAACTGTATGCCATTTTCCAATCTGTCAGTCATCACTTTTTCAAAGTCGTAGAGAGGCTCAATAAGCCTGTGGGAAACACTCCCTTCCAGGTTTCCAAATATCACTTTGGTATTGCCATGTAAATATTCAAGTGAAAAAGTAGGCACTATCTCTTCATAGCCCTCACTCCCAAAATCTTTCTGTAGATAAACACCGGCAGTTAGTTTAAAGTTTGGGGCCGGGTTGTAGCTTAAATAGGGATTAAGCTGATAACCGAAAAGTGTATATCCATCGGCTATGTCATTGAAATACTCATTATTCTTAAAAAACCCCAAAGTATTGATCCCTAAAAACAGTGAATTGGAATCTGCAGGATTGATTGTAGACCGCTGTTCGAATTTGCTGTTATCTAACTGTGCACTTACCTGTAAGGATGCCGCCAGGAGCAGCAATACACCAAGTTTGAATTTCATAATGAGGTTTTGGCGCAATATAAAAAAGTGAGTCCAAAAAGCGGGCCGGCACAAAACAATTTTTGGAGGGCTATTTAAGTTTTATGCCTAGAACTTAGTAACTTCACCGCTTTGACGATTAATAGTAACCACATTTATAATGGCTGAAAAGGACGAAAAATTAAAAGCACTTCAATTAACAATTGACAAACTGGAAAAAACCTTTGGAAAAGGTACAGTGATGAAGCTGAGTGATGAGCGGGTAGTGGATGTACCAGCCATCTCCACCGGATCCTTAAGCCTTGACCTGGCATTGGGTGTTGGCGGTATCCCACGTGGAAGAGTAATTGAAATTTACGGACCTGAATCATCAGGTAAAACAACCTTGTCTATGCACTGCATAGCAGAAGCACAAAAGAAAGGCGGACTGGCTGCATTCATTGATGCAGAACATGCTTTTGACAGGGTATATGCTGAAAAATTAGGCATTGACACCGAAAACCTGCTTATCTCCCAGCCAGATAGTGGAGAGCAGGCTTTGGAAATCGCAGAGCACCTGATCCGTTCAGGAGCTATCGATATTATAGTTATTGACTCCGTGGCAGCTCTGGTACCTAAAGGCGAGCTTGAAGGAGAGATGGGTGACAGCAAAATGGGTCTCCAGGCCCGATTGATGTCTCAGGCACTTAGAAAGCTTACAGGTACCATCAACAAAACAGGTTGCGCCTGTATTTTCATCAACCAGTTGAGGGAAAAGATCGGGGTAATGTTTGGTAACCCTGAGACGACTACAGGTGGTAACGCTTTGAAGTTCTACGCTTCGGTACGTCTCGATATTCGCAGAATTGGTCAGATCAAAGAAGGAGCTAACGATATTACCGGTAACCGTACCCGTGTAAAAGTGGTGAAAAACAAAGTTTCCCCTCCTTTTAAAGTTGTTGAATTCGACATCATGTATGGCAAAGGTATTTCCAAAGTTGGGGAGATCATCGACCTGGGTGTGGAACTGGAAGTTATCAAAAAGGCTGGATCATGGTTCTCCTACGATGGCAATAAATTAGGACAGGGAAGAGACGCTGTAAAAACGTTGCTGGAAGACAACCCTGAATTGATGGAAGAACTGGAAACCAAAATCAAGCAAAAGATCAAAGGTGAAGACCTGGAGAAACCGATAGCAGCCCAGGAGTAGCTATTCACAGTTTACGGTTCTTAGTTTAGTTTACAAATACCAATCACCGATTACTGTTTACCAATTACTGTTTACCTGTTTTCAGTGATGGAATTAGATATTAAAATCCCGGCTCAAAAATACCTGAGCCGGGATTTTCTTTTTAATTGGATCTTATAGCTATTACAGGATCCAGTCTTGCAGCCAGTGCGGCAGGTATGATACCTGAAACCGTACCTATTGCGGCTGAAACTCCGAGACCCAGTACAATATTTTTTAACGAGAGCACTACTTCAAGACTACCCATGGGTATAAAGGTGATCAACAGCACCAGCACAAGGCCTGCGGCACCTCCAATGACACTCAGGAAGATAGCTTCGAACAGAAATTGAAATAAGATAAAGTAATTTTTAGCACCCAGGGATTTTTGTATTCCGATTATATTAGTTCTTTCTTTTACCGACACGAACATGATGTTGGCGATACCAAAGCCTCCAACCAGAATTGAAAACCCGCCGATGATCCAACCGGCAACTCCAAAGACATCGAACACACCTCCTATGACATTGGCAATAGCTTCCGGCCTGTTAAGGGCAAAGCTATCATCTTCCCGAGGTTTGAGTCCGCGCCGGGTCCTCATCAAACCGGTGATTTCATTTTCAAGCTCCACCAGTCCTACGTCAATATCATACCCTTTCACTCCGATCGACGACCCAATTTCATTTACTGCTCCCGTGCCGGTCTGGTAAAGCTTCCTGAATGAATTATAGGGAATTATGGCAGTATCATCATTGCTTGGTGTACCGAGAAAGCTCTCTCCCTCCTTTTTAAGTACACCAATTACCATAAAATTGAGGCCGCTCATTTTAACTTCCTTCCCAATGGGCTCTTCTCCATAAGGAAATAATGTTTGCGCCAAATTATGTCCAAGTATCACCACATTGCGGCCCGACTCCACTTCAGTGCGTGTAAAGTATCTTCCTGAGGTAATATTTGTTTCAAAGATATCACTGTATCCAAAGCTGCCACCACGAAGATCAACCTCGCTTATGCTGTTATTCTTGCGCTTAAGAGTAATATTGCTTTTAACAGCGAAGATGGCAATACCATTCTGGTGTTTAAGGTTGGCCTGCAAAAATTTATACTCATTGTAGCTGGCATTTGGACGTCCCATAAAATCCCACCACTTGTATTCACCATCAGCATCGGGAGTGTAAGGCCATTTTTCAACATAAATAACCCCGGCACCCAGGAAGGAAAAACTCTCTTTAATATTCTTTTCCAGGGAGTCTACGAGCGTAAATACAGCAATGATGGCAAAGATACCTATGGTCACTCCCAACAGCGATAGCACGGTTCGTAGCAAATTCATTCTTAGCGCATTCCACGCAAACCTGAAACTTTCCAGTATAAGTCTTAGTATTAACACTATCCTAATTTTATTTTAAAGTATATTAAAGAGTGCCCCTCAATTTGTCAAATAAATATCTATCTTTGCAAGCTAATTTTTAATAACTAACCCATTTATTTAATACCGTAATATTAAATATGAAATTATCAGAATTCAAGTTTGATCTACCAACCGGGCTGGTTGCCTTATATCCGGCTGAAAACAGGGATGAATCTCGGCTAATGGTAGTACACAAAGATACCGGGGAAATCGAGCACCGCTCTTTCAAAGATGTAGTAGAGTACTTTAATGAGGGCGATGTACTTGTAAACAACAATACAATGGTATTTCCTGCCAGGCTTTACGGTAATAAGGAGAAAACAGGAGCAAAAATTGAAGTTTTCCTGCTCAGGGAACTCAATCAGGAAATGCACCTATGGGATGTACTTGTTGATCCTGCACGTAAAATCAGAGTAGGCAATAAATTATATTTTGGTGAAGGCGATCTTGTGGCTGAAGTAATTGACAACACCACTTCACGAGGAAGAACGATCCGTTTCCTTTATGACGGCACTGACGAAGAGTTTTATAAGACCATCGACAGCCTCGGGGAGACTCCACTTCCAAAATACATAAAGCGTGAAGCTGAGCCTGAAGACAGGGAGCGTTTCCAAACCATCTATGCAAAGCATAAAGGAGCGGTAGCAGCACCAACAGCAGGTTTGCACTTTACAAGACAGCTTATGAAGCGTCTTGAGATCAAAGGTGTGGATCTGAGCAGCATCACGCTTCACATCGGACTAGGCACATTCCGTCCTGTAGATGTTGAAGACCTTACCAAACATAAAATGGACTCTGAGAATTTCAGAGTAGACGAGCAAACGGTTGGTATAGTAAACAAAGCCCTCGACAACAAGAAGAGGGTATGTGCAGTGGGCACCACTTCCATGCGTGCCCTGGAATCTTCAGTATCAGCAAGTGGCAGGCTTAAGCCCAAAGAAGGCTGGACAGATAAATTTATCTTCCCTCCTTACGACTTTAAGATCTGCAATGCTATGATCACCAACTTCCATATGCCTGAGTCAACATTGCTTATGATGGCAGCAGCTTTTGGAGGTTATGACCTGGTAATGAAAGCGTACGAAACCGCTATTAAGGAAAAGTACAGGTTCCTTACCTATGGTGATGCCATGCTTATTGTTTAAATTTCAAAAAATCATATAATTTAGTCGGATGGCCTTAAAGCCATCCGATTTTGTTTATGCCCCATCAAGAATACGCAATTATTGTAGCAGGCGGAAAAGGCACAAGAATGAATAGCGCCACACCAAAGCAATTCATGCTATTGAATGGCACTCCTATTCTGATGCACACCATTAATGCTTTTTTTGAATATTCCGATCAGATCCGTATCATACTTGTGCTTCCGTCAAATGACATCCGCACATGGAATGACTTATGTAACAAGTACGATTTTAGTAAGCCACTGCAGATTGCATCCGGAGGCGCATCACGGTTCGAGTCAGTAAAAAACGGACTGGATCAGATTGGGGAGAATACCGGATTGGTAGCCATACACGACGGGGTACGCCCCCTGGTAAGCCCGGACATTATCGCAGCTTCCTTCCGACTTGCCGCTGTCCATCAAAGTGCCATTGCCGCAGTCAGGCTAAAGGAATCCATAAGAATGACAGATCAGGATACTACGAAAGCTGTAGACAGGGCCAATTACAGGCTAATACAAACCCCACAAACTTTTGCTGTCCCACTTATAAAGCAAGCTTATAAAATTAAGGAAGAAGCCAGCCTGACAGATGATGCCAGTGTAGCAGAACGGGCAGGATATAAAATTTCCTTATTTGAAGGAAGCTACGAAAATATAAAGGTGACTACACCTGAAGATATTGCAGTAGCAGAGGCTTTGATGGCCTACAAAAAACACAAAAGCTGACCATTACTGAAGTAAAAGCCAGCCCATAAATATCAAATACTAATAGAAGTCTGTTATCTATTAAAAATCAATACTCGTCTTCATTAAAAAAGAAATCCTCTTTGGTCGGATAATCCGGCCAGATCTCTTCAATGTTCTCATAAGGCTGTCCATCGTCCTCTAACTCCTGAAGGTTCTCAACCACCTCTAGTGGTGCTCCTGTCCGGATGGAATAGTCAATGAGTTCATCCTTGGTAGCAGGCCAAGGTGCGTCTTCTAAATACGATGCTAGTTCTAGTGTCCAATACATAGATAAATCCTCCTATGATTTATGCTTCTGAAATTTCGTGCAAAAATAAAATTTAAATGGTCAAATCAAATATTTTCTTGATTTATTTATCTCACCCCTCAACCTCAGAATGCGAATGATTAACTTACCGCAGAAACGTAATGCTTTTTCTAAAAGTTTACAAACGTTTATTTTTTTTCTTTTAAAATTTTTCTTTGTTGGCCCTCATTCTGCCGCAAAACAATAAATTTGTTATTGAACAGCTTAAGTGTAGAAATATGAGTGATGAAAAAATAATCTTTTCAATGGCGGGGGTAAATAAAATTTACCCGCCTAATAAACACGTCTTAAAAGACATTTACCTTTCCTTCTTCTATGGAGCCAAGATTGGTGTGCTGGGTCTTAATGGCTCAGGTAAGTCTTCCCTGCTGCGCATAATTGCGGGTGTGGATAAAGACTACAGAGGTGAAGTAGTATTTGATGGCAGCTACTCCGTAGGGCTGCTGGAGCAGGAACCTCAGCTTGATCCGTCCAAAACTGTAAAAGAAGTGGTTGAGGAAGGGGTAAAGGAGACTGTAGGGTTGCTAAAGAAATTTGAGGAGATCAATGAGAAGTTTGCCGATCCTGCGCTGATGGAAGACCCTGACGCTATGAACAAGCTCATAGAACAGCAGGGTGAAGTTCAGGAAAAGCTGGATCAACTAAATGCCTGGGAGCTCGACAGCAAGCTGGAAAGGGCCATGGATGCTTTGAGAACACCACCTGCCGACGCAAAGATCGAGAACCTGTCCGGCGGTGAAAAAAGACGTGTGGCCTTGTGCAGATTATTACTTCAGGAGCCGGACATTCTATTATTGGATGAGCCTACCAACCACCTGGATGCAGAATCGGTACACTGGCTGGAACAACACTTGCAGCGCTATGAGGGAACAGTAATAGCCGTAACCCACGACCGGTATTTCCTTGACAATGTGGCCGGATGGATCCTTGAACTTGACCGTGGAGAGGGCATTCCATGGAAAGGAAACTACTCTTCATGGCTGGAACAAAAGCAGAAACGCCTGAGCCAGGAAGAAAAATCTGAATCCAAGCGCCAGAAAACCCTGGAAAGAGAGCTTGAATGGGCACGTATGTCTCCTAAAGGCCGACATGCCAAAGCCAAAGCCAGGTTAAATGCATACGACAAACTCCTTGGAGAAGAAACCAAGGAAAAAGAGGCAAAACTGGAACTCTTCATACCTGCGGGTCCGAGACTTGGAGATAAAGTAATCGAAGCCCACGGGGTATCTAAAGGCTTTGGAGACAAGTTACTATATGAAAACCTGGAATTCTCACTTCCGAAAGCAGGCATCGTAGGTATAATTGGCCCTAACGGCGCTGGTAAAACCACCCTTTTCAAAATGATCACCGGGCAGGAAAAGCCGGATGAAGGTACTTTTGAAGTTGGATCAACTGTAGAGATCGCTTATGTAGACCAGGAGCACAATGACCTGAAACCTGAACAAACCGTTTGGGAAGCCATAAGCGGTGGTAATGAGATTATCAATATGGGCGGAAAACAGATCAACAGCCGTGCTTATGTAAGCAAATTTAATTTTAGCGGCGGTGATCAGCAGAAAAAGCTCAAGGAATTATCAGGCGGGATGCGAAACCGTGTTCATTTGGCTATAGCCCTCAAGCAGGGAGCCAACCTCCTGCTCCTCGATGAGCCTACCAACGACCTGGATGTAAACACCCTAAGGGCGCTGGAAGAAGCTCTGGAGAACTTCGGTGGTTGTGCTGTTATCATTTCGCACGACAGATGGTTCCTCGACAGAGTGTGTACCCACATATTAGCTTTTGAAGGTGACTCTCAGGTAGTGTGGTACGATGGTAACTTTACTGAGTACGAAGAAAACCGCAGACAACGCCTGGGTGATGAAGGCCCGAAACGAATCAAGTATAAGAAGCTTGTAAAATAAGCTTCTTTATGGACGGCCGGCAAATTAAAGGGAGAGCTTACACCCTTCAGGGAACATCCGTTAATTTGCTGGCTTTTCTTTTCCTTATTCCTATCCTGCTGGCTTTTGCCTTGCCTTATATTCTTCTTTATGGCTATCTGGCCTTTCATCATGGGCTGAGCAGTTTCATCAGTGTCTATTTCCTCATCACACTCCCTGCAGGTATTGTAGCTCATGAATTGTTGCATGGTGCTGTGTGGGCATATTTTGCCAGGGGTGGCTTCAATTCTGTCAGTTTCGGTTTCAATAGCAAGGCCTTGGCACCCTACTGCCATTGCAAAGAGCCCCTCACAGTAAAGCAATATGCTATGGGAGGAGCTGCCCCCGGATTACTAATGGGCATCTTACCGGCCATTGTAGCCATTGCCATTGCCAACGACTGGCTGCTTATCTTCGGCATTTTCTTCACATGGGCTGCCTCAGGTGATATGATGACACTTTGGATGCTACGTAAATTTCGAGGTGACCAAATGGTTAGTGACCATCCTGATGAGATTGGCTTCTACATAGACGAGGCTTAGTTCCGGTTTTTTTTTAGATCCACTACTAAAACTTTCATTCAAAATTTTGTTAAATTATGAATGAGAAGCCACCTCAAAACTTTTTCTAAAGGCTCGCGGGGCTATTTAATTAAGTTATTGATTTGACCAAAGACTCTTCTCCTGAATTATTCCTTCAAAGCATGCATATGCGGAGATGAAAGAGATTTGAAATCATAACAGTAATAATGAGGTCAGGCCAGGTTAACCGTAACTTATCATATTCATGAAAACACTGTACATAGTCAGGCATGCAAAATCCAGTTGGGACTATCCCCATCTTTCTGATAAAGACCGGCCTTTGAACAAACGGGGAGAGCGTGATGCACCTAAAATGGGCAAAAGGTTAAGCAACAAAGGCATTTTCCCCGACCTGATGCTGTCAAGTCCGGCCAACCGTGCCCTAACCACCTGTAAAACCATCGCCAGAGCACTCGATTATCCTCTGGACGGAATAGAAATAAACGACCGCCTGTACCATGCAAGCGAGGATTCACTTCTGGACATTGTCAATGATACTGATGACACGTGGCTTTCGCTCATGCTATTTGGGCATAACCCTGGCTTTACAGACTTTGCGAACAGCCTCACCGACGAGGACCTGGATAACATTCCTACCTGCGGGGTATTTGCCTGTACGTTTGATGTAGATAGCTGGCAGGCGGTTGACTTTGGTAATGGTCGCCTGTTGTTTTTTGATTATCCTAAAAAGAAGGTGTCTTAAAAAAGATTCTTCTTCATGAAGCCTTTCTCAAGGAAGCGTATTCCAAAAAACAGCTTGGCATTGCCGGTTTGCCCGTTTACATCGATATTATCGAGCCCATAGCTTACCGACTGGCTAACCATGCTAAAGCCGCAAAAGAACCTTTCGCTGTTGTAGCCGACTGCCACTCTGGCGCCGACCACAGGTCTGATCTTAACAGCGGTATCTGTACCTTCTGCTGTTGTAGACCGCGTCCAGATATTGGCAGGACCTGCTGAAAAAGAAAGATTGAGGTAAAAGTCCTTAACCACAAAGTTATAGGTATATCCTGGCAAGATGCCCAGGGTAGTAAATTTGCCTGACTGTACATGTACTTCACTGGCGTTGGCTGCGCCCTCGGATCCTGGCACAAGTGATGAATCTGCCAGAAACTTGAAAATCCCAAAAGTGGTGCCCAGCAAAAATGATCCGGCGCTTTTCTTTTGTTTATCAGCCTGCATATACGAAGACCTGTACGAAAACTCATTGTTATTGAACATATAAAAGCCATTGAGCTGAAAGTTTATTATTTCCAGGTCTTCCCGTTGAATAAACGGCTCATCACTTTTCCATTCAAGAAATTTGTTATCCGGGTTTTTAATATAGAAGCCTTCATAATTTTGGTATGCCACGTCTGCCCCCCAGCGCTTGGTATAAATATTGGTCTGAAAGTCAAAAGCACTGGTCTCGCCATACTTTTCCTCATCTTCATCGCTTGACGGCAACCTGAATGACAACTCCAGGCCGAGGTTAAACATATAAAGCCCAAGCCCCAGATAGGTATTGTTAATGGGCTCATATTTAACGGATGGCTGATCACCCAATTTATCGTCAACCCTCATATTCATATTACGCACCGTGAGGATTGGCTTCAAATAAAACCGGTCAGGAAACTCCTGGATGTAGGCTTCCCTGACCGATGTTGTACTGTCTGTTTGCGCCATTGCAGGAGCGCACAAGCCCGCAATGATCGCTGTTAAAAGAAGTAACTTCTTCAACTGATAGTATATTTTTTAAAGGATGTACTCACTCAAATCTTTGTTTTTAACCAAACCAGACAATTTATCTTTAACCATCTCCCGGGTCACTATTATTTTTGCATTCGGCCCGATCTTATCGGGAACATCAAACAAAAATTCATTAAGTAACTGGCTCATGACAGTGTGCAATCTTCGTGCCCCGATATTCTCAACCTCAGTATTGATATGGAAGGCTGTTTCAGCTATTTCCTCCAACGCATCTTGCTGGAAAGAAAGTTCCACATCTTCTGATGCTAACAGTGCTTCATATTGTTTGGTCAAAGCATTTTTAGGCTCTTTAAGGATGTGATAGAAATCTTCCTTTGTCAGGTTATCCAGCTCTACTCTAATCGGGAAACGCCCTTGCAGTTCCGGGATAAGGTCAGAAGGCTTGGCAATATGAAACGCTCCGGCTGCTATAAATAGTACGTGATCTGTCCTCATCAGGCCATATTTTGTATTTACTGTACTTCCCTCTACTACGGGCAGCAAATCACGTTGTACACCTTCCCGGCTTACGTCAGGGCCACTGCCTCCTTTTTTGGAAGAGCCCCCTGCAATTTTATCTATCTCATCTATAAATATAATACCGGTATTTTCTGCTTTCTTTATCGCCAGGTCTTTTACTTCATCCATATCGATAAGCTTGGCAGACTCCTCTTCCATCAGTATTTTACGTGCTTCTGCAATGGTAACTTTTCTCTTTTTATTCTTCTTTGGCATCATACCGCTGATCATCTCCTGCAAGTTGATCATCGACGACTCATCCATCATACCGCCGCCAATCATGCCTACACCGGCATTAGCAGGTTTTTGAACATTGATCTCGATCTTTCGATCTTCCATTTCGCCATTTCTGATCTTCTCACGGAAGCGTTCCCGGGTCTTTTCATTCAGTTCCTGCTCCGTCTGAGGTAGCTCGCCTGTAGGTGTACTGGTCGAGGCCGGATTTTTCTGACTGAAGCCATTGCTTTTCAAAGGTGGTATCAATGCATCCAGAATAATGTCTTCTACGATCTGCTCTGCCTTTACTTTTACCTCTTCCTTCTTTTCTTCCTTAACGAGGTTTACCGATTGTTCCACCAGGTCCCTTACCATGCTCTCCACATCACGGCCAACGTAGCCGACTTCCGTAAATTTTGAGGCTTCCACTTTTGTGAAAGGCGCATTGGCTATTTTAGCCAGTCTTCTGGCTATCTCGGTTTTACCTACACCGGTAGCTCCTATCATTAAAATATTATTAGGAACTATCTCACCTTGCATATCGGTCTTTACATTCATTCTTCGCCAGCGGTTACGTAATGCAATGGCTACATTGCGCTTGGCATCTTTCTGACCTATTATATATTTATCCAGTTCTTCTACGATCTGCTTAGGCGTAAAATATGTTTTCTGATCTATCATGATTTACAATTTTCCTTTTCTAAAAAATAAATTCGTATTGGCAGTGAGTGTAAAGTTGTTTGATCCGCCAGCCGCATGATACCCTCCCCTGCTGTAGGCAAACTCAAAAGCTTTGACCCTAAACATCAGTCCAAATGAAAAACCGGCACCACCTGAAGTGCTTTCTAACTTTAACTCCTGTCTAATCAAATGGTTATACCCCATCCTTAAATTTACATTTTTTGTGAGTAGCAGTTCTGCTCCTACCACAATATGTCTGAAGATTTTATCGAAAGTGCCTGGCTCATCTTCTGCCTGCATTTGTGCAGCATCATAGTAGCTGATATCGCCCTGATATAAGTTGTACCCGGTAAATGAAAACCTGAAAGGCATGTGGCTCGGCTTAAAACTGGCTCCCAACTGAACATCAAAGGGTAGCTTTGCAGCATCTGAATCTGTATACTCAGAGGCAACAAAACCTATGTTCTTAAAAACCAAACCTGCAGTAAGCTGCCGGGAAGGATGCATAAAAACACCGCCAATATCCATTGCTACAGCACTTGAAGTATAACCTGTTATGGAGGAGCTGATAAACTTCAATGTCGCTCCTGCCGTAAAATTTCCTGCTTTATGGCTCCTACCCAAATAAATAACCGTCTCACCCGCATCAAGCTCCCCAAGGTCAGCTCCCGTATCGTCAAAGCTTTCTATAGTACCATAATCAAAGTGATTGGCACCAACAAACCACGCTCCGTATTTGCCAAAGTCGTGTTGGTATATAAAAGAGAAACTGTGGATATCAGCAAAGTAAGAAAGATAGTTAAACGAGAGGTAGCCAGACAGGGTATCAGAAGTCAGCGCCGGGTTATTATAGGCCATATTGATGTCCACATCCGCAAGCGATACATTCACACCTCCAAGGCCACTGACCCTTGCTGAGTAAGGGATGTTCAAAAATTCATATGACCGTTGTCCGCCCACCTGTGCATTAGCAATGCTGCAGGTAACCAAAAGGCAAACAACGGCTATGATTTTTTTCAGCATCAAATATTCAGGCTCTATTTATCACTATTGACCGTTGTCTCCGTAAAAGTAAATTTCATGGGATTTTTCACCTTATCTTTTAAAAGGGCCACTTTAAGTACTTCATCAACAGTATCAACGTAGTTGATTTTCAAATCTTTTATATACCTTTCATCTATTTCGCTAATATCGCGCTTATTTCTTTCTGAAAGTATAATTTCATTGATCCCAGCCCTTTTTGCTGCAAGAATTTTCTCTTTAATACCACCTACCGGCAACACTTTGCCCCTCAGGGTGATCTCTCCGGTCATCGCCAGCTTTTCTTTCACCTTGCGCTGCGTATAGATCGATGCGAGGGAAGTGAACATGGTGATACCGGCCGAAGGACCATCCTTAGGCACAGCTCCTGCAGGCACATGCACATGCAGATCATATTGATCAAAGGCACGGTGGTCAATGTTCAGCCTGTCGGCGTTGGCGCGCAGGTATGAAATAGCTGCCATGGCAGATTCTTTCATCACATCGCCCAATTGCCCGGATAGTGTCAGCTTACCTCTACCTTTGCTCAGGCTGGACTCGATAAACAGGATCTCCCCGCCCACCTGCGTCCAGGCAAGTCCGGTAACCACACCTGCAATTTCATTGCCCTGGTACAGTTCTTTATCGAATACCTCACCACCTAAGATATTTACAACCTCCTCTGCGGTAATGGTCTTGTTAAACTCCTCCTCCATGGCTATGGATTTGGCTACATGGCGAATGACTGACCCAAGTTTCCTTTCCAGGTTCCTAACTCCTGACTCCCGGGTGTACCCATCGATTACTTTTTCAATGGCTTTTTTATGAAAAGTAACATCATTTGTCTTTAATCCATGCTCCTTTTTCTGCTTAGGGATCAGGTGTTTTTTGGCTATTTCCACTTTTTCCTCCTGGGTATATCCTGATATTTCAATGATCTCCATCCTGTCCCTTAATGCGGGATGGATGGTTTCCAGGGAGTTGGCCGTAGCAATGAATAACACTTTGGACAGATCGTACTCTAACTCAAGGTAGTTATCTGCAAAGGTGCTGTTTTGCTCAGGGTCCAGCACCTCCAGGAGTGCCGATGCAGGATCTCCACGGAAGTCGGAACTTACTTTATCGATCTCATCAAGTATAAATACCGGATTGGAAGACTTGGCCTTTTTGATGTTCTGGATCAGCTTACCCGGCAATGCACCTACGTAAGTTTTTCTATGCCCTCTGATCTCTGCCTCATCATGCACACCTCCCAGTGACATTCTGACATACTTCCTTTTCAATGCTTTGGCAATAGAACGCCCGAGTGAGGTTTTACCTACTCCGGGAGGGCCATAAAGGCATAAAATCGGCCCTTTCATATCCTGCTTCAGCTTGAGCACCGCCAAATACTCGATGATCCGCTCTTTGACCTTTTCCATACCAAAATGGTCTTTATCAAGTATCTTTCTTGCTCGCTTAAGGTCGAAGTTATCTTTGGTATATTCATTCCAGGGCAGCTCAAGGAGTAGCTCCACATAGTTCATAGCTACGGGATACTCGGCTGCTGCGGGATTCATCCGCAGGATTTTATCAAGTTCTTTATTGAAGTGCTTAGCGACTTCCTCCGGCCAGTTTTTCTTTTCCCCTTTAAGCCTCAATTCCTCTACTTCCTGGTCTGGCCCGTCGAAACCCAGCTCGTCCTGCATCACCTTGATTTGCTGCCTGAGGTAGTAATCGCGCTGCTGCTGGTCGATATCGGTGTGTACCTTCTTCTGGATGTCATGCTTCAACTCAAGCAACTGAATCTCTTTGAGCATAAATTCGAGCAGAAGTGTTGCCCGCTTTATACCGTCATTGATCTCCAGAAGCCTTTGCTTATCTGCGACCTCGGCATTAAGGTTAGATGAAAGGAAATGGGTAAGGAACCCGAGGTCCTGGATGTTATCAAGGGCCATCTGCGCCTCCTGTGGTATTTCGGGGTTCAGTTTCAGTATCTTTGAAGCTGAGTCTTTTAACGACTGGATAATCGCTTTGATCTCTTTTTTATTGCCTTTAGGAAAGTCGCTCTTCAGCAGTTTTACCTTCGCTGTAATGTATGGTTCTTCCTTGATAATCGAATCAATTTCGAACCTGCTTTTACCCTGAATTATAATGGTGGTGTTTCCATCCGGCAGTACCAGCATCTTAATGATACGGGCTATGGTACCTACATTATAGATATCATCCTTACCAGGATCCTCTGTTTGCACATTCTTCTGGGCTATTACTCCAATGTACCTGTCGCCCTGGTAAGCTTTTTTCACAAGTTTGATAGACTTCTGCCTACCTACTGTAATGGGTATTACAACTCCCGGAAACAAAACGGTGTTCCTGATGGGCAAAATAGGAACATCTTCCGGTATATCTTCAGGTGGATTCTCCCCTTCCTCCTCAGGGTTGATCAATTGAATAAGACCTTCTGAATCTTCCTGCACTAAATCAGACAAAAATAATTTATGAAACATATTTACGTTCTTATAGTCACAAAACATGTCAAACTGACACATTTACGTTTAAAATCCTTAACTTTTAGGTTGGTAGTATTAAGGGTCAATAGGTGTGCCAAACTCTCTGGCTTAGTTTTTTGAAAAAAATAGTTTTTTATAACATCTTTAATATCTGGCATACTGCACAGAAATATGCATACTTGCAAAGAAAAACAGGAGGGCGTTGAAAACAACAATTAAATTGATTTTTTGCTTTTTCTTTATCATTATATTGAATAATGAAGCAATAAGTCAGGAAAAAAGAAAGACCCGAAAGTCTGGTGGCGTCCTGGCTTTAAATGATTCTATTACCACTTTTAGTAGTTCCGACCTGTTTAATTTCCCCAATATTAATAAAATACCTTACTACTATAATGAGAGTAAGCTAAAGCAGATAAAAAAACTTGAGGAAGAAAAGGGCTGGATAGCTTTGTACCCTATGCTGAGGTCGTATGTAAAGAACTTCGGCATCATGAATTTTTATCGCGACACCTATTGGCTATGGCGGCTGGCCAAGCTCACCGAAATATATGGCAACTATGATGAAGCCAAGCTCCTTTACAAACTGGTACTTAAACATCACCGGTCCGATATCGATATTCGCAAGATTGAGCTTCATTATGACTCGCTAACCATCAACGATAAGGATTATTATGTTCCTCTTGAATATTACTATGAGTTGGTGGACTACAGAAAAGAGGTAGATACGCTACGCCCTCCAAGAAGTGTACTCCTTAACATGGGTGAGATGGTTAACTCTCAACTGTCTGACTACGCTCCTACTTTGAGCTCTAATGACGCAACACTGATCTTCACGTCTAAAAGAAACTCGCACCACCGCGGCATTGACCCGGTTTATGATGAGGACCTTTTCTTTACGGAGTATTCGTATGGAGGATGGAACAAGGCCAAAGAGTTTAAAGCTCTGAATACCCAATATAATGAAGGCTCTGCAACCCTCAGTAAAGATGGGCGTACATTGTTCTTTGCCCGCTGCAATTCTCCTGACTCGTATGGTGACTGCGACCTTTTTACCGCTACCCTTCAACAGGACAGCAGTTGGGGGCAGGTGAAAAACATGGGGGTCAATGTGAACAGTATTACCTGGGACTCCCACCCTTCACTATCGCATAATGAAGATACTTTATATTTTGCTTCGGATAGAATAGGCGGTTTTGGACTTGCAGACATATACTACACTACCCGTACGCAGGATGGCGGATGGTCTAAGGCCGTTAATATGGGTCCCATCATCAATACCAGAAATTCGGAAGTAAGTCCGTTTTACCACTATGCCCGGAACCTCCTATATTTTAGTTCTAACGGACAGAGCCTGAACTTTGGTGAGTTTGATATTTACAAATCGTATTATGTAGGAGGCAACTGGATAGAACCCAAGAATATTGGTCCGCTGGTCAATGGGCCGGGCAGCGAGTTTTATTTCACGATCGACTCGCAGGCAGAGGACTTGTATTATGCCCGATCGGTCGAAAATAATATGGCCAACCTGGATCTTTACTCATTCCCGGTGCCTATGGAAGCTCAGCCCGGAGCTACCACTAAAGTGGAAGGATCATTGACTGATGAAGAAACCGGCAAGCCTTTTAAAGGTATTGTTTCCATCATTGACCTGGATAACGGCATCGAGGTAGCCCCAAAATTCCTCCGCCCGGATGGATCATTTGAATTTGACCTGATCAACAATAACAATTATCTGCTTATCATACAAGGTGAGGAGTTTTTCAGGATTGAGGAGCTGTTTTACCTGGATGGAGAAATGCAGTTGCATAAAAAGACTTCTTCCATCTCTAGTAAAATGAAATTTGCGTCCCTTGAGTTTGAAGAGGGTAAGGCTGCATTGACTACACCTATGTATGGTGACCTTGATAAAATGGCCGACTTCCTGCTGGACAATCCTAATTTCAACCTGCGCATCTCCGGCCATACCGACTCCGATGGCAGAGAAGACTTTAACCTGAAACTCTCCCAGGACAGAGCAGATATCATTAAGGAGTACCTTGTATTCTTTGGAGGCGTTGAAGACTCAAGGATCACCGCTAAAGGATATGGAAGCTCCAAGCCTATCGTAAAAGAGGTAACAGAGGAAGACAAAAAGCTTAACCGAAGAGTGGAGTTTGAAATCTATCGCGATAAGATAGATGAATAAAAACTCAAGAAAAGCACCTTTGAAGTTAATACCTGCTTTACCAAGCCTTCAAGGATTAGCAAAGCTGACCCCTCCAAACCTGAAGGCTTCATTTTAACCGCAGAGAACAGTGCTGCGAATAGTCATCCAACGAGGCTCTCACTAAATTATCCGAGTCTTTCAAGGGTTGACTTTCTACTCAAAGCAAACTCACCGGAGGACAGAAACCTGCTAGTATTAAAAATCTTAATAAAAAAATGGGGACCTCTATTCGAAATCCCCAATATTATATTTTACAAAAATTGCCTAGTTCATCCCAAACAGATTCTTGACGAACTCAATTTTGAATATATCATTGAAAATGATGAACACCATCAGTAGCAGTAAGAATGCCATTCCTACTTTCTGAGCGTTTTCGAGGAATTTGTCCGATGGTTTTCTTCCGGAGATAATCTCATAGCTCAGGAACATTACGTGACCACCATCCAGCGCCGGTATTGGCAATAAGTTCATGAATGCCAGCACCATAGAGAGCAGACCTGTCATTCTCCAGAAGCGCTCCCATTGCCAGTCGCCGCCATAGGCCTGTGCTATTCCGATAGGGCCTGCCAAAGATTTAGTTACAGAAAGCTCTCCGCTAAACATCTTACCAAAGGCTTTGATCTGGAGGAAAACTATGCCAAAGGCTCGTTCCGTACCTATGCCGATTGATTCTCCCAAGCCATATTCTACTTTAGCAAACATATCTTCAGGAGAGGTAAAGCCTATACCAATGATAGTATCGTTTCTGAAATCATGCTTATAGCTCAGCAGCTCTCCGTTTCTTTCGATAGTCAGTGAAATCGTATCTTCTTTGTAGCCCTTCACCACTTCAGACATTTTATGAGGGTTATCAATCTTTACCCCTGAGATCTCAACGATCCTGTCATATTCCTGCAAGCCTATCTCATCGGCTATCGAACCTTTCTGAACTTCCCCTACAAGAGCAGGGACGTCAGGAACGATAAACTTAGCCGCGGCTTCCTTATTATTCATCTTCTCAATAAAATTCCCGGGAATTTGAATATCTACCAATTCTCCATTGCGCTCTACGGTGTAGTAAGAACCGCTTCCCATGAAAACATTCGGGTTGAAAACGTCTGAAAAATCTTCAAATTCCTTCCCATTGATTTTTACAATTTTATCTCCGGTCTGGAATCCAAGCTCCTCTCCTACCTCTAGCGCTACTATACCACCATGCTCGTTAACAGCATCATTGGAAATGAAGGTATCTCCGTAAATGTAGGTAAGGCAAATAAATATGATAATACCGGTGATAACATTCACAATAATTCCTCCCAACATTACGATCAGCCTCTGCCAGGCTGGTTTTGATCGGAATTCATATGGTTTTGGCGGTTCTTTCATGGCCTCTGTGTCCATGGACTCATCTATCATTCCTGATATTTTGACAAAACCACCCAGCGGTATGGCACTCAGGGCATATTCTGTTTCCCCATATTTAAAACTGAAAATTTTAGGAGGAAACCCAATTGAGAATTGCTCCACCCTCATTCCAAACGCCTTTGCAGCGAGCAGGTGTCCCATCTCATGAAGCCCCACTAAAATTGATAAGCTCAGAATTATCTGAGCGGTCATTACTAATCCTTCCATTAATCTATAAGTTCTAAAGCTTTGATTCTTGTTTCTTTATCAGTGTTTACGTAATCCTCGTAAGTAGGAGCATTTATAAAAGCAATTTTTTCCATACAATGTTCCACTATGTCGGACATTTCAAGAAAACCAACCTTTTCTTTTAAAAATTCCGCTACCACTATTTCATTGGCAGCATTGAGCACGCAAGGCATGTTACCGCCTTTGCTTAAAGCTTCAAATGCTAGTGCAAGATTACGAAAAGTTTTCTTATCAGGTTGTTCAAATGTGAGGGCCGGGTAATTTGCGAAGTTAAAACGCGGGAAATCGGACTTCAATCGCTGTGGGTACGCCATAGCATATTGTATGGGCAACTTCATATCCGGCAAGCCCATTTGAGCCTTGATAGAGCCATCTTCAAACTGTACCATAGAGTGAATAATGGACTGCGGATGCACCACCACATCAACCTGCTCCGGTTTAAGTCCGAAAAGCCATTTGGCTTCGATCACCTCCAGGCCTTTATTCATCAGGGTCGCAGAGTCAATGGTGATTTTAGCACCCATATCCCAATTGGGGTGTTTCAAGGCCTGAGCCTTGGTCACTTTCTCCAGTTGTGCCCTGGACATGCCCCGGAAAGGACCACCTGATGCAGTAAGGATAATTTTTTCGATGGGGTTATGAAACTCACCTACAATGCATTGGAAGATCGCGGAATGCTCGGAATCCACCGGATAAATATTAACGCCTTTTTCCCTGGCCATGCTGGTGATCAGCTCCCCTGCCACCACTAACGTTTCTTTGTTGGCCAGTGCAATATTTTTACCGGCTTCAATAGCCCTGATCGTCGGCTTTAAGCCACTATAGCCTACCAAAGCCGTCAGTACAAGGTCAACGGTATCCATTTCCACTACCGAGGCCAACGCATTCTCCCCTGCATAGACCTTGATATCGTGCTTATCCAGGGCTTCAAATACCTTGTTGTAGTGACCGTCATTGCCTATCACCACTACATTAGGCTTGTACTTTAAGGCCTGTTCAATCAAAAGGTCACAATTGTTTTGGGCTGTTAGCACTTCAACCTGAAAGTGGTCCGGGTTAGCATCTACAACTTCCAACGCCTGCGTTCCTATTGAACCTGTTGAGCCAAGTATGGCTATATTCTTTTTAATAATTTCCGTCAACGTTTATTTATTCAGTTGATTTTTATAATCAATAATGGACTTCCAGCCTTCGACTTTGTCCATATCTATTTTATTT
The DNA here is from genome assembly GCF_009711405.1 of Fulvivirga kasyanovii. GTDB lineage: Bacteria > Bacteroidota > Bacteroidia > Cytophagales > Cyclobacteriaceae > Fulvivirga > Fulvivirga kasyanovii. The sequence goes on along the minus strand of NZ_SMLW01000615.1, from coordinate 6,101 downwards.
GCTTTAATGAATTTTTTGAGGTCATAATAGGCTTCAGGGAACAGCATACCCAAATCTTCTTTAAGAATATTTTTGTACTTCACCTTTTCCTTTTCGGTTTTGCTCTTGCTGTACTTTGCACTTTCATTGTAGTTATCCGATCCCAATGCCATTCCCCTATCAAATATAAATGACCAAAAATCTTTGACACGTCCTTTTAGTACAGGAAAAATCTCACCTCGAGTGGCCAGGTAGATCGTCCGATAAACATCTTCTTGCTTTGGGTTATGCGTGTAGCCCAATACAGGATCATTAACAAAATCATCTTCCTTATACTCAAAAATGTGTCTGGCTAACAATACATCCTTTCCATTTTGGTAAACAACCTCAAAAAAGGCCGGTTTGTACCTACCGTCTTCATTAAAATCGTAGGGCAAAGAGTAGAATAATGCTTTTTGATCACCTTCTTTAAGCTCAAAATATAATACCTTATTGGGGTTAAATATTTCCCCCGGCTCATCTTCTGATTGCCTTACCTTCAACACATCGGAGACAAAATTAAAATTTATCTCACCCTGGATTGCCTGCCCGTCTTCAAGCTTTATGACTCCATTTCTCCAAATACTTTCTTCTGTATTGAAATTTTTGTACTGCCCGAAAGCGCAGGAACATGATAGAAAAAATATAAGGATTGAGGATAAACGTGCCATTGATCTTAAGCTTTGTATTTCATCAACTCATCGGCAATTTTCCTGTCATTGGACAGTCTGGGCACCTTGTTTTGCCCACCGAGCTTACCTTGCGATTTCATATACTCTATAAAGGAATTTCTTTTCAACTGAATGATCTTCAGGCTTCTTAGTATGTGGCCTGTTTGAAGGTCATCGTAGTATGTGTTCAATTTTTGAAGTTGCAAATTTAGTTCTTTTTCGAAGGCTGGCAAATCCGACGGTGAATTAGAAAATTCGACATACCACTCATGCAAGGGCAAGCCTTCATCCGGCGTTACCTGCGGGGCCACGGTGAACTCCACAATTTCGGTTTCAGGAAACTTTGCAATAGTATGTTTCATGGCTTTTTCAACCTCCTCACCTATCACGTGCTCCCCAAAAGCCGAAATAAAATGCTTGATCCGGCCTGTTACCAACAATCTGTGCGGGTTGGTAGACACAAATTTTACCGTGTCACCTATGGAGTATCCCCAAAGGCCGGCGTTGCTGTTGATGATCACGGCATAATTTACTCCTGTTTTTACTTCCTCTATCGACAGGCGGGTAGGGTTTTCATTGAAATATTCATCGGCTGGGATGAATTCGAAGAAGATGCCTGAGTTTGAAAGCAGTAGCAGCCCTTCTTCTTTTTGCGAATCCTGATAGGCTATAAAACCTTCGGAGGCCGGGTATGTTTCAACTGAGTCTACCTTGCGACCAATGGAATCAAAAAGCTTGGCCCGGTAAGGTTCAAAGTTGACCCCTCCGTAAACGAAAAGATCGAAATTCGGGAACACGTCCTTTATTTTCTTACCTGTCCTTGCCTGAATCCGGTCGAAGTACATCTGAACCCAGGGTGGAATACCCGAGATCAGTGTCATATCCTGATTTATAGTTTCATCAATGATCTTTTCCAGCTTTTGTTCCCAGTCTTCAATACAATTGGTTTCATAGCTGGGTAGTTGGTTTGTTCTTAGGTAACCTGGCACGTGGTGATTCACTATCCCTGAAAGCCTGCCTGTATTGATACCTGCTTTTTGGCCTAACTCCGGACTACCGGAAAGAAAGATGAGTTTACCATCCAGGAACCTGGACTTACCAGTTTCGTGCACATAGCTAAGCAGTGCATTTCTGGCGCTGTTAATATGATTGGGAAGGGATTCTTTTGTAATCGGAATGTATTTAACACCTGACGTGGTGCCGGAGGTCTTTGAAAAATATTCGGGTTTGCCGGGCCAGAGCACATCCGCTTTGCCGTCGAGTATCTGCTTTACATAGGGGGACAGCTCCTCATAGTCACGGATAGGTACCCGCTTTTTATAATCATCATGGTTCTTTATTTCCCCGAAGGCATGATCCTTACCGAATACGGTGCCAGTGGCTTTGCCGACTATTTCGTTGAAAATTTTTGCCTGATATTTTCCCGGTTCTGCCGACCATTTCTTTTGCTGACCGACGATATATGAAGCGAATGGCTTACTTAATATTGACCTGAATCCCATACTCACAAATATACATAACTCACCCTATTGAACTAACTTCTTTTTTAGTCGTATTCCTATCATAATTATTTGTCATTTTAATAGTTATTATAATTGACAAAAACTTACAACCCCTGAAAATTTGTCTCGTTTTATAAGGGCAGCATAGTTTTTGTAAAGGATATAAAAAAATATATATGATGCGTAAAACTATTTATGTAATAGCAGTAAGTTTTATAGCCGGACTGGGCGGATCTTTTACTTATGATCAGCTTAAAACCGGACAAAACCAGGATCTAACATCTCCATCTCATGCCGTACACCTGGCCAGCAATAATAGCGACAGCAATGCGACAAGGTACGGCGGCATCTCCACCAGGACTGATCTTCCGGAAAGTGATTTCGTAGAAGCTTCCAGAACCAGTACCGAGAGTGTGGTCTATATCAAAAATATTTCCGAAACCAGCTATAGCCGCAGCTACCTCGACTGGTTTTTTGACAGAAATCCGGGCACTCATACCCAGATCAGCAGTGGTTCCGGAGTTATCTTTACAGCAGACGGTTACATTGTCACCAATAACCATGTAGTGCAAAATGCTGACCGGCTGGAAGTAGTCTACCATAAGCGTATATATGATGCAGAGCTTATAGGCACCGACCCTTCCACTGACCTGGCGGTATTGAAGATTGATGCCCAAAACTTACCGGCTATACCAACAGGAAGCTCCAAAAACCTGAACGTGGGTGAATGGGTGATCGCAGTAGGCAATCCCTTTAACCTTACTTCGACGGTTACCGCTGGTATTGTGAGTGCCAAAGGCCGGGAGATCAATATACTGCAAGGAAAATTCCCTATAGAATCATTTATACAAACCGATGCCGCCATTAACCCCGGTAACAGTGGTGGTGCGCTGGTTAACCGTGCAGGACAATTGGTGGGCATAAATACTGCCATACTTTCACGAACAGGTTCTTATGCAGGTTATGGCTTTGCGGTACCTATTGATATTGTTAAGAAAATTGTTGGCGACCTGATTGAATACGGCGAAGTGCAAAAGGCATTTTTTGGTGGTGAAGTTACTGATTTTGACGCAGCTATTGCCAAAAGGCTGGATATTGCGGTAAACAGGGAATTCAATGGTGTGCTTTTGGCTTATGTTCAAAACGACGGTGCGGCCGCAAAAGCAGGCCTTAAAGAAGGGGATATAATACTAAAGATCAATGACACTCCGGTAAACAGCAAGAGTCAGTTTGAAGAGGAGCTTAGCTATCATTCTCCGGGAGACAAGGTAACTTTTACCTATAAAAGGGATGACAATACGAAACAATCTAACCTGACTTTGACTAACCGCGAAGGAACTACATCAGTACTCAAACGTGAGGTATACACTTCAGAATCACTTGGCGCCCAGTTTGAGGCCGTACCAAAAGTAGAAAGGGATATCATCGGAATTGATTATGGTGTGAAGGTATTCAATATTGGCAGTGGCCTGGTAAGGCGAATAGGCATAACAGAAGATTTTATAATTACTGATATTAACAGGAACCCTATTAAATCTCCGCAGAGGCTTGTCGAGATATTAGAAAAGATAAGGGGAAGGGTAATTATAGAAGGCGTGAACAGCCAGGGCCGAAGGGGATACTACTCTTTTGAGCTTAGATAAGACAAACCGTGTATTAATAAATAAAAGGCTGTATTGATGCTTCTCTCAATACAGCCTTTTATATTCAAATATTTACAAATATTTAGCTACTATCCTTATGACCTCATTTGTACCGGAAGTTTTTAAAATTGAAATTGTTGTAGAAGAAGCGCACATAGATGACCTGAAACATGTGAACAATGTCACTTATATGGAGTGGGTTCAGCATCTGGCCAATCAGCACTGGCTGGCTCGTGCCACCCCGGAACTGATGCAGTACAAATGGGTAGTGCTCAACCATTTCATTGAATATAGGCGACCGGCATTTCTTGGGGATACGATAGAGGCTATAACTTTTATCGGGAAAACAGAGGGTGTCAGGTGTGAGCGTTTTGCTGAGTTTTATAAAAATGGCCAGCTTTTGGCAAAGGCCCGCTCAGAGTGGTGCATGGTAGAAGGTGAGTCTTTAAAGCCGGTAAGGGTTCCGGCGGATATGTACAAGCAATTTTCTGAGTAAGCCCATGAAGTGGAAAATACCTCATGAGCTTTTAGTTATTGATTAGTTTCTTTGATACTCCACTGCACCTATATCAATGCTCTGACCAACTTTCCGATTGTTGAGCATATAGTCAGCTAAAATGTTAGGGTCGTCGACTGCAATTCCTGCATCTATTAACGAGCTATTGTCTGTAGGCGCAAAATCATACTGATCAGGATTTGAAAGATCAGCCTCAGTTATATTGGTTAGCTCTACATTGTTATCCACATTCAGGCTGATATCATCGCTCAGTTTATTATGAAGCCCTCCGGTGATATTGACCAGCAGGTTATTATTGAAAATATTATTTATACTTAGCTTCGAGTTCATGTAAATGGCGTGTTCTCCTATGTTGTACATGGTGTTGTTGACCACTACATAGCTCTTACCCGTAGGAGGTTCCCTGTCTCCAATGTGCACGCCACTTCTGGCGCAATCAACGATTACATTGCTAAATATTTTGTTGGCAAAACCATTAACGAAAATTGCACTTCCCGTACCTCCTTTGATCAGGTTGCTAAATATGCTACCTGTTGTTCCCGGATTGATCTGGATGCCTGATTGATGTACCTGGATGTTTTTGAGACCATAATTGATGACGACATTATTATAAATTTCACACCCCTGAACAGCTCCACCAACCTGAATGCCATCTTGACCAACATTTTCAACTATATTGTTGTAGACCTTTACACCTTCAAGCTGGGGTTCCAGCAAAATAAGGCTGGGGCAGTCCGCTATAGGAGGGAAATTGGTATGCCAGTGTGAACCTCCTATGTAAAAGCCCTCCCCTTCTACATCATGAATATAGTTGTGGTGAACTACTGTGTTTTTCTGAGTGAATGTGCCTCTATTGGTACTTCCATCGCATACGGGCCTGGTACGCGCAGAAATGGCAGGCCCGGCAACATTGGTAATCTCTACGTGGTCTATCTCAAAATTGGTAGCAGCCAGCTCAGCCACAATACCAAAAGGGCTGCCCTGAGAGACTTTTATGCCATAGTCATCGGTTGACCCGGTACCTGTTAAGCGCACATGGCTAAGCGTGTGCAGTTTTATAGCAGGCACATTATCCGCCACATTTACCTGCCCATCACAATTGGTGATGATGTAGGGCTTATCGGCAGTGCCATAAAAATTTCTAAAGATCAGGGATTTTCTATTTCCTGCACGTATGCCTATAACCGAACCCTGAGGTAGTTTCAGGTCGTTATTGTCAATTACCTGCATATCCAGTTCCACAATATAATCGCAATCGGCACATGCCTTTGGTGAATACTGGCACGAATTGTTGTCAAAGGAAAAGCCTGCAGATTTGTTGGAAGCCAAAACATCAGTACAATTGGCCAAAACACCATCTTTCGGGAGCAATTCGTAACGCGTTACATCAACATTTTCATCCGAACACGCTGAGAAAATGATAAGTAAAGTAAGTAGTGGGAGAAAATTTTTCATTTAGATTTTGTTGGTTTCACCTGTATCTCAATAATTATTCGTTCTACGTATTACCCTTGATAACTCAGGGACCAAAGAGCTCTCTCTGCATTTTGAAATCGATAGCCTCGAAACTCCATGGAGATAAACTAACGAAGCTGCAAAGGAATATTTTATGAATCCTTAGTTAAGGTTGAAAACAGTTATACAATTTATAACAAATTTCGTAATTTATAATATTTTTTAAGTACTGTTTGCCGACATTTCAATCACTTTTAATAAAAATGCTGCTACTATCAGCGATTTGATAGTAGCA
>NZ_SMLW01000452.1 GCF_009711405.1 Fulvivirga kasyanovii | reverse complement strand
GTTTTCCGGACTGATCACAGGTATAGTTGGTGGTATAGTAGTTGGTGCGCTGAGTGGATCGAACGTAAGTGTTTCGGGTCCTGCAGCGGGTTTAACCGTGATAGTGCTGGCAGCCATCGAGTCCTTGGGATCATTCCAGGCGTTTTTGGTGGCTGTTGTTTTGGCAGGAGCCATTCAGCTATTATTAGGGTTCCTGAAGGCCGGTATAGTAAGTCACTACTTCCCCTCTTCAGTAATTAAGGGTATGCTGGCAGCCATCGGCCTTATACTCATACTAAAACAAATCCCTCACGCTCTGGGCTACGATGCAGATTATGAAGGCGATGATGCCTTTATGCAGGCTGATGGCGAAAACACGTTCTCGGAACTAATTAATGCAATGGGCGCTCTCCAACCAGGTGCCATTATTATAAGTTTACTGGGACTGGCGGTTTTAATATTATGGGATAGACCGAAGCTAAAGAAAATTACATTTTTCAGGATTGTTCCCGGAGGTTTAGTCGCCGTGGTAATCGGTATAGTACTTAACCAGCTCTTCGCTGCTGCAGCGCCTAATCTGGCACTGGCGCAAGACCATATGGTGAGCTTGCCGGTGGCATCGGGCTTTTCTGAGTTCCTGGGACTTTTTACCACTCCGGATCTTTCAGCAATTACAAACCCTCAGGTATATGTAGTAGCGCTTACAATCGCTATTGTAGCCAGTATTGAGACACTGCTTTGTATTGAAGCTACGGATAAGCTGGACCCTCAGAAGAGGATAACTTCTACCAACAGAGAGCTAAAAGCTCAGGGTGTAGGAAATATACTAAGTGGCTTGATCGGTGGCTTGCCGATGACCTCGGTGATTGTCAGAAGCTCTGCCAATATAGATTCAGGCTCAAAAACCAAGCTATCAGCTATCATACACGGCGTTTTGTTGTTCATTACAGTAATTTTTATTCCGAACATCCTCAATATGATCCCACTGGCATCATTGGCGGCCATTTTATTGGTAGTAGGTTATAAACTTGCCAGAATTTCATTATTCAAAAACATGTATGCGCTGGGATGGGACCAGTTTGTTCCTTTCGTAATTACAGTATTGGCCATTCTGTTCACGGACCTGCTACGAGGAATCGGAATAGGCATGGTGTTCTCCATATTTTACATTCTCAGGAACAATTACAGAACAGCATTTCACTACAATAGTGAAGACAATGGTCAAGGTAAAAAGATCAACATTCGCTTATCAGAAGAAATGACATTCCTGAACAAAGGAAGTATGTTATTGACTTTGAGAAATATTCCTGAGGACTCAGAAGTGTTAATCGACGGAACAAACTCTAAGAATATCGATCATGACGTAAAAGAAGTAATTCAGAACTTCTTAGAAACTGCTAAACATAAAAATATTAAATTAACAATAAAGAATATAGGACAATGGAAAAATCATACAACAGGCTTATAGAAGGTAACAAAAAATGGGTTGAGGATAAATTAAACCTGGACCCTACTTATTTTAAAAACCTTGCCAAAGGGCAAAGTCCTGAGTTTTTATGGATTGGATGCTCTGACAGCCGCGTACCTGCCAATGAAATTACAGGCACTCAATCAGGTGAGATATTTGTGCATAGGAATGTGGCCAATATGGTAGTACATACTGACCTGAACTTTCTTAGTGTACTGCAGTATGCGGTGCAGGTACTGAAAGTAAAGCACATTATCGTATGCGGTCACTATGGTTGTGGAGGTGTACTTACGGCCATGTCTAAAAACAATGCCGGCCTGGTAAGCAACTGGCTAAGAAACATAAAAGATGTTTACCAAAAGCACTCAAGTGTACTGGATGCCATAGAGGATGAAACCGAAAGGGCGAACAAGCTGGTAGAGTTCAATGTGATAGAGCAGGCTTCCAACCTGGCCCGTACTTCATTTGTACAGGAGGCATGGAGTGAGCGCGACCTTCACGTTCACGCCTGGGTATATGGCCTTGATTCCGGTACAATAAAAGAACTGGGTGTGACTATCAAAGGAGTGGAAGACCTGGAAGAGATCTACCGCTACAACCTGAAGCAGTTAGTATAAACATAATATTGGCATTCTTATTGATACTCTAATAATTGAGTATTTATATAAGCATGTTAATATTATGAAAAGATTGAATATAGTATTACTGGCAGTAGCGCTTATGTGCTCTGCCAGTATCACAATGGCTCAAACCACTGCAAAAGAGCTAAAAAAAGCAGAAAGAGCTGAGAAGAAGAAAGCAAGGGAGCAGCAGTACAGCGAGAATAAAGAAGGTTTTCTCGAACTTTTGAATGACAAAAGCTTCACCATTAAAGCTACAACCCTGCAAAGCAGAAATAGCTTCACCTACAATGTAACCCCTATAACCAATTTTATAAAAGTCGAGGGTGATGAGGTCACGGTACAGACAGCCGGAGGTATGCACCCGGGATATAACGGCCTGGGAGGGTTAACCATCAATGGCAGAATCACAAAATATGAGGTTACCGAAGAAAGTGACAGCCATTCCATTAACGCCACAATCATGTTCAATTCTCCTGTTTTGGGGCACTCTACAATGTATTTAAGTATTCAACCTACTGGTAACGCCACTGCCCGGATTAGCGATAACTGGGGAGGACGCATTACATACAGGGGTGCATTTGAAGATTTAAGTGAGTCGCGGGTTTACAAGGGCATGACCATTATCTAAATATGAATTAACCGGTATATTTACCCCCCTGAACAGAGGCCGTTCGGTTTAGCCTGAACGGCTTTTTTATTAATAAGTACTCAAAAAGTAACTTTGCCGGTAAATGATCCGTTAATCTGAACATTTATGGCTTATAAAAGTGTTACTTTATAAGTACAATCCGAATACAATTATATGACTCTCCGAAACAGAAAAATAAAAGTATGGGGCATTGGCTCTTTGATTATCATCATAGCCCTGTCTTTCTCCAGCCCCAGTGACCGATACTTCGAAATTGCCAAAAACCTGGACATTTTTGCAACGCTGTTCAAAGAAGTAAATGCCCTCTATGTTGATGAAATTAATCCGAACAAGGTTATAAAAACAGGTATCGATGCCATGCTCGCATCTTTGGATCCCTATACCAATTATATACCGGAGGATGATATTGAAAACTTTAGAACGCAAAGCACAGGACAATACGGAGGTATAGGTGCGATTACCAGCCGGTTAAATGGCAAAATTAAGGTAGTAATGCTCATGGAGGGCTACTCTGCCGAAAAAAACGGACTAAAGATCGGAGATGAAGTAATCAAAATTAATGACATAGATGTAAGGGAGCTGTCAAGGGAAGAAACCAGTGAACTGATGAAGGGACAAGCCAACACACCTGTTTCGCTCACTGTGCTAAGGTACGGTAACACAACCCCCTTAACCCTGGACTTTAAACGGGAAAAAGTAAAGATCAGCAATGTACCTTACTACGGCATGGTATCATCAGACATAGGATATGTTAAGCTCACCGAATTTACCATGCAGGCAGGAAAAGAGGTAAGGAATGCAGTGAGTGAGCTGAAAGATAAAGGCGCAAAAAAGATCATTCTGGATGTAAGGAGTAATCCGGGAGGGTTATTAATGGAGGCTGTAAACATCACCAATGTATTCTTGCCCAAAGGCCAGGAAGTGGTATCTACCAAAGGTAAACTCACTGAAAACAATGCCACCTACAAAACTTTAAACAACCCTATAGACGAAGAAATACCTCTGGCTGTATTGATCAACAGTGGCAGTGCTTCGGCTTCGGAAATTGTGGCCGGCACCATACAGGATTATGACCGCGGAGTGGTTATTGGTCAGAAATCGTTCGGAAAGGGACTGGTACAGATCACCAGGCCGCTTTCGTATAATTCGCAACTAAAGGTAACTACAGCAAAATATTACACCCCAAGCGGCCGCTGTATACAAGCTCTTGACTACTCCTTCAGAAATGTAGACGGTAGTGTAGGCGCTGTGCCCGATTCCATGAAAATGGAATTCAAAACCACCAACGGCAGAGCCGTTATGGACGGCGGTGGCATTGATCCGGATATTGAAGTGGAAAAAGAATCCCTGTCTCCTATTGTTCACTCCTTATTTACAAAAGGCTATATTTTTGACTACGCTACCAAGTATCATTTTGAACATGATGCTATTGAAGACGCCAAAAACTTCAGGCTTTCTGATGAAGAATACCAGGCTTTTACCGCATGGTTATCCGACAAAGATTACAGCTACACCACACAGGTTGAAAAGAAGCTTGAGGAGCTGACTAAAAACGCAAAAAAAGAAAAGTACTACGAGGACATTAAGGAAAGACTGGCCGATGTAAAAAGTACTCTGGCAGCCAGCAAGAAAAATGACCTGACAGATTTCAAACATCAGATCGTGGCCATGCTGGAAGATGAAATCACCTCGAGGTACTATCTGGAAAAAGGCTCGGTAGAATCAACATTTGACAGCGATCAGGATATTTTGAAGGCCATTGAGATCTTAAACAACTCTGAGAGGTATAATCAAATACTGGCAAAAAAATAAGAACAACCCGGCACATAGAAAGCTCACGAAGCTGCCTTTTTATGTGTTGGGTATTTTTCTTTTAATTCAGATTTCAGAAGGGTGCCTGGGCATAAGAATGAGCCAAAGTGAAATCAGGGATTACTTTGCTGACAAACCTCGGGAACCATTACTTCTTCAATACAACCAGGATAAGTACACCATCAACTATGCTGCCATAGGAAATGCAGAACAACCTACGGTTATATTTCTTCATGGCGCACCCGGTTCCTGGACTGCCTTTATAAGTTATTTTTCAGACTCTACGCTATTAAAAGAAGCTTACCTTATAGCTGCTGACCGGCCGGGAAACGGCAGATCAGAATTTGGCAATCCTGTTATCGCGCTGAAAGAACAAGCGCGCCTGCTAAAACCATTGCTTGAAAAAAGACCAGGGCCAGTAGTGCTTGTCGGTCATTCGTTGGGAGGCCCGGTAGCAGCAAGACTAGCCATGGACTACCCGGAACTGGTAAATGGACTCATCCTCGTGGCCCCTTCCATAGACCCTGCGCTGGAGCCCAATGAAGACTGGTGGAGAATACCTCTCAACACCCCGTTCCTAAGTTGGCTTGTACCTACATCTTTGTATGTTGCCAATGCTGAGATCTATCACCTTGAAAAAGAGCTGAAGAAAATGATGCCTTTATGGAAGAACATCCTGACTCCTGTTACCATTATTCAGGGAAAAGAAGATAGCCTTGTGCCTCCGGGCAATGCTGAGTTTGCCGGAAAAATGCTGGTAAATGCCGCAGAGGTAGAGATAGTAATGCTAAAAAACGCCACCCATTTTATACCGTGGAACCGGCCGGAGTCAATAAAAAAAGCAATACTAAAACACCTGGATGAACTGAACTAATACAGGATCAGGCAGAATTTCCGGAAAAAACACTAACTTTTCGTCCTTGTGTTTGGCAGGCAGGGACTAGTGAAAAATCGGCGAAAGCAGTTTGCAGACCAGCATAAAAAAACAATAGACGGGGTTTAATGATTTTCAAAAGATAAGCTTTCATATTGCTAGTTTTATTTCTGAACCATCAGCTCCACAGGGTTTAAGCTCGATTCTAAATACACCCACTTGCTTATGGTATTGCTTTTGTATTTCTTAAGTCAAAAACAACACATGATAAAACCTCAGCAGATTATACTTTTACTCTTTTTTATATGTTTAGCCTTATTTTCCTGCTCTAACAAAACAGACTTTGAGATCAAGAATGACAAAATACGATCGCTAATCAAAATCGGAAGTGATTCTATTAATGCTCAGACCTATTTTCCTGACAAAGATGTGAGGAATTACTTGCACGGTGAGTTTGATGACTTCTACAAAGAGCGGGAATATAACCTGGCCTGGCTCAACTTCGAGGAGCCTGAAAAACAGGCAGATGAACTGCTTGAGGCACTGGACAATGCAGCAGAAAACGGCTTAAAGCCGGAGAACTATGACACGAAAGAAATTGAGGAACTGCTAAGCTCCATATACAACATCGAAAGCCAGAAGTTGAGACGAAAAAAATGGCGCCGAAAGCTGATCAAAACGAAAAAATTCAAAGAAAAAATGCGGGAAGAGGATACCGTGCGCTTCAAGGACATAGCCCAACTGGATTTTCTACTTACAGCTTCATACCTCACTTACAGCTCTCATTTGTTATCCGGCAGGATAGACCCCAATGAAAAAGAAGAGTGGTTTGCCCCGCGCCGTAAAAAAGACCTTTCTGAGCATTTAGCTAAGGCTATTAAACAAAATGAGATCAAAGAATCGCTAAAAGAGTTGGAACCTTCCCATAAACAATACGCCCTGCTACGGGACTACCTGGTATACTTACGGCAGGCACTTGGTAATGATATTCCGGAAATAGGGCAACCCTTACAGGCCAATGATCAGGGCTACGAGGTAGTAAAAGCCAAAAAGCGCCTCGCCCTTTGGAAAAATACTGACATAAACCTGGAAGACTCTACCGTATACGATAAAAGTACCACAGAGGCTGTGAAGCGCTTTCAAACCATCAATGGGCTGGAACCAACAGGTGAAATAGATCAGAAAACCCTGGCTCTCCTTAACATGCCCCTATTCTACTGGATCGATAAGATTGAGACTAATATGGAGCGAATGCGGTGGCTGCAACAGGATTTCGGTGATCAGTATATCCTGGTCAATATCCCTGCATATGAACTTAAGGTGATGCGCAAAAATAAGGCAGAGCTTTCCATGAAGGTAATTGTGGGCACCAACTATAAAAAGACTCCGGTATTTAGCGACACTCTGGAGTATGTGGTTTTCAACCCTACCTGGACCGTGCCCACAGAAATCGCTATAGAAGAAATGCTCCCCAGGATAAAAAAAGAAAAAGACTACCTAGAAAGCCGTAACCTGCAACTTTATGATGGCTGGTCTATCAATTCGGAACAGCTAAAGCAAAAGGACGTGGATTGGGATGATATAGACAGCACAAACTGGACATTTCGCATAGTGGAAGCCCCGGGACCTACGAACTCTTTGGGACGGATAAAATTTATGATGCCTAACAGCCAGTTCATTTACCTGCATGATACTCCGGCACACCATCTGTTTTACAGAAAAGAACGGACTTTTAGCCACGGTTGCATCCGGGTAGAAAAGCCCCTGGAGCTTGCCGAATATGTGCTTGACTGGGACAGAAAGAAAATTAACAAGTACATCGATTCCGAAAAAACACAAAATGTAATTTTGGATGAAGAGATACCTGTTCATATAGTCTACTGGTCAGCCTGGGTAGATGAAAACGGCTTGATAAATTTCAGGGAAGATATTTACCACCATGACCAGACCCATCAGGAAAAGATACGGCTAAAGGAAAAAATCATTGCTTACGCAGAATAAGGATCAATCGGAATTTTCAGTGTAAAACACTAACATTTCGAATCTATGCGTGAAAGACAGTTATTGATAGCAGTTGACAAACCTGGTAAATATAGGAGAACACTTGTTTTAGGGCAAGCTTATTATATTATAAAGGCAGAGTCTTCTACAAACCAGAAGACTCTGCCTGAAAGATTTTGTGAATGGGCTTAATCAGTTAATACTCTACGTGCGCCCAGATAGCGGGCTTTATAATGCTTATGGCTGAGGCTGTCTATAACCACACCTCTTCGGGTGGAGCTGTGGATGAAGTTGATCTTACCATTCTCATTAGACACAACCATACCCACATGCCCTACGCTGTTAACGCCTGGCCTTGGGCTTTTGAATATCAATAAGTCACCCTTCTTCACTTCTTCAGTTACTGTTTCTACACCAAATTTCGATTGGAGTGACGAAGAAGCGGGGAGTTGAAAATTGAAGTTTTTATAAACATAACAGGTAAAGCCTGAGCAATCAAACACATTCGGGCCTTTGCCGGCGTATTTGTATGGCCTCCCCTGTAAAGTAAGGGCATAATCTACAAGGCTATCTCTCAGCGTCATAACTATTTCCTGCTTTTCCTCTACGCTCTCTGTTTCCAGCGTATCAGAAGCCTCTACAGGCTGGTAGTACTCCTGAAGCAGGTCTGCATTATGGCTTTCATTGAAATTCATAGCGCTGCTTACCACGAGAATAGCGGCTAAAACCACATAGAACAACTTATCTTTCATTATTGCTTTTATCAATTCCATAATATGTTATAGGTGCAATTTCCATGCAAGTAACAAAAAAAGCGGATGAAATAATTCCATCCGCTTTTTTGAAGGGTTTATGTTATTATCTCAAAAATAACATTTCTCTGTATTTGATCAGAGGCCAATCCTCATCATCGATCAGCATTTCGAGTTTATCAACTGCGTAACGGATCTTGTCAAAATATTTCATTTTCACATCATCACAGTAGCCTATCGCCTTCTCTCTCAGGTCTTCGACTTTATTGAGGCGCTTACGCTCTTCTATCATGTTATGAACTTCGCTCTGAATGGTTTCTATATAACCAGAGATGCTTTCAATGGTCTTGATCACACCGGCATTGGAAATATTTAAACCTTTAAGTCCGTTGGCATTCTGGATCAGCTTGTTCTGATATGCTATAGCCGTAGGTACGATATGGTTAAGCGCCAGGTCACCCATCACCCTTGATTCAATCTGGATCTTCATGATGTAGCTTTCCCAACGGATTTCATTTCTGGCTTCAAGCTCCCTGTCAGTAAGGATAGCATGTCTGTTAAATACTTTTCTTGATTTGTCAGTCAGGTAAGCATCAAGTGCTCTTGGCGTGTCCTGAATATTAGATAAGCCTCTTTTTTCGGCTTCTTTTACCCACTCGTCAGAGTATCCGTCGCCTTCGAAACGTATGGCTTTAGATTCCTTGATGTATTTTCTGAGTATGGCCACGATAGCCATTCTCTTCTCAGTACCTTTCTTGATCTCTTTCTGAACGGCCTCGTAGAAATCCGTAAGTTGATCCGCTACTATGGCGTTCAGTACAGTCATAGAAGATGCAGAGTTATCATTACCTCCTACTGCCCTGAACTCAAATTTGTTACCGGTAAATGCGAAAGGTGAAGTCCTGTTCCTGTCAGTATTGTCCTGAATGATTGGTGGTATCTTGTCAATACCCAGCTTCATGTACATATTTTCACCTTTACCTACCTTCACATTTCCTTTTTTCTCCAGCTCGTCCAGTACAGCGGTCAACTGAGAACCTATGAATACGGACATAATAGCCGGAGGAGCTTCGTTTGCCCCAAGACGGTGATCGTTACCGGCAGAAGCCACACTGGCCCTAAGCAGGTCGGCGTGTTCGTAAACAGCTTTAATGGTGTTAACAAAGAAAATCAGGAACAACAGGTTTTCCCTGGCGCTTGAGCTTGGCTGGAACAAGTTAACACCTGTATTGGTGATTAACGACCAGTTGTTATGCTTTCCTGTTCCGTTAAGGCCTGCGAACGGCTTTTCGTGGAACAACACCTTAAGACGGTGCCTTTCAGCTACTTTTGACATCACATCCATCAATAACTGGTTGTGGTCAGCGGCAATGTTAATATCTTCAAACAACGGAGCTACTTCAAACTGGCTTGGAGCAACCTCATTGTGTCTTGTACTTACAGGGATACCCAACTTCAAAGCCTCTATTTCAAAACCTTTCATGAAGTCATAGATCCTTGGAGGAATAGAACCAAAATAGTGATCATCAAGCTGCTGACCACGTGCAGGGTTATGTCCGAATACCGTTCTTCCGCCCATTACAAGGTCAGGTCGTGCGGCATACAAAGCTTTATCAATAACAAAATACTCTTGCTCACAACCCAATGAAGCTTTTACTCTTGTAACTTTCTTATCAAACAACTGACATACGTTAGTTGCTGCTTTATCTACTGCTTCTACCGCTTTCAACAATGGTGTCTTATTATCCAAAGCTTCACCGTTGTAAGAAACGAATACTGTAGGGATACAAAGTGTTACACCATAAATAAACATAGGAGAACTTGGATCCCAGGCAGTATAGCCTCTGGCTTCAAAAGTACTTCTTATACCTCCACTTGGGAAAGACGATGCATCAGGCTCTTGCTGAACCAATGCAGAACCTTTAAACTTTTCGATACCTGTAGATGCATCAAAAAATGTATCGTGTTTCTCTGCTGTTGACCCGGTAAGTGGCTGAAACCAGTGTGTATAGTGGGTAGCGCCTTTGGTCAATGCCCAGGATTTAGCCGCAGAGGCCACTGCATCTGCAGTTTCTACGTCTACTTTTGTACCTTCATCAATAGCCTTTTTCACCTTTTTGTAAACATCCGGTGCAAGAAGGCTTTGCATTTCGCGAAGGCCAAAAACATCCTGGCCAAAGAAATCTGAAATTTTTCCTGATACTTCTACTTTAGTTCTGGTTCTGTTATTTGCCAGATCAAGTGCTTTGAAGCGTAAGTGTGCCATAGTGGTTGTAGTGTAAATTTGATTTTTCGTAAAAGTAGTAAAAATTTGATTTCATGGATCATTTAAGACCCATTATTTAAATTTATAAGCCTAATTAATCAAAATCGGGGTATTTTAACACCTATTTCATTAAAAAATTGATCAAAATTGAATAAGCTTCTCAAATACCCTCAATTTTCATTCAATAAATATTTTTATCAACAAACAGTTTAATTAACACCCTAATGTTGGTTATGTTCATATTTTTCACTGATTAATGGGGTGTTTTGGAATGCAAGGAACAAAGTCAGAAGCTTGGTATTGTGTAATAATGTGGGCAACCAAAATAAGAACAGGTCGACCTTTAACAGCCTTCTTGCTATTATTGACAATGAAGGAATCAAAGGAATCCTAACAAAAGCGGACCATGCAACAACTAAGTCAGGGTACCATGGAAGCAACAAATTAAGGCAGGAATAGCTATATTACGCCATACAACTCACTACAACCATGAAAAAAACGCAGATATCATCAAATGCGACAATCTTTTTAAAATTTATTGTACCTTCTATTTTTTATCTGGCATTTACATTCGCCATTGCAGGCCTAATTACAGAAGGTAAATATGCAGGTGCATTATCTGCATCTTTTGTCTTGGTGATATTTGGATTATTTATCTACATGGCCTTTGTTCGATTAAAGCATGTAAGTATTGACGATGAGTATGTATTTATATCCAATTACTTCAAAACCA
>NZ_SMLW01000351.1 GCF_009711405.1 Fulvivirga kasyanovii | reverse complement strand
ATTATTAATATTTCTACCCTTAATCAGCAACTCGCAAAACCTGCAGCTTTCAGAAAAAGGAGAGATTCATATTCTAACTTGTGGCCCCTACCAGGGAGAACTTTATTCTGCCTTCGGACATAGTGCCATCAGGGTAAAAGATCCTCAAAAGGGTTATGACATATTGTACAACTATGGGGTCTTTGACTTTGATCAGCCCAACTTTTACCTCAATTTTGCCCGAGGCCACCTGAACTACAAACTCGGCGTAACTGAATACAGGAATTTCAGGGATTACTACATTTACTATAATCGCTATATTCATGAACAGGTGCTGAACCTCTCACACCAGCAAAAGCAACAACTCTTTGACTTTCTTCAGTGGAATGCCCTCCCGGAAAATCAGTACTACCTGTACGATTACTTCTATGACAACTGTGCCACCAGGGTTAGGGACGCGTTGGTAAAAACCTTTGGTGATAGTGTTCAATTTGACGGCTCATATATCAATACCAACTATACCATCAGGGAGCTTACGGACCTTTACCTGAAACAACAGCCCTGGGGCGACTTAGGCATTGATATCTGCCTTGGGTTGCCAATGGATAAAGTTGCTGCACCGTATGAGTACATGTTTTTGCCTGACTATATAGAAAAAGGATTTAACCATGCCACTATAGTTCGCGATGGCAAAAGGGTACCCCTTGTGAAAAACACTATCATTACCTATAATTCAACCCCGGAAGAAGATCAGGCTTCGGCAATTACTCCGTTGATATCATTTATCATATTACTGTTCATTGGAATCATAGCTACCTACTTTGGCTATAAAAAAGGCAAATTATACGCCGGCTTCGATGTACTGCTGTTTTCTGTAATTGGACTTATCGGATGGCTACTGCTATTGCTGTGGTTGGCCACTGATCATAATGCTGCGGCGCGCAACTTTAACCTTTTGTGGGCTATACCCTTGCACTTTCCAGTAGCACTTTTATTGCTAATGCGCAAAAAACCGGCTTTTTTGACAAAATATTTTAGTGCTACCTGGATAATAAGCCTTTTACTGCTTCTATGTTGGGCATTTCTACCACAACAGATTCATTATGCTTTTATTCCGTTTGTGATCCTTATTGGGTTAAGAGCTTTCTACATTCAAAAATTCCTCTCCAAACATGAAGCAGCTTAAAACATCCATAGAAATATCTGCCCCACCTGATAAAATATGGAGTATCCTGATGGACTTTGACAGATATCCGGAATGGAACCCATTTATTATCAGCATAATAGGTAAGCCCAAAATCAGGGAACGGCTTAGAGTAACTTTGCAGCCACCGGACTCCAAACCCATGGTTTTCAAACCCCAGGTCACACTCTTTAAAAAGGAGAAACAATTCGGGTGGCTTGGAAGCTTGTTTATGCGGGGAATTTTTGACGGACACCACATTTTTGAAATAGAAGAGCTTACCGATAATAAATGTATCTTCATTCAAAGAGAGGATTTCAGTGGTTTACTTGTTCCTCTTTTATGGAAAAGCCTGGATACTAAAACCCGTGCCGGCTTTATGGCGATGAACAATAAAATAAAAGACTTGGCTGAAAAATGAATCGCATAGACAGGTTATCGGCTATTCTCATTCAACTGCAAAGTAAAAAAGTAGTTACGGCTCAGCATATTGCTGACCGCTTCGAAATAAGCCTGAGGACGGTATATCGCGACATCCGGGCACTGGAAGAGGCGGGTGTACCAATTGGTGCTGAAGCTGGCAAGGGTTACTTTCTCATGGAGGGGTATAACCTGCCTCCGGTAAGCTTTACCAAAGAGGAGGCGGGTGCAATACTAATGGCATCCAAGCTGGCTGAAAAGCATACGGACAAATCCATTCAGCAGCATTTTGAGGAAGCCATGTACAAAATCAAAGCTGTACTTAAAATACAGGAAAAAGATTACCTGGAAAACCTTGAGCAGAATATCGAAGTACTGCAAAGGCCCAGCATGACGGCTGAGCAATTTCCTGATCACTTCCTGTCCGATATACAATCATCACTGGCACATAAAAAAGTACTTTCCTTTGAGTACTTTTCCAATTATAACGGCCAATACAATACCCGGCAGGTGGAACCTCTGGGGTTATGCTATTATGGATCTCACTGGCACATGATCGGTTTTTGCAGAATGCGGCAGGACCTTCGGGATTTCCGTACAGACAGGATAACCAAGCTTCGTGTGTTAGACGAGTATTATGATCCGGGCAACCATCAGTCCTATCAGGAATACCTCAAAACCTTTATGCAGGGCACCGACCTTAAAGAGTCCAGGATTAAAGTTTCCAAAAGGATCGCCCATTTTCTGGGAGAACAGAAATACTATTTCGGGCTGGCTGAAGAAAAAGAAGTAAGTGACGGTGTTGAACTAAAGTTTATGACCTCATCTTTCAGGGGCTTATCCCGCTGGCTGCTAATGTTTGGTTCGGAAGTATCTATAATAAGCCCGGAGGCATTGAAAGAAGATGTTCAAAAACTGGCAAAAGAAGCTTTTGACCATCACCATAGCAGCCAAATTGCCTGAATCCAACGGGTTTAGATAAAAATTTCAACAAATGATTTGGAAACATTGCAAACGCTCACTACGTTTGTAGGATCAATTCGATACTCTCTCTTGAGAAATCGATTTATAAAGAAGCGTGGAGAGACAGGCTCTGAGAAACGCTAGCAACCTGGTAACCAAACCAAGGTGCTACATCCTGATCCCAGGAATGTTCGTCAAGTGACGGATTCGGGAGAATATAAATTGATGAAAAATGAAAAGATCAATCCAACATCAAACAGGTCTAATAGCGGTTTTTCAACGATCAATTCAATCGCTGACCGATTACATCATTTCTTTATTCTGCGACGACATGTGTTGTTGCTGCTGCTGTTGTTGTCGTTAGGCTTCGCTCCTCTCGCAAAACAACACCACCTGCCCTGAGATAAAACCGGGATAGGAATCTTATATAATTCGATTCATTTCCGGGCCTGAGCAAACTCTGACAAAGGCACAAATACGCTTAGCGCAGCATACCCAAATATTCTCAAGATCTACAATATTTAAAATAATTACGATTATGTCTAAATCATTAAAATTTGAAACACTACAGCTACACGCAGGATATGAAGACGTTGAAGCATCTACACGTTCAAGAGCTGTTCCTTTATATCAAACTACCTCATATACTTTCAAAAATTCGGAGCATGGTGCTAACCTTTTTGCACTGAAAGAATTTGGCAATATCTACACCCGGATCATGAACCCGACTACTGATGTGTTTGAAAAACGCATAGCAGCACTTGAAGGTGGTGTCGCTGCTCTGGCAGTGGGCTCAGGTCAGGCGGCACAATTCATAGCACTAAACAACATCCTGACAGTTGGCGACAATTTTGTTACCTCGCCATTTCTATATGGAGGTACTTACAACCAGTTCAAAGTAGCCTTTAAAAGGATCGGCATAGAGGCCCGTTTTGCTGAAAGTGACCAAGCGGAACACTTTGAAAAATTGATTGACGATAAAACTAAAGCCATCTACCTGGAAACTATTGGTAATCCGGGCTTCAACATTCCTGACTTTGATGCTATTGCAGCACTGGCTAAAAAATATGATCTCCCATTGATCGTAGATAATACATTTGGTGCCGGCGGCTATTTATTCAGGCCTATTGAGCATGGAGCTGCTATCGTTACAGCTTCAGCTACCAAATGGATCGGAGGCCACGGTACTTCTATCGGGGGTGTGATCATTGACAGTGGCAATTATAATTGGGGCAACGGCAAGTTTCCTCAATTCACAGAACCTTCCGAAGGTTATCATGGGCTTAACTTCTGGGAGACATTCGGCTTTAACAATCCTTTAGGGCTTCCTAACATCGCCTTTGCCATAAGGGCACGGGTAGAAGGTTTGCGCGATTTTGGCCCGGCCCTGAGTCCGTTTAACTCATTTCTGCTGCTACAAGGCCTTGAAACATTATCGCTCCGGGTTCAGCGTACTGTCGACAATGCCCTTGAGCTGGCCAAGTGGCTGGAAAACCACCCCCAGGTAGAGTCAGTGAACTACCCTGGACTTGAAAGCAGCACTTACCACCCTCTGGCCAAAAAGTACCTGAAAAACGGCTTTGGCGGTGTGCTGACATTTGTGATCAAAGGGGGAAAAGAGGAAGCAACGGCCTTTGTAGATAACCTGAAACTGGTGAGCCATCTGGCTAATGTAGGTGACGCCAAAACGCTGATCATCCAGCCATCCGCAACTACACATCAGCAACTTAATGACGAAGAACAACTTGCTTCTGGTGTATTGCCAAACCTTCTCAGAATATCGCTGGGGATAGAACATATAGATGACATAAAAGAAGATTTAAAAAATGCCTTTGACAAAGTTAAAACCGCAGTATCAGCAGAAGCCTGATCAGCAAGACAATTTGAAATCCCTCAAATTCAATCAAGAGTTCAGTCTGGAGTGTGGCAACACACTCCCTGAACTTGAGATCAGCTATACCACCTATGGCACGTTGTCACCAGAAAAAGACAATGTAGTTTGGGTATTTCATGCACTTACTGCCAATGCTGATCCTGTGGAGTGGTGGCCGGGAGTAGTGGGAAAAGGTTACCTGATTGATCCTGACAAGTACTTTATTGTCTGCGCCAATATGCTAGGCTCTTGCTATGGCACTACTGGGCCGGATAGCATTGATCCCCGCACGGGAGAAAAATATGGGCCGAATTTCCCTTTGGTTACGGTAAAAGATATGGTGAATGTACACCGCATCTTAAAAGACCACCTGGGCATAGATAAAGTACTGCTCGGCATTGGCGGTTCTATGGGTGGCCAGCAACTATTGGAGTGGGCCTCTTCCGATGTGGAATTGTTTGAGTCCATTTGTGTAATAGCTACCAATGCGAGACACTCTGCATGGGGCATCGCTTTCAATACTGCACAACGAATGGCCATAGAGGCCGACCCTACTTACCAGTACAGCTATGAAGGCGCAGGGGAAAAGGGACTACAGGCAGCAAGGGCCATAGCCATGCTATCCTACAGAAATCAAAATACCTATAGAAAAACCCAGACGGATTTTGAGGATAAGGTAGATGATTTCAAAGCCAGCAGTTACCAATATTATCAGGGGCAAAAACTGAGCGACAGGTTCACTGTGCTTTCTTACTGGTACCTAAGCAAAGCTATGGATAGCCACAATATAGGAAGAGGCAAAAAGTCCGTGCGGCATGCCCTTAAATCTGTAAAGGCAAAAACATTGGTATTGGGTATCAGAACCGATATTCTCTTCCCCTATGCTGAGCAGAAGTTTATTGCAAAAAACATCAAAGACGCTGAGTTTGGCCTTATAGATTCGCTTTACGGACATGACGGGTTTTTAATCGAAGCAAAAGCCCTGACTAAACAGATTCAAGTACTACTAAACAGAAAAATAAAATGAGTAAATATAAGATAGGTCTTTTTGGTTTCGGGTGTGTAGGTCAGGGATTATACAAAACCCTGTCGGAAAATAATGCCGATGCCGAAATAGTTAAGGTTTGTGTCAAAAACAAAGAAAAGAAAAGAAGTATTGAAGCTGAAAAAATCACTTATGACGCAGCAGAGATACTGAATAATGAAGATATAAATATCATTGTAGAGCTAATAGATGACGCCAAGGCAGCGCTGGAAATTGTAAGGGCCGCTCTAAAAAAAGGAAAGGCCGTGGTTTCTGCCAACAAAAAAATGGTCGCTGAAAACCTGGATGAGCTTATTGCACTGCAAAAGCAATATGAAACTCCCCTACTCTACGAAGGTGCCGTTTGTGGCAGCATACCTATTATTCGTAACCTGGAAGATTATTACGCTTCTGAACAGATCGAAGAGATCAAAGGCATTTTTAACGGATCTTCAAATTACATATTAACCAAACTCTTCCAGGAAGGAAAATCATACGAAGAAGCATTGGGCGAAGCTCAGGCCAATGGCTTTGCAGAAACTGACCCCACACTGGATGTCGGAGGTTTCGACCCTAAATTTAAATTGAGCATCATACTTCAACATACATTCGGCATACGCCAACATCCCGAAAACATATTCAACTGGGGAATACAGAATATCTCAGAAAAGGATATTGCTTTTGCCAAAGAAAGAAACCTTAAAATAAAGTTATTGGCCAAGGCACATTTTGACGGTAAAGTTCTCTCAACACTGGTCGCTCCACATTTTATCGACGAACAGAACCCTTTATACCATGTCGAAAACGAATTTAACTGTGTGCTGATCAATGGAAAATATGCAAGTAACCAAACATTGATAGGAAAAGGTGCGGGCAGTTTGCCAACCGGCCTCGCCGTACTATCTGATGTAATTGCACTGACACAAGGTTATACCTATCGTTATAAGTCTGCCGATTTTACCTCCGGAGGTTCTCAGGCAGTGGAAGTATATTTAAGCTTTAATGACATAGAAGACATTGACAAAAATGCATTTACCAGCATTTCTGAAAGTTACATCGGGTCAGATTACGGATATATTATCGGAAAAATAGAACTTGAAGCACTGCAGCAGCTTTTGAATGGTAGCAGTGGTGTAAATGTGGTTTTCACCTCCGGTAAACAAACGGAAATAGAAATACCGAACTTAACGTATTCGTATGCAAATTGATATATAATCATTTGTTAAGTATAAGGAGTAAATTCTATTT
>NZ_SMLW01000532.1 GCF_009711405.1 Fulvivirga kasyanovii | reverse complement strand
ATCCATGAGAAGTTTGAAGAGCAGTATAATGAGGCAAAACTGAACATTGACGATATCGCCGAAAGGATCAGGGTTTTTGGTTTTACCCCGATGAGTACTTTAAAAGAATATCTGGCCAATTCTGAGATCAAGGAAACAGGGTCAGACCTTGCAGGCACAGAAATGGTGGCAGAAATCTTGAAGGATTACGAAATATTGTTAACTTACATGACAGACGTAGCAAACGCAGCTATAAATATTGGTGATGTAGGCACCGAAGATATGATAAATTCGTTTATCAATAAACTAGAAAAGAGTCATTGGATGTTCACGGCTTTTTTAGATCAATAATTACTATTTCTATTTCCGAAGCACCGCGCACTTCAATGCCCTAACCAAAATTTGATGTTATGGGAAAGCTTACCAAATCCATTCTTGTGCCAGTTGACTTTACAGAGGCATCGGCAAATGCGGCCAGAAATGCCATAGAGTTGGGCGAGAAATTAAAAACGAGCGTTTACCTCGTTAATTTTATCCCTCCTGTCAGGCGTAAGGTACAGCCATCAACGGATGCCATTGAGAATATCAGTGATGAGCTTGTTTCCTCTATGAACCTGTTGAAGGAGAATGAGGAAAAACTCGCAGAGCTGGTGAAGAAAGTGAGCAACAACCGGGTTGAGATACATTCGGAGATTAAAATTGACAAGGTAGCTTCGGGCATCAGAAAACAATTAAAAAAGAAAGAAATAGGCCTTATCGTAATAGGAGTCACCAGTGCTCATACCATTGGTGATTCCATTTGTAACTTAAGACAGGCCCACGATCTGATAAAAGTTGACTGCCCCATTATGGTTTGTCACAACCAGGAACACACCTTTAAAGGCAATCACAGAATTGTAGTTTCGTTGGATTTCGACTCTCTGGAGCAGCATAATGTGGAAGAAATTGCCTTGCTGGCCAGAAAGCTTTCGTCCAAGGTTTACTATATACATGTCAATCACCCGGATGATAAAAAGCAATGCACCCGCCGGGATATAGAAGATTACCTGGCCATGCACAGCCTGAAAGCAGAGGCCATTGCACTTCTGAACAGCCCGAATAAAGAAATGGCAATTAAAGCCTATGCAGATGAGCATGATGCTGATTTTATTGCTATTAACCGTTTTAGCAAGTCTTCCAGCTATAAAGAATGCCATGCAGGACAGGTGGTGGAAGAAACAGAAAACCCGGTATTTGTCTATTAAGATTTAAACCTCCAGATCAATATCTGGTATTGCTGCTTAAAGTCGATCAGCTTTTAGTGACTCTTACTTGCTTGATAATCTGATAGTTAGGCCCCTGATCGATGAAAACAGCCTTTTAAGTCACCTCGCTGAAAATAACCATGGGGAGGTATTCATTCCCAAAGGATTGAGATATTAATACGCACACCTAACCCTCAATCCTATGAAGAAGCTATTTATATTACCCATTATTCTATGCTTTACCTATAAAGTACTTTCTCAGTCACCCGTTGCCAGCTTTGGGGCAAATCCCGGTAACCTCAGGATGTACCTTCATGAACCGGCAATACCGGCCTCCAATGCGGCCCTGGTTCTGGTACTCCACGGTTGCACTCAAAATGCAGGTGGTTTTGCCAATGAGAGCGGCTGGAGCGGACTGGCCGACAAGTATGGTTTCTATGTAATTTATGCAGAGCAAAAGAGCAGCAACAATTCTTCCCAGTGCTTCAACTGGTTTGAAAATGGCGATGTCAGCCGTGGAGCGGGTGAGGCAGCCTCACTCAAATCAATGGTTGATTATGTAAAAGCCAACTACACCATTGACGGAAACAGCGTATACGTTACCGGCTTCTCTGCCGGTGGTGCCATGACCAGTGTTATGATGGCTGCCTACCCCGACGTGTTCTCGGCCGGAGTGGTCATGAGCGGGTTGCCTTACAAGGTGGCCTCAGGAAGTAACGAAGCCTTTATGGCCATGTTTGGTAACATCAACAAAAGCCCTGAGCAACTGGGAAATCTTGTGCGTAATGCCTATCCTTCTTTTTCTGGTAACTATCCGCGTCTGGCGACCATTCATGGCACCTCAGACTACACTGTGTATTTTATGAACCAAAGGGAACTGATGGAGCAATGGACCAATGTGCATGAAACGGATCAGGTGGCCGATCAGGAAGATGCCGCCTATGACAATAATGCCCAGGTAACCCGGAAGGCTTATAAAGACCAGCAAGGAAATGATGTCGTGATCACATATAGCATTGATGGCATGGGTCATGCCATTGCCGTTGATCCGGGTAATGGAGAAGATCAGGGAGGACAAACCGGCTCTTACGCCAGTGATGTTAACCTGTTCAGCAGTTACGTGGCTGCGCAGTTTTTTGAAATCGTGGAGGTGGAAGAAGTGTTTGAGGCACCGGACAATGTGCAGGCCGTGGCGAGCTCATCTTCAGAGATCAGGCTTACCTGGAATGATAATGCAACCACGGAAACTTCTTATGTTGTTGAAAGATCGTTAAGTTCTGATAATCAATTTGTTGAGGTTGCGAACTTAAGTGCCAACTCCACTTTGTATGATGATGCAGGCCTGGCTTCTGAAACCCGGTACTACTACAGGGTAACAGCCGTCAATGCCAGCAATGAAACTGCGGTAAGCCAAACGGTTTCTGCAATCACCCCCGCAGAAGGAGGGCAGGGAGAGCTGGTAGTGATAGATCAGCCCAATGGCAGCGGGATATTAAGTTATAACAATGGACAGCATATGGGCCAGTCTTTTACAGCTACGGTAAATGGAAACCTTGAAACTGTTTCTTTTCACCTGGTCAATGCCATCTCGGCATCAGCCATCCGGGTATACCAGGGCAATACCGTAGCGGGGACACCCATATTTGAACAGACAGGAATAAACAAAGGCAATGGTTGGCAGACCATAACCCTGCAGAACGGTCCCCAACTGGTCAATGGGCAGCAGTATACGATTCAGCTCACTGGGGCATCCATAAAGTACAGCTATGCCAATGTGTATAACGGAGGCAACTTCTGGTACAACGGTATTTCATATACTGTATTTGATGCTGCTTTTAAGGTTGGCATCAGGGCATTACAGGCAGGTTTATCAGCAAAGAGTGGCGATATGAATATCTTGCAGCCTCAGGTTTACGTCTACCCTAATCCCGCAGCTTCCGAAATCCATCTTAGAGGAAACTATTCAGAGATTGACGCTGTAAAGGTTGTTTCTGCCGAAGGAAAGGCCAGTGAACTCACGACAAACCAGCGTGACGGAGCGCTTATGCTTGATGTAAGTCATTTGCCGGAAGGCCTGTACTTGCTGCAAATAGTCATGGATGGTAAACCACATTACAGCAAAGTGATGATCAGAAGGTAAAACCAGCGGGCCTCTCCGGGGCGGGCGTAAAACTGTGGAGTGAGTTGAACCGGAAAACAAGAACGCTAAACATAAAGCTTACCAGTGAAACAAGATAAGCTGAGGTATTGGTATTATATCCTGATGTGCCAACTGCTTTTGCCTGTTGCTATTAACAAACAGTCTGTCAAACAGAGAGGTAAAAGTCAGTGTCTCTGGAAATTTCGCATGACCGCCTATCTGTTGCTTTTGAAGAAAAGTATGATCATCACTGGTAGCAGGGTAAGGTCAATGATCAGGGCAAAGATAAGTGTCAGGCTCACCAAAAGGCCTGTGTAGAACGTTCCGCCAAAGGAGGACAGCAACAAGATCAGAAAACCTCCCGAAAGGATGATGCTCGTCACGATGATTGCCTTTCCGGTCGACAGGTAAGTCCTTTTCAGCGCATAGAGCAGAGGCTTGCCCTTGTTGAGCTCTATTTTGAGTTTACTGATGAAGTGAATGGTATCATCAACCGCTATGCCGAAAGCAATGGAAAAGACGATAGAGGTGGACAGCTTCAAAGTGATGCCGGAGATACCCATGATCCCGGCGATAACCAGTAGCGGGATAACATTGGGCACCAGTGTGATGATGACCATGCGTATGGACTTGAAAAGCAGGCCGGCAATAATGGCTACGACCAGAAAGGCTATACCCAGGCCTTCAAACATGTTTTTGGCCAGGTATTCGTTGTTTTTATCTATCAGGTTAGAGGTACCCGTTACTTTGTATGCTACCAGGGAGGTGTCGGTATGCTGTCTGATGTATGACTGCAATTCCTTTGTTTTGGCCAGTGAGATAGCACTGCCGATATCCCCGACACGCGTGCTGATCCTGCCGATGGTATTCTCCTTTGCCGTAATATTTCCGGCGCTTTCATGCCTTTTTAGTATCCTTGGCAGGTACTTGTTCAGGCGCTTCCATTCCTTTTCTGTAGAGGGCAACCTGTATGCATCAGGAGAGCCACCGTTGATGGCCTGGTTAAGGCCTTTTACTATAGTCACCGGAGATATAATTCCTCCCGGGCCGAATAGTGAAGTGAAATAGCTTTGTAAAGAATCTGTCTCAACCAAAACCTGACGGTCATACACGGTGAGTCCTTCCTTTTTTACCGTTGCCGTAATTTCAAAAGGTCGTGAACCTCCAAACTGCGAATCAAAGAAGGTGAAGTCCTGCTTAAGCGGATCATCTGCCGGCAGGTCTTCTATGAGGAAGGTGTTGATGCGGATCTGGGAAATGCCGGCCAATGAAATAACGATGAGCAGGAGGTTGATGCCAATAATGGTTTTACCGTTTCTGGCTACTTTGATAAACGAGCGGCTCAAAAACAGAAACCATGAAGACCTGTGTACCATTTTATAAGACACCTTAGGCCTTGGAAGAATGTACAGACATGCGGGAAGCAGTGCAAAGGCAACAATAAAAGCAAAAAACACCCCCACAGCAGTGTATATACCAAACTCCCGGATCGGTTTGATACTCGCCGTCAGCAGGGTGGCAAAGCCGACTGCCGTAGTGAGTGAGGTAAGGAGCGTGGCCAGCCCGACTTCCTTTATGGTAGTGACCAGTGCTTCACTTTTGCTGTCGCCAACGCGCAGTTGCTCAATATATTTGGTCATGATGTGTACCACATCAGACATGCCCACGATAAACATGATCGTAGGCAGTAGTACCATAAGGATATCCAGGGTCTTGCCTGTCATGGCCATAAAACCCAGTATCCATATCGTAGAGAGCAGTACGACGATGAGTGGCACAAACACACCCGAAATGGACCTGAAAGCTATCAGCAGGAATACTATGACCAGAACGACAGAGGCAGACAGGAAAATGGCCAACTCATACTGCATCTTTTCAATGAATACCCCCTGAGCATAGGCTTTACCTGCCAAATGGCTTTCCTGAAAATTAAGGTCATCAATAGCTTTTCTGATATTGTTAACCAGGGAATCAGCAGCCTCTTTGCCAGGGAGTGGTTCATGCTTTAAAACAATAGCAGTGGCCCTGGCATCGCGTGAGATAAACGATTCAAGCAGCCATTCGTCTTTGTAGATGCGTACGCTGTCTTGAGCATACCTGTCAGGTGCATCGGCATGTATTACGGGAATTTCAAAATAACCTGCAGGGCTGATGATGGGTTTTTCGATACTGGTGATAGACGCCACGCTTTTTACATGCGCTGTCCTTCCGATACTTTGCGTAAGCAGGTTTACCTTATTCAGAAAAGTGCTGTCAAAAACAGTCGGCTCATTGACCAGCCCTATGAGCAGGTAGTTGTTGTCATTTTCAAATAGCTTTTCAAATTCCTGGTAGTATTCCAGGTCAGGGTCATCGGTAGGGAAAAAACTCTCAAAAACATAGTTGAACCGAAGCTCGCGGATGAAGTACCCAAATATCAATGATGCGGTTATAACAAAAGCAATGGAAAGAAAGGAGAGTTTTTTCAGCATCTGTTTAGGGCTATATCATTAACAACCCCCGCAAAAATAGATAAATTAACGTGATTTGGAAGTCTCTTTGGCCTGTACCAGCAGCTCTGCCATATTAAGTTTTTCTATGAGCATTTCTTTGTTCTCCATATCGGTTTTTTTTACCCACTCAATCGCCTCCCTGATCTCTTTGGAGGAGTAGGGGATCTTGTCACCTTTACCGTTGTAGTAGTTCCTTACCGATTCGATGATACGCTGCCTCTTTGGGCTGAAAAATTGACTAAAAAATCCCATATGTTATTATAGTGCACAAAACGCACCTTCTTAATTCTGTATTGATATAAAAAATATTAATGCCTAGACAATCAGGTATTTATGGTATCAATATTCAAGCAAAAAATGATAATGGGGATATATTTTATGTGAATGTATTTACTCATAGTTTAAGCTGCCACTCCACACTTAATTTTGCAAAAAAGTATTAACGCGACATAAAGGTATAAAATCAAAATTTAATATCTTCGCTTTAATTTTAGCTTTTATTTATTAATACCGCACGTAGCTTTCGATAAATACAAATTTATCACGATGAGTCGTTTCCTGAACCAGCTATATGTGTCCAACAAAAAACGATAGATTATGAAACAGTACTTAGATTTAATGCAGGATATCCTTGACAATGGTAATGAAAAAGGTGATCGTACAGGTACAGGTACTGTAAGCGTATTTGGCCGTCAGCTTAGGTTCGACCTTTCTGAGGGGTTTCCATTGCTGACTACAAAAAAACTGCACATCCGATCTATTATTCACGAATTGCTCTGGTTCCTTAGCGGTGATACCAATATCAAATACCTGAAAGACAACGGGGTTTCGATCTGGGATGAATGGGCCGATGAAAATGGTGACCTTGGGCCGGTGTATGGCCACCAGTGGAGAAGCTGGCCAACTCCCGGAGGAGGCACAGTAGACCAGATATCGAATGTTATAGAAGCGATTAAGAAAAACCCAAATTCAAGAAGGCACATTGTAAGTGCATGGAACCCTGCCGAAGTGGATGAAATGGCCCTGCCACCGTGCCACGCGCTTTTTCAGTTTTATGTGGCAGATGGCAGGTTGTCGTGCCAGCTTTACCAGCGAAGTGCCGATTACTTTTTGGGAGTGCCCTTCAATATTGCCTCCTATGCCTTGCTGGTACATATGTTTGCCCAGCAGTGCGACCTTGAAGTCGGCGACTTTGTATGGACCGGTGGCGATGTACACCTGTACTCCAACCACATGGAGCAGGTTAAAACCCAATTGAGCAGAGAGCCCCGAAGCCTGCCACAGTTGCATATCAAAAGAAAACCAGCCTCAATATTTGACTATAAGTATGAGGATTTTGAGATACTGAACTACGATCCTCATCCTGGTATCAAGGCTCCGGTTGCTGTTTAAGCATCAATTCAGTTTTACCCGGTAGACCTGAGGGTTCTTTAATATTTTCGGGTTTGTGATCGTTTTCTCATTGTTCATTGTAGTTACATAACTGTTGGTAATGAAATACAGCCACCCGTTTTTGATGGCTCCGGTAGTAGGTTGGTAAAATGCAGGATGCCCGCAGGTCAGCGTTTTGATATCCGTAACCTCCGTATAGTCTTTGTCAAAATAAAACCGGTTAATGGCCTCAGGTTTCATTACACTTTGAAAGCCGATCACCGTATTCTCATAAGTGTACAGGCCATCAATAGCTATAATATAATAATCAGGGTGGGAGAGTGGAGTCACCTGCTTGCTGGCAATGTCGATTTTTTGCAGGCCTCCCGAAGTTGCCAATATCAGGTAGCCACCGTCAGGGGCAAGTGTAATCCCGTTGGGGTAAGCAAAGGTGCCCTTAGGGATAAATACTTCCAGTTGATCGTTGGAAGAAGAAATTTTATAAACAGCTCCGCCTTGTGAATCCGAAATATAAATATCGTCCCCTGCAAAAACCAGGTCATTGAGGAGGTGGCCACGATCCGGCGTAAGGTATCTTTTGATCCGCTTTCCGGATTTGAGATCATATACAAACAAGCCGGAGAAGCCTGTACTATCGTGCTTATCGCTCAGTGGACTTCTGCAGGTCCAAAGCTTACCATCCTTTACCTTCATACCCAGATAGCTCCAGTCACCATCTTCATTGGCCTTGATAAAGTCAGAGAGCTTACCCCGGGCATCTAGAGCCACAATTTTATTTTTGTATAGGCTACCTATGTAGAACATATCACCCTCAGCATCATAGGCAATCCCTTCGGGTATGAGGTCTTGCTCAGGTATTTCTGTTACCTTTTCCAGGGTGTTGAATTTTTGAGCTTTTGAAAGAACCGGGAAAAGCATGAAAACTAAAATCAGTGCATGTTTCATATGATGGTTTTTAAGTAGAGGCCAGACTAAAGATCGGGGTATTCCATTATTGCTTTTACTCAATATCCGGAATAAAAGATTCAATGATTTCGAATTACAATCGTACCAGATGATATGAAAAGTATAGATTAAAAAGTTAACTCAGGTTAAAGTTTTTGTTATTTCTTCTGATTTACAGTAAGTTATGTTGTCAATCGCTGCGATGGGGCTGAGTCCGCTGCTGTTGCAGGCAAACACTCCATCTGCTCCTAAAAGGGCTTCAGGGAGTTCTTCAACTTCACGATATTCTATCTTTTTGGCTTTAAGGGTTTCCAGAATATGGCGACGCTGAACCCCTTCTATACATCCCGTTGAAAGCGCCGGAGTATAATAAACCTTACCCTTCACCCAGAATATGTTGGAGGAGGTACATTCCGTTACATGACCGTTTACATTAAGGAGGATGAGTTCGTCAAGATCCCTCAGGTTCTTTTCCTGGGAGGCCATAACATAGGGCAGGGCACTAATGGTTTTAAACCTGGAGAGTTTCCAGTAGTGAAGGACCACATCTTTTGAGAAGCCTGCATTTTGTTTAACAGCAGTAGTCGAGGCTGGCCTTAGCATTAGCAAAGTATTTGCCTCCTTGTCTGTGCTTGCATAGGCCTTTTGCAGGCTGTTCTTGCGCCATACGATAAACTTGGCTGTAGCCTGCGTTCCCAACTGGTTATGAAAAAGCAATTCAGCAATTTGCGACTGTAATGATTCTTCGGTAATATATCCGGGCACGTTGAAACGCAAGGCTTTGGCACCTTCGTGCAGCCTGTCTAAATGATAGTTTAAAAGTTGTGCTTTGCCGTTTATAATCCTGATGGTTTCGAACAGGCCGTCGCCAAATTGCAGGGCACGGTCGTTCAGCGCACATGAAAATGCCTCTGTGATATAGTTATTATTAAATATTGCAGCCATAAAATTGAAAAACGATAAATAGATGTGATCTTTGACCGTTTAGCACCTCCTGTAAATACTTTATCACCCAATTTGGGGCTTCAAATGGGTTATTAACCATTCATAATTTTCAGGTGATGCAACAGTAAAATTATCATTAATATTGAAACTATAACAATTTAGTGCCATGGCGGAGAAAAGTAGTGTATTTGATATGATAGGACCTGTTATGATAGGACCTTCGAGCTCGCATACTGCGGGTGTGGTGCGTATAGCCCGTGCAGCCATCAGGGTGCTGGGAGGCAAGCCTGAAAAGGCCGTAATTACATTTTATAATTCCTTTGCCCGTACTTACGAAGGTCACGGCAGCGACAGGGCAATCATCGCCGGTCTGCTGGATTATAAAACGGACGACGAAAGGATCAGGAATTCATTTGACTTTGCAGAAAAGGCGGGATTGGAATACACCTTTAAGTCGGTTGGCAATGCCTCAGTTTATCATCCCAATACCATAAAGCTGAACCTGGAAAAGGACGGTAGAAAAATAGAAGTAATAGGAGAGAGCAAGGGTGGTGGCGTGATCAACATTGCAGAAATTGATGGCTTTAATGCTAATTTCTCAGCGAGTTTACATACCCTGATCCTCAAGGCAGATGATGTTAAAGGCAGTATTGCATACATCGCCAATATTTTATCCCACGACAACTGTAACATTGCGACCATGTCAGTGTCTCGTAAAGGAAAGCATGATATTGCCTGCCAGGTAATAGAAATGGACAGCGGTTTGAAACCCATAACCCTGGAGTACATTAAAAGCCTGAGCTGGATCAAAGAAGTAATTTATATCCCCGATATCGATTTATAAATATGATGAAAAGGAAAGCAGTTAAAGTATTAATTGTCTCTTTATTGTGTTCGTTTGGCGCTTTTGCTCAAGATAAGAGCGAATGGACGCTACAGGAATGCATAGACTATGCGCTGGAGAATAATCTGGATGTTAAAAGAAGTGAGCTAAATGTAGAAAGCCAGGATATTAACTACAGTCAGGCGAGGCTGTCGAGGTTGCCTGATGCCAATGCCAATGGCTCCTACAGTTATAGCTGGGGTAGATCTATTGACCCTACTACCAACTTGTTCGTTGACAACCAGCGAATAGCCTCGGCCAACGGAAGCTTAACCAGTAGTGTCGTTCTGTTTAACGGCATGAGGATTAACAATTCCATAAAGCAAAACAGATTATCTTATGAGTCGAGCCAGATGGACCTTGCCGCTTCTAAGAACAGTGTGATACTTAATGTGATTACTTTTTACACCAATGTCCTTTTTGCCCGCGAATTGCTGGAAAATGCCCGCACACAATTGAGCAGCACCGAGCAACAGGTAGAGCTGACCCAAAAGCAGGTAGATGTAGGAGCGTTGCCCAGGTCCAACCTGTTGGATCTGCAGGCGCAAAAGGCTACTAACGAACTTAATGTGGTAAACAGGGAGAATGACTACCTGATGGCCAAAATTCAATTGAAACAGGTGCTTCAACTTCCTCCTGAAAGTGAGATTGATATTGTAGTCCCCGAATTGGAAGTGGAGTCGGAGCCGGTAATGGAGCTTTCGGCTATAGAAATATACAATATAGCACTAAGCGCAATGCCTGAGGTTAAGAGTGCAGAGCTAAATACTGAAAGTTCTGATATAGGTGTTGAGGTAGCCAGAGGAAACCTTTATCCTACATTATCACTACAAGGTGGCTTTACCACCAGGTACTCTGATGCGTCGCAGATACCTACAGCTACAGAACCAGTGTTCATCAACAATCCTACAAACCCTAACGGCAACCAGGTGCAGTTATACCAGTCAGTTACTTTTTCAAATGGCACTGACTTGCAAACTGTCAATGTACCGGCTTCATCGCCAACCGGGTATGAAACCATTGATTTTGATACGCAGATCAACGATAACCTGAGCAAGTATGTGAGCCTTGGAGTTTCTATACCCATTTTCAATGGCTTTTCAGCCAGGGCAGGCATCCAGAGGGCGAAGATCACACACCAGCAGGCGGAGATCAACGAGAAGGATGTAAAATACCAGCTTTGGAGAACTATAGAGCAGTCTTACAATGATGTAACAGCCGCTATCAAATCGTACAATGCCTCAAAAACTCAGGTAGAGGCCAGGGAAGAATCATTCAGGGTAATGAAGCAGCGGTACGACATCGGAGCGGTCAATTTTACAGATTATCAGATAGCTGAAAATGACCTGTTCCAGGCTAAGTCAGACCTCTTAAGAGCAAAATACGACTACATATTCAAACTAAAAGTATTAGATTTTTATCAAGGAAAACCTTTAGATTTTTAAACTGATGGCAAAAAAAAGAAGATCCAATAAATGGTTATACTGGTTGATCGGTGCATTCGGCCTGCTGGTGGTGATACTTATTGTAGGTAAATCCGCCGGTTGGATAGGCAAGCCCAATGAAATTGAGGTGGAAGTAGCCGAAGCCAAACAGGTTTCAATCACTGAAAAAGTAAGTGCTTCCGGTATGGTACAGCCTGTGGTGGAGGTAAAACTCAGCCCGGAGGTGTCAGGAGAGCTGATTGAGCTGAATGTTGAGGAAGGTGACTCCGTTCAGGCCAATGAAGTACTGGCAAAGGTACGACCAGATAATTTTGTTGCTGCTGTGGAGCAGTCAAGAGCATCGCTTAACCAGCAACGGGCCAACCTGGCTTCTTCAGAAGCATCTTTGGAGAGGGCAAAAGCTACTTTTATCAGAGCCGAGCAGGAATACGAAAGGCAAAAGAAATTATTTGATCAAAATGTAATTTCCAGTGCGGAGTGGGAGCAGGCACAGCAAAATTTTGCAGTAGCTAAAAATGATCTGAAATCTGCTGAGAAATCGGTAGAAGCAGCAAAGTATATCGTTCGCTCAAGCGGCGCGTCGCTTGACCAGGCACAGGAGAATTTACGCAGGACTACGGTTACTTCTCCGATGGCAGGTATAGTATCCAAACTCAATGTAGAAAAAGGAGAGACCGTACTGGGAACCCAGCAGTTTCAAGGTACCGAAATCATGCGTATTGCCGACCTGAATAGCATGGAAGTGCGCGTAGATGTGAATGAAAATGATATTATCAGAGTTGCTCTCGGCGATACCGCTGTTATCGATGTAGATGCATACAGCCACCTCGATAAGGAGTTTAAAGGCGTGGTTACCGCAATAGCCAACACAGCCAACGACAAAGCCTCAGCCGATGCAGTTACTGAGTTTGAAGTACGTATTAAAATATTGAACTCATCATACCAGGACCTTATAGAAGGAGGCAGCCGTTACCCGTTCCGTCCTGGCATGACAGCAAGTGTCGATATCATTACTAACAGGAAAGACAACGCATTGGCCGTACCTCTTTCTGCTGTTACCACACGCGACCCGAACAAGAAAAAATTCGGAGCAAAAGAGGAAGGGGCAGAAGTAGCTAAAGCAGAGGAGAAGGCTCCCGGAGCCAAGGAAACCATCAAAGAAGTAGTGTTTGTCAATGAAGGAGGCACTGCGGTATTGAGAGAAGTTAAAACCGGTATCAGCGATTATGAAAACATAGAGATACTTGAAGGCGTAAAGCCAGGAGAGAAAGTGATCTCAGGGCCATTCCTTGCGGTATCCAAAAGGCTTGAAGACGGCGATAAAGTGAAGGCCGAGGGAGAAAACAATGACAAAAAAGCCGAAGATAAAAACCTGGCAGAAGAATAATAATACCGATAAGTTTATCAAAAGGAAAGCTGCACGCAAGTGCAGCTTTTTTTGTGTCTATTCTCAATCCCGCAGAGTTCACCTCAGCACGTCCCACCACCCATGCAGTCCTCCTGACGATAGGAAGGAGCTGCCTAAGCAGGTTGTAGCATGCCACTCAGCCAGCGCAAGGAACGGAGTTAGATACTTCGCAAGCTTAGTATGCCCCAGGGGAAGTAGGAAACTCTGTGCAGAGATGTGCTCATAATAGGTTCAAGTCACCGCTACACTAAAGACTTGAACCAGAGGCGGGAGTGATTTCTTTAGCTGGTAGTATAGGAGGAATACACCTCAAAGATACTTATTTAAGTTATCTCTTGTAGTCTGGAGAATATGTGTTTACTTGAGGGCTTGACTTATTAAAAAAACAGTGGATTACAACATAGAAACATCTGATACTCTTCGGAATTTAGTTGACCTTGACACTGAAGAACACAAGGTAAGAGACATTGCAAAACTATTTTTAAATGCAATGGACGATTGGCCAACTACGAATCAAAATTTTATTTCTGATTTTATAAGGGAACTTAAAGTCTGCTTCGGAACGCCATTGACCATTGAGAAATTAAATGCTAATAAATTCAATGGGCAAAACGCCTGGCAATTAGAAGCAGGAAGCTCAATTGCAGAGCTAATAAATATTTCAAAGAGGTTTTACAATGTATCCGACTTTGATAAAATCATGGACAACATTCTCAATCATTATAATAAAGAATTTAACACGGTTGACTTTATAGCCGAACTTCAATATTTAACAACTGAACAAGGTGGACGAAGAACACCTGCGCAATCAGGATATAGGCCTCAGGTCAAATTTGAATTTGCCGAAATGCAGACATCTGGACAACAAACATTTATTGGTAGAGAATTGGTAAGTCCAGGAGAGAGTGTTAGAGCGAAAATAAAATTTTTGTCTCCACACTTTTTTGCACATACCTTGACAAAAGGAATGGGGTTTGAATTTAGAGAAGGAGGGATAGTAATTGGGACTGGTAAAATCGAATATATCGTGAACGAAAAATTAGAAAAGCCAGATGACGATGTATAATAAATCATTGCTCATTCTTTCGCAAGCGTCCGCTTGTGACCATCAATAATTACCACTCTCAAAAAACGAAAGTTTAACTATCTTCCCACTATTGTTTTCAAAATAGCTTTAATTTGCACCGCAGTTGCTATCTGTTTCAATGAGGTAGTAAATAAGTAACAGTAAAAAACTTTATATCGGCGCATTCTTGGCAGGTCCTGTTAAAATTTC
This sequence comes from Fulvivirga kasyanovii, assembly GCF_009711405.1. Classification (GTDB taxonomy): domain Bacteria; phylum Bacteroidota; class Bacteroidia; order Cytophagales; family Cyclobacteriaceae; genus Fulvivirga; species Fulvivirga kasyanovii. The sequence goes on along the minus strand of NZ_SMLW01000532.1, from coordinate 2,763 downwards.
CGGAGTAATTATTACCTATAACGAAGAGCGTAATATTGAGGCGTGCATCAACTCGCTGATCGATGTCGTGGATGAGGTGGTTGTGGTTGATTCGTATAGCAAAGACCAGACAGAGGAAATCTGTAAAAGGCTGGGGGTTAAGTTTGTTCAGCATGCCTTTGAAGGACATATTGAGCAGAAGAACTATGCCATGGAGCAGGCCTCTTACGACCGTATACTCTCTCTGGATGCCGATGAACGGGTGTCGCCAAAAATGAAAGCATCGGTTCAGGCAGTAAAGGATAACTGGCAGGCAGACGGCTATGTTTTCAACCGGTTTAACAACTACTGTGGGGCCTGGCTCAGGCGTTGCTGGTATCCCGATAAAAAACTCAGGCTTTGGGACAGGCGAAAAGGGAAGTGGGGAGGCACTAACCCGCATGACAAAGTAATCGTCTCCGGGAAAGTTGAAAAGCTAAAGGGTGATCTCCTTCATTACGCCTATGAAAATCTGGAGGAGCACTACGAGCAAATCAAGAAATTTGCTATTATAGCCGCACATGCCAAGTTCAGGCAGGGAAAGAAAGCTAATTTTATTTTTCACGTCATATTCAGTCCGCTATATAAGTTCTTCAGAAAGTACGTGCTCAGGCTGGGTTTCCTTGACGGGTATTACGGCTTTATCTTTAGCGGATTGACTGCATATCTGAACTTTATGAAGTATTTGAGGCTTTGGGAATTAAACCGTAACCAAAAGAGAAAATGAATCAGGATTTGAAGATAACGGTAATCATGGCCACCTACAACATGCCCGAGTGGCTGGAGAAGGTTATTATCGGTTATGAAAACCAGACCTATAAAAATTTTGACGTGATCATTGCTGATGACGGATCGGGTGAAGAGACCAAAAAGATCATTGATGCGGCTAAGGAACGGTCTATAATTAAGATCAACCACCTTTGGCATGAAGATGAAGGCTACAGGAGGCAAACCATCCTGAACAGGGCCATTACAGAAGCAAAAAATGAATACATCCTGTTCACTGACGGTGATTGTATACCCAGAAAGGACTTTGTAGAAGTACACGCCAATCTTGCAGAGAGAGGGCGGTTCCTGTCAGGAGGCTATTGCAAACTGCCTATGGAGCTGAGCAAGCTGATCAGCAAAGACGATATACTTACCCAGCGCTGCTTTGATGTAAAATGGCTCAGGGAAAATGGCCTTACCGGCTCATCTCAGTTAAGAAAGCTGGGTGCCCAGGGTAAGTGGGCAGATTTCCTCGATTTTGTTACCCCTGCCAATGCTTCATTTAATAACTGCAATACCTCCGCATGGCGCGAAGACCTGATAGAGGTAAACGGCTATGATGAGCGTATGCGATATGGCGGGCCTGACAGAGAGATCGGTGAGCGACTGGAGAACAAAGGCATTAAAGGAAAGCAGATCAGGCACCGGGCCATATGCGTACATCTGGATCATGCCCGTGGCTATAAAACAAAAGAATCGTTGGAGCGCAACCTGGAGATCAGGAGAAATACCCGTAAAACAGGCGTGGTCAAAACCCCTTACGGAATAGAAAAACTTAACGGATGAAGATTTTAATCGTTTTTGATAAACCTATACCTGTAGCCAAGTATGGCGGCATCCAACGCATCGTATGGTGGCTGGGCAAGGAGCTGGTCAGGCAGGGGCATAAAGTTATTTTTCTGGTAGGAGAGGGCTCAACCTGTCCGTTTGCAGAAGTGAAAATATACAATCCGGAGAAGCGCCTGAGCGAGCAGATGCCTGATGAGGTAGACCTGGTGCACTCCTACATCCCTGTAATGGAGGAGCTGAACAAGCCATACCTCGTACACATGGAGTCAAATACTAAAAAGCCGGAGTACGATATCAATACCGTATTTGTATCAAGAAACCATGCAGAAAGGCACCATGCTACCTGCTATGTCCATAACGGCCTGGACCCGGAAGACTATGGCCGCCCGACATTTAAAAAGAAAAACTATCTCCATTTTCTGGGCAAAGCAGCCTGGAGAGTGAAAAACGTTAAAGGAGCCATAGAAGTAGCCCAAAAGAGCGGCAACAAGCTCCACGTCATCGGTGGTTCAAGAGTGAACTTCCACATGGGTTTCAGGTTTACCATTGATCCTAACATGCGCTTCCATGGTATGATTGGCGGTGAGAAAAAGAACAAAGTAATGCAGGAGTCCAAAGGCCTCTTATTTCCCGTGATATGGCACGAGCCTTTTGGTATTGCCATTACCGAGAGTATGTATTTTGGTTGCCCTGTGTTTGCCACGCCCTACGGCTCCATACCTGAAATAGTAGATAAAGAATCAGGGTTTTTGACGGCAGACAAACGAGAATTGATCAATTACCTCAAAGACCCTGCTGATTTCAACTATCAGGGCATCCATGAGCGGGTGATGGAGTATTTTTCGATTACACCGATGGCAAATTCCTTCCTGAAGTTGTATGAGAAGATCATGAATGGAGAGACTCTGAATGCTTCCAAACCTTATTTTGAAAAGGACAGCGAACCGAAATTCCTGCCTTTTGAGTGATAACAGCTCTATGCATACAAGTCAATGTGTGCATAGGGTAGTAACAACTGAAATCTCCCCCGGTGACTGTCCCCAGACAACCACCTTTCGGCAAGGATAATTTCAGTTTGAGCCATTATCTGCTGCCTGTGTTTCTGAAAAGTCAAGCTTTACCAAAGTTTTCCAGCCCTGATAAGGGTGCTTTCCTAAATAGGGCTTCCTTGAAAATTAGTTGAGAAAC
>NZ_SMLW01000414.1 GCF_009711405.1 Fulvivirga kasyanovii | reverse complement strand
TTTCAATCTTATACAACTTCAGGTTTTTGCCAAGTATTTCAGTCCAGGCTGCCGGGTAAGGAGAAAGCCCTCTGATAAAGTTGTAAACATGGGCTGTTGATTGCGACCAATCAATTTGACAGGTTTCCCTGAAAATTTTTGGGGCTTTCTTCAACTCTTGATTTTCATTTTGATCTGTTTGTGGATAATCTTCCTGCTGAATTGCCTGAACGGTTTTAAGTACCAGTTGCGCTCCTTTTTGCATCAGCCTGGCATACAGATCGCCCACGGTATCATCTTCACGGATGGTCTCCTTTTCCTGGAAAATAATCTTTCCGGTATCAATTTCATGCTTCAAAAAGAAAGTAGTTACACCGGTTTCCTTTTCACCGTTTATTATGGCCCAGTTGATTGGCGCAGCCCCGCGGTATTGAGGGAGAAGTGAAGCATGAAGGTTGAAAGTACCTATTTCCGGCATATTCCATACCACCTCAGGCAACATCCTGAAGGCTACAACTATCTGTAAATTGGCGTTGTAGCTCTTTAGTTCTTCGATAAATTCCGGACTCTTGAGGTTCGAAGGCTGTAGGACCGGCAAATTGTGCTTTACTGCACAGTCTTTGACCGGTGAGGTCATTAATTTCTGCCCCCGGCCTTTTGGTTTATCCGGTGCAGTGATCACCGCTACCACGTTGAATTTGTTTTCAAGAAGTATTTCAAGTGAGGGCACTGCAAAATCCGGCGTGCCCATGTATATGATTCGAAGATCCTTCATGCATAGCTGGGGTTAAGAGGTGCAAAGATTACGTCTTTTATCTTCTTAACAAATTGTTTGACCTCAATTCGCACTTTCATCCGGAGAATTGATATTACGGAGTTTATCCTGTATCCCCTTTGTAGATTTGATATATTTTGTGGGGTGCTGTTCAAGAAAATGTCGTGGCCTCAGGTTTCCTGAGTTAACAAAATGGATCAGAGCGGCATATGCATGAGGTTCCCATATGGAACAAAGAGGTTCGGGAAAGCCGTGATAAAAACATGTAGCCATAGCATTCGGGTCGCGATGTGTTACCAACATACTCAATACCTCTGCGTCAACAAAGGGCATATCGCACGCCAGAACCAGCCAGGCTACATCATTGAATTTTTCCTGGGCGCTAAGCACCCCTTTCAGCGGGCCTTTGTAGTTATTGGAGTCAGTGATAAAAGGTAGTTCAATATTTTTTGCCTGATCGGCATTGCAGGATAAGAATACCTTACTGCAATAATCGGATAGCAGGTCAAAGCTATATTTACGCTGATCCGTTGCATGGTAGCTGATCAGGCTTTTATCCCTGCCCATCCTGCGGCTTTCACCGCCAATCAATACCAGGCCATACAACTCCGGCTCCTTCATGATCGGTGAAAATCCTTTTTACCACCTGTTTTGCTCATTAACTGTGTTTCTTTGATCACTATGTCGTGAGACAATGCTTTGCACATATCATAAATGGCCAAAGCGGCTACAGAGGCACCGGTAAGTGCTTCCATTTCAACACCGGTTTTTGCCGTGGTAATAGTAGAGCAGGTAACAACAATATCTTTTCCCTCCACTACAATTTCTATTTTACAATCATCCAGTGCTATAGGATGGCAGAAGGGTATCAATTCGGACGTTTTCTTTGCGGCCATAACGCCCGCAATGATACTGGTATGAAATACAGGGCCCTTTTTCGTATGGATCTCATCATTTTGCAACAATGCAAGGATCTCTTCACCTACACTCACCCTGCTTTGCGCTGTGGCAGTACGTTTTGTAATGGATTTGTCTGAAACATCTACCATTTTTGGGTTTCCCGAAGGGTCAATATGAGTGAATTTGTTATCTTTCACGCTCTGAAAATTTGTGGTTGAAAGCATGTCTTTGCCTGATGGTATAACGACAGACTTTCAATTGCCGGTTAATTTTGAATTAAAACAAAAGTACTAAAATGATTTCGGTAGAGGAAGCGATTGATATAGTGATGTCCCAGACTATAGAGGCAGGAACAGAAAAGGTGCCCCTTCAAAAAGCTACGGGAAGAGTATTGCAGGAAAATATACTGGCAGACAGGGACTTTCCGTCCTTCAACCGGGTAATGATGGATGGTATAGCTGTTAATTCCAAAGCCTGGCAGGAGGGGCGCAGGGAGTTTTATGTAGAGGGTATGCAGACGGCCGGGGCACCTCAGCAAGCGCTTTCTCAAGAGCAAAACTGTATAGAAGTGATGACCGGGGCCATGTTGCCACAAAATACAGATGTGGTTATACGTTACGAAGATGTGAAGATCGAAGATAAGGTTGCCAGGGTGAGCATTGATGAAGTTAAACCCCTTCAAAATGTACACCTCAAAGGTACCGACCGAAAATTGGATGACGTGCTTATCCATAAAAATCAAAAACTTTCACCGGCAGAGATCGCCATTCTGGCCACGGTAGGTAAGCATACCGTTGAAGTAGTCAGGCACCTGAAAGTTGCCATTGTCAGTACCGGTGATGAATTGGTAGATGTAAATGAGATGCCACATCCATATCAGATCAGGCGGTCAAATACATATGCGCTTCAATCGGCGCTGCAGGCTGAGGGGCACGAGGCTCAGGCCTTTCATATTAATGATGAGAAAGATGCACTTGAAACCAAGCTCAGGGAGATTGTAGGAGAATATGATGTGGTTATCTTAAGCGGAGGAGTTTCCAAAGGCAAGAAAGATTATGTGCCGGAAATACTGGAAAAGTTAAATGTTAAAAAACTCTTTCATGGCGTAAAACAGCGGCCGGGCAAGCCGTTTTGGTTTGGGGTGCGAGAGGAGGGAAGTTCCCCAACGGCTATATTTGCCTTACCGGGTAATCCAGTGTCAACATTTATGTGCTTTTATGCATATACATTGCCTTGGTTAAGGAAGTGCTATGGGCTTAATACTCAGATATTAGAAGCTAACCTTGCGGAAGAGTTTGATTTTCAGCCTCCTTTAACCTATTTTCTGCAAGTAAAGTTAACTATGGATCAGGGGCAGCTACTGGCGGTTCCTGTTACCGGAAAAGGTTCAGGAGACCTTGCCAATTTACTGGAAGCAGATGCTTTTTTGCAACTGCCCTCTGATAGATCTGCGTTTAAGGCCGGGGAAAGTTTTCCTGTGATTCAGTATCGTCAGATTTTTTAGATATTAGTTTTTTTCCAAAATCCAGCCTCAAAGTTACGCCTATAGATACAGTAAATACCGGAAATTCAAACTCTGTTTCGTGCATAGGTACGTTTAGGCCTACCTGGCTATCCATTTTGATATTTTTACCCCCTGCCCGGAAAGTGAATGCAGGCTCCATGATCGTGTTGCTGATCTCAATATCCTGAATATTGCTGTCCTCAAATTCATAAAATTCGACCCGGGATATTCGATAACAGAAACCTAGCTCTATGTGTTCCTTTTTGAGCGCAAAGCCTGGCTGTACATAGTAACGCCTGTATTTTCCCGTAGCATAGTCCGTATTACTGGTAAAGAAAACATATTCATCCTGCGCCGAACCTTCGCCTTGGCCATAGCCTCCATATATATCAAATACACCCCAATCCGAGATAGGCTCATAATATCCGGCTCCAAAACCAAAATATTTATGCTTTTGGTAATCATCATCAGTCTCGCTGGTCGAACTGTTTTTATAGAGTCCATCAGCCATGATGCCAAACCTGTTTACAGGAGAAAAGGCCAATTGCCCTTCATAACCCGTGCTGCCTCCTTTTACAGAGGCGGTTACTTCTCCACCATGATCAATGATAGGCATATTGCGCGAGTTAGGTATGTATACCGAAGCGCATGAGCAACAAAAGAGAAGGGGTATTATTAAAAATCTCATATTTTATAAGCTTAAAAAAAGGCAAGATACGAAAAAACTTTAAAAGTATTGTTTAAGCGAAAGAACCTGTCTCTGTGATCCGCTAATTTAAAATCACGCAAAAGATCCGCTCGTTTTTCATTATAACCTTTGGAATCATTAATTTTGCAGCCTATAATACGGAATAGATATGTTTGATAATTTAAGTTTTAAGTTAGAAAAGGCTTTTCAGACCTTAAAAGGGCAGGGAAGTATTACTGAGGTAAACGTAGCAACAACGGTTAAGGAGATACGAAGAGCCTTGATTGATGCCGACGTTAACTACAAAGTAGCCAAAGAAGTTACCGATGATATTAAAGAAAAGGCACTAGGACGTGATGTGCTTACTGCGGTATCTCCCGGACAGCTTTTAACTAAAATTACAAATGATGAGCTGACCGACCTTATGGGAGGTATCCATGAGGATATAAAGCTCGATGGAAATCCTGCCGTTATACTAATCTCTGGTCTTCAGGGTTCTGGTAAAACCACGTTTTCAGGAAAACTTGCAAACTATCTGAAAGGGCAGGGCAAACAAGTATTGCTCACGGCCTGCGATATCTACCGCCCGGCTGCGATTGATCAGTTGAAAGTTCTTGGTGAGCAGATTGGTGTGGAGGTGTATGCTGAACCTGAGAACAAAGACGCTGTAAAAATTGCCAACAATGCAATTAAGCACGCAAAAGACAACAATAAGAAAATAGTTATTGTCGATACCGCCGGTCGTTTGGCCGTGGATGAGGCGATGATGGATGAAATATCCAAACTTAAGCAAGCCCTGACTCCATCTGAGACTTTATTTGTGGTAGACTCAATGACGGGTCAGGATGCTGTAAATACTGCCAAAGCTTTCAATGACAGACTGAACTTTGACGGAGTAGTGCTTACCAAACTGGATGGTGATACCCGTGGTGGTGCTGCCATTTCAATTCGCAGGGTAGTAGATAAGCCTATCAAGTTTATCAGTACCGGTGAAAAAATGGACGCCATTGATAAGTTCCACCCCGACAGGATGGCCAACAGGATCCTTGGTATGGGTGACGTGGTATCATTGGTGGAGAAAGCCCAGCAGACATTTGACGAAGAGGAGGCCCGCAGGTTAAACAAGAAGATCCGTAAGAACCAGTTTGACTTCAATGACTTCCTGTCTCAACTGGAGCAAATCAAAAAGATGGGTAACATCAAAGACCTTATGGGCATGATCCCCGGCATGGGTAAAGCCTTGAAAGGTATTGATGTTGATGACGATTCATTCAAGCCTATTGAAGCTATCATCCGCTCCATGACCAATGATGAAAGGGAAAGTCCTGAACTCATTAACGGTAGCCGAAGAAAAAGAATTGCCGACGGTAGTGGTACATCAGTACAACAGGTGAATAACCTGCTTAAGCAATTTAATGACATGAAGAAACTGATGAAGACCATGAACAAAATGGGAGGCGGTAAAAAAGGATTGGCCGCACTTAACCCATTTGGCAGATAAAACATAATTCAAGTTCATATATTAAAAGGTCAGGACTACCCGTTCTGGCCTTTTTTGTGCCCAAAATTCCATAGAGTTTCTCTATGTGAGCATTTGCTTGAAGGTCACCAGGTATTATAGGTTTGCCTTACTATTCTATAGGCGTTAGGTGAGGTCAAATAAGTTTAGAACTACAACGAGCAGAAGTAAATTGCAGCTTTACTAAACTTCCAAAAGTTTGGTAAAGCTTAGCTGTTGATCAGTACGGACAGCGGTAAGGGCCCTCAAAACAGATTTTTTTAGTTTTCTAGTGAGCATGATCGCATACTAACTCAATTAGTGAATAGTCCAAGCAATTTCAATTCAGCCTCGAGTTGCGCAGAGAAACCCTAAATTATACGACTTCCCAGCAGAAGGCTCTCGAAGCGGACTTTGCGCATTTCCGGGAAGAAATTTAATTGTTCTCCTTGGTCTGTCCCCCGACAGACCAGGTTTTAAACACCCTATTCAACCGGAGAACACCTTCCGGTTAAAGTTAACGTATAAATAAAACTACGTCTATCCAAAAATCACCGGAGATAATCTTCCTTCAGCAGGCCAAACATGATTTCATCAACCCACTCCTGGTCGAACTCATCATAAAAACACTTTCTGATACGTCCTTCCTGTACAAAGTTGAGGCGGTTGAGCAGGGCCAGAGAGCCTTCATTCCTGGGGTCAATACGGGCGGTTATGCGGTGAACTTCATGTTCGGTAAATAAATGGTGGATGATGCAGTTAACAGCTTCATAGGCATAGCCCTTACGCTGGTAGGCAGGGCTTATGGCATATCCTATTTCTACGATGGAGCCATTGCGATCATGGCGCCTTAAAGCCAGGTCACCGATTAGCCGTTCCTCAATTTTAAGTTCTATGCCAAGCTGTATCCACTCTTCCAGGTCATCGAGTGACTTGTGCATTTGCTCGTCTATAAAATTACGGGCAAATGCTTCGTCAAGCACTTCCCAGTCCTGGTAACGGCATACTTCAGGGTCAGTACGATAGTCAAGAAAATTCTTCAGGTCATCGACCTGAAGATTACGTATGATCAGCCGTTCGCTTTCTATGAGTAAAATGTCAGTTTCCTTTAATCCTTTGGGAAAACCTGATTTGCCGGAGGCTGTTGTCATTAAAATGTCAACTCAGGCTGTTTATCTGTAAAGAACTGAATTAACTGCCTCTAACGTACGCTTTACATTGGGCAATATAGCATCGATAAGCGTAGGAGCATAAGGCAATGGCACATCCATGCTGTTGATACGGTGGATAGGAGCATCCAGGTAATCAAACGCATGTTTTTGAACATGGTAAGTAATTTCAGAGCTGATAGCAGCCAAAGGCCATGCCTCTTCTACTATTACCAATCTGTTGGTTTTCTTTACCGATTCTACAACTGTAGCATAGTCTATCGGGCGAACAGTACGGAGGTCAATTACTTCAACCGAGATATCATTTTTAGCAGCTTCTTCGGCTGCTTCCATGATCACCTTCATGATTTTACCAAATCCGACAATAGTTACGTCAGAGCCTTCTCTTTTAATATCAGCAGTACCTATCGGAATCAGGTATTCGCTTTCAGGTACTTCACCCTTATCACCATACATCAACTCAGACTCCATGAAAATAACGGGGTCATTGTCTCTGATAGAAGATTTCAATAAACCTTTGGCGTCATAAGGGTTTGAAGGAACAACCACTTTTAATCCCGGACAGTTGGCATACCAGTTTTCAAAGTTTTGTGAGTGCTGAGAACTTAGCATACCCGCATTACCGGTTGGGCCGCGAAATACAATTGGCATTGGAAATTGCCCGCCTGACATGGACATCATCTTGGCAGCACTGTTGATCACTTGGTCAATAGCTACCAGAGAGAAGTTAAAGGTCATGAATTCTATAATAGGACGGAGGCCGTTCATAGCAGCACCAACGCCTACACCTGCAAAACCAAGTTCAGCGATTGGGGTATCGATTACACGATCCGGTCCGAATTCGTCAAGCATGCCTTGGCTTACTTTATATGCGCCATTGTATTCTGCTACTTCTTCACCCATCAGGAATACCTTCTCATCCCTGCGCATTTCTTCACTCATGGCTTCGCCTAAGGCTTCTCTAAATTGTATTTCTCTCATTTTATCGGGTTTAAAAATTGGTTTGTAAAAATAGCATTCGCAACATTAACCACAAAATGCATTATCATAAAATAAAAAAGCCCTGAAGAAATTTCTTCAGGGCTTTCCAATAATTTTAATAACCTAATCTTTATTTCAGGATATTTCTGAACTGCTCGTTAGTTACGTAAGTAGCGAATTCAAGATCTTCCAAAGCTTTGCCTTTTAGCTCAGGGTTAGCAGCAACTGCTTTTTCAAGGTTTGAATACACATCGTTTTCGTTACCTAAGTGAGCACTTGCAATAGCAGCACCGTAGAAAGCAATAGCCATGTCGCTATCTTTTTCTGTAGCTTCTTTGAAAGAGTTCAGTGCATTTTGGTAATCTTTATTTAAAAGTTGAGCAAGACCTTTGTTGAAAAGGTTAGTTGCATTGTCTTCTGAATTTGAAGTAGAAGAAACAGCGTCATTGTATTTTGCCATCATGATCTCAGCAGAACCTTTAACTCCGTTGATACCTTGGCTAAGGTCGTTGCCTGGGCTCATAGAGTTAGCTTGCTGCAAGTGAGAGTAAGCTTTGTAAGGGTTACCTTTCATCATTTCTACAGTAGCCATGTTAGCGTGTACTTCAGCAGCTTCTTTTTTGTTAGCAGCGATTTCCAACTGGGTCATAGCCATGTCAGCATATTTGTCTTGGTCACCTTCCATACCCATTGCGATGTAAACAGCCGCAAGGTTGTTGTGAGCATTCCAGCTATCAGACTTTTTAGTAGCAGCTTTGAAGATAGCTTCTTTCTCCTGAAGTGAAGGAGTCAAAGTAGCAGCATACATCAATTCTTCTTCAGAAAGTGTGTCGGCAGAAGCAGAACCATCAACGATTTGCTTAGCCAATACTGAAATCTCAGCATCTGTTTTCTTTTCTTTTACAGTAAGGATCTCAGTTTTTGCAACCCTCAATTTAGGGTACAATTCTTTGAATACTTTGTTGTAAGTAGGTAGTTTGTGAAGGGCGTCTTCCTGAGACTCATAAGTACCGGGACCGTTCACAATGTCAAGATAAGCTGACTTTTCTTCTGAAGAAATACCTTCGTAAGTAGCTAATGAATCTTTGAATACGCTCCAGTCTTCAACTACATCTTTAGTGATGAACTTGATAGAATCAGCAAGACCTTTGTAGTCGTACTTTCTCATTTCTCTCTTGTAGAACTCCTGAATAGCTTCAGCTCTTTGCTTAGCTAGTCTTGAGTTGATACGCTCAGCACCTTCAGGAGAGTGAGTACCAGTGATAGTTACTGTTCTGGTAGCATTTTTTTCAGCGATGTAAGCAGAAAGCAAATCACCTCTGTCACTTCTTCTTTCTGAGTATTTCAATACAGGGCTTCCCTGATCGAAGTAGAAATTAACTCTTGTAGGGATCAACTCTTCCTGGTTGTTGTAACCGTGGTCTGCATAAGCAGCAAAGTAAACAGGCTCTACCAGTTTAGAAGTAGTGATCACACCAGGAGCAACATCCATTCTTTCGGTTTCTTTTGTCTTACCGTTTTTAGGGTCAGAAGCAACTCCCTGAACCTGAAGAACACCGGTTTTCATTGCAGGTGCGTAAGCAAAAGCATACTCTTTAGTTTGTTTGGGCTGTTGTTCGTTGGCATTTGGATAATCTTCAGCTTTAAATTGAACTGGTTCCAGCGCTATTTCGTTATCTCCATACTTGTAGAAAGAATTGATTGAATATACCTTTCCTTTCTTAAGCATTTTTACAGGAAGGTTAGCTGACATTTCAAAAGCAACAGTGTCTGCGTGTACCTCCAAAGGATTGGGAGTAACGGTTAAGTTCTGGTCCTCCGC
>NZ_SMLW01000638.1 GCF_009711405.1 Fulvivirga kasyanovii | reverse complement strand
CAATGTCTTTGGTTTGTCGTTGGGTATTACCTGTAGCCTGGTATTGTTCCTGTTGGCTACTTTTCTGCTGAGTTATGACCGGTACCATGAGAACTTCGACCGGATTTACCGGATCGTGCATTCGGAAAATGACCAGCAAGGGAACCGGGTTTATAACAACGGTGTGCCTTCGCCGATGGCTGATGCTGTGAGGGAAGAGGTGCCTGGTATTGAAAAGCTGGCCTTTGTTTCAAATAAGTATAGTAATACACTCGTATCTATAGAAGATAAAGAAGCCAGTGGAGGCAGGCAGTATTTTGAAGAGCGGGAAGGAGTAGCATATATAGAAGAAACTTTTTTTGACCTGTTCACCCGCCCCATCATCAAAGGGAACAGAGCAGGTTTTGGCCAGCCCGGAAAGGTGATCCTGTCAGAAAAACTGGCGGATAAGTACTTTGGCTCAACCGATATTGTGGGCAAAGAGATTGTGCTGAACAAGGAGCAGGTACTGGAAGTAACTGGAGTAATGGAAGATGTACCCCGTAACAGCGATTTCCCATTTGAGATGTTTATCTCTTACTCCACTATTAAAAAAGGCTACGAAGAACATGGCTGGGGAAGCGTCAGCAGCGATGACCAGATCTATTTACTCATCAACGAATCAGTAAAACCAGAAACCATTAATGAAAGCCTGGTAGCATTCAAGGAAAAACAATTTCCTAATGACGATCAGGACCGCTCCTATTTTCTGCAGCCCCTTAAAGACCTGCACTTTGATACGAGGTTTAGTAATTACCGTTATGCCACGGTTAGCGATGGCAATATTATCACCATGGTGTTGGTAGGCTTCTTTATCCTGGTTACGGCCTGTATCAACTTTATTAACCTGTCCACCGCCGTGGCAGTAAAACGTTCCAAAGAAGTAGGAGTGAGGAAGGTACTGGGCAGCACCAGAAAGGAATTGGTCAAACAGTTTATGGGCGAGACCTTCTTTATTGTTTTACTCTCCATCATCGTTTCCCTGGGCCTGGCAGAGCTGTTGCTTATCTACATCAACCCATTTCTGGATATCGACCTAAGCATCAATTGGTTTACAGATGGTAAGATTGAGCTATTCATCTTGAGTACACTCATCATGGTTACATTCATTGCCGGGCTTTATCCATCCTTTGTAATGGCGAGAATGAAGCCCGCCGTAATTATTAAAAATCAGCTTTCAAATGTCAAAACCTCAGGGATCTCGCTGCGCAAAGTTCTTGTCGGTCTTCAGTTTGTGATCACACCATTCTTCATCATTGGTACGTTGGTTTTGGTCGCTCAGATGAAATTCATCAAAGAGTCAGACCTTGGGTTTAAAATGGATGCCGTCATTGCTATTGATATACCGGAGAGCAAAGACCTGCAAAAGAAGACGTTGAAAAACAGCATAGAGAGAATTACCGGAGTTCAGCAGGTGAGCCTTGCCAGCAGAACGCCACTTTCAGGCTCCATTTCGGTCACGGATATAAAGCTGGAAAATGACCCGCGGGAATATTATTGTGATATAAAATGGGCCGATGAAAATTATATTCCTATTTACGATATTGAACTCAAAGCAGGAGAAGGACTGAAAGCGGTTGATACTTTGACGCGGGTGGTGGTCAATGAGGAGTTTCTCAAAGTGGCGGGAATAAGTGATCCCGGGGAGGTATTGGGCAGAATGGTACAGATCTGGGGTAGTGACGTTCCAATAACCGGGGTAGTTAAGAACTTTTATTCCAGAAACCTGCGCATGAAGATAGAGCCTGTAATGCTCGTCAATGGCACTGGTAATGCCCGGACACTTTCCGTAAAGCTGAGTGGGCAAAATTTTAATGCTCAACTTGATGACATCAAAGAAGCCTGGCAGCAGGTGTACCCGGAATACACCTTTGAATATGAATTTGTAGACGAGGTAGTCGCCGCTATGTATGAGTCGGAAGAAGAGATGGCCGTCATTTTCACCTTCTTTTCTTCAGTCGCCATTTTTATAGGCTGTCTGGGCTTGTTTGGCCTGGTTTCTTACACCACCAATCAGAAGGTGAAAGAGATCGGCATCCGCAAAGCGCTGGGCGCATCCGTTCAGAACATTCTTGGCCTGGTGTCGAGAGAATTTATGGCACCCGTGCTGGTCGGGTTTGTAATAGCAGCACCACTAGGCTGGTACCTGATGAACGAGTGGCTCCAAAACTACCAATACAAAATCAGCCTTGGATTGGACGTTTTTGCCATTGCACTCGCCGTCACCATTGTAATAGCTATGGTCACCACGGGCTATAAGTCATTGCAGGCCGCAAGGTCTAACCCGGTGGATAGTTTAAGGGATGATTAAACTAAAATGTTAAAACCATGATACGTAATTTTATTAAAATAGCTATCCGTAATATTCTGAGGGACAGGTACTACACTGCCATTAATGTTTTTGGGCTTGGAGTAGGGCTGGCCTGTGCCATGGTTGTCATTCTTTTTGTTCGCCACGAATTCAACTATGAAAAATCTTTCTCTGACAGTGAAAAGATCTACCGCTTGAGTACTAAATTTTTCGGTATTGGTGATTTTGCAGGAGCTTCGCCGGTACTGGCCTCTGAACTAAAAGAAAAACCTTGGGTGGAGGAGGCCACACGCGTGGTGGTTATGGGGCCGGCTACGGCGAAGTATAACCAGACGCAAGTCCATATCGGACGGATCGCAATGGCTGATTCTTCGTTTTTTAAGGTGTTTAACTATCCTTTTGTAGAGGGACATTCAAGGCATGTTCTGAATAAGCCAAACACGCTCGTGATCTCTAAAGCGGTGGCCGCAAAGATTTTTGGCGATCAGCCGGCACTGGGAAAAGTACTCACCTTAGATGGGCAGCCTGATAACTTCGAGATAGTTGGGGTATTTGACGATTCCGGTATGCTGACCCATTTGAAAAATGATATCTACATGTCGCACAATGTAGTTGACTATGATAACCCCTGGTGGAGCGTAGGGCCGCTGACTTATGTCAAACTGGGTAAGCAGCTTTCCAAAATAGAAGTAGAGCAGCATATGAAAGACTTTACGGAAAAATCAATTTTCCCCAAAGTAGTTTCTAATACCGATACAAAATTTGAGAATTGGTACACCGGTGAAAGAGGCTATGGGTTTTATGTTTATCCCTTAAAGGATATATATTTTGACGCCAAACTGAAATTTGAGCCCTTTGCCGGAGGTAATTTAGATAACATCATCATTTTTTCAGTGATAGGTTTGATGATCGTGGCTATAGCCAGCATTAATTACATTAATCTTGCCACTGCCCAAGGTATGCGAAGGGCCACTGAGGTTGGGATAAGGAAAACGTTAGGTTCAGGCAGAATAGAGTTGGTGGCACAATTTCTTACCGAGTCTGTGCTCATAGTTTTTATAGCAGGGATACTGGCTATGGGGTTGACAGAGCTACTCATTATAGTGGGTAGTAATTTGGCCGGCTCTCAATTGGGTATAGGTGTTTTCCTCGAGAAGGAAAATATCATCATCCTATCGCTCTTCATTGTATTGGTCGGCGTGTTTTCAGCTATCTATCCTGCATTATATCTCAGCAGGTTTTCTCCGGGTAGGGTGCTTAAAGGAAACTATGTTTCAGGTAAGCCAGGTATTTTAAGGAACCTGCTGGTTGTGGGGCAGTTTACCATTAGCATGGCCCTGGTCGTTTGCTCTCTGGTCATTTACCAGCAACTCAATTTTATGAAGCAAAAGGATTTAGGCTTTGATCAGGAAAACAGCCTTATCATCAAGAACCTGGATAACATAAGTACGCCTGACGAACTGAGAGGAGAGCTACTCAATTTAAGTAGTGTGGAGGCAGTTAGTATTACTGACCGCACACCCGGGGATCAGAATACCGGTGTTTACTCCATTACAGAGGCTGGGGTCACTTATAACTTTGAGCATATGGCTACCGATGCTGATCTGGTGCCAATATTGAACCTCATGATGATAGAAGGAAGAAACTTTGACCGGCAGCGCATAGCAGATACAGCATCAGTGATACTCAACCAAAAGGCAGTTGAGCTGCTTGGATATGATGATCCGGTGGGTAAAATCTTTGATGAAAAGTACACCATCATTGGTGTCGTTAGTGACTTCCACTTTAAGTCATTGAAAAGTCAGATAGAGCCGCTGATCATATTTAACAGACATACATCTGAGGGTGTAATGCTGGTAAAGCTGGGGCAGGAGGCAGATGTTCAGCGGTTATTGAAAAGTATTGGAGGGCTATGGTCTAAGCACAACCCCGAGGCCACTTTTGATTATTCATTTTTAGATGAAAACTATGCTAGAATGGCTGAAAAAGAAGAAAATATAGCCAAAGCCATCAGCCTGCTTACCGGTGTGGCCATTATTATTTCATTGCTGGGGCTAGCGGGTCTGTGTTCGTACACAGTAGAGCGTAAAACCAAAGAAATAGGAATAAGAAAAGTGCTGGGAGCAAGCTGGCAAAATATAATCATGCTGTTGGGCAGCCAGTTTACGAGATTGATCCTGCTGGCCTTTGTTATTTCTGTCCCCGTTGCCTGGTATTTTTCCGATCTGTGGCTGGCCAATTTTGCCTATCGTATAAACCCCGGAGCAGAGGTATATATTATTGGAGCTATTCTGGCCATCATACCTACGTGGCTGCTGATCAGTTTTCAATCCCTTGGAGCGGCAAAAGCTAATCCTGTGGATAGCTTGAGGGATGATTAGGTCAACTTGCAGGTCTGGCTAACCTGTATGAAGAAGATTACTATCTTTGTTTTGAAAAGAGGTAAGCAAGAATTGCCTTTGCAAGGCCTTTCTCTATCGAAGTCTTCAAAATATATGAAAGTAAAACATATAATAGCCATTTTCCTTTTAGGTATTACCATCATGGTAGTGGGTGCGCTTTTAAAGATATTGCATTTGCCTGGTGCGAATATCACGATTGGTGTAGCATCAGTATTGAAGACAATGGCGGGTTTGTTGGCCATATGGAAAGTGTATACCACTGAGAAATTCAGGGATTTTTTGAATAGCTGAGATTGAAGCTTTGTATGGAGCAGTACCACAAAACATTAATAAATATAGTAGAAAGCAGAGTGCCTGTTTCTCCGGAAGAACAAGAACTCTTAACTGCCTCATTCCATCCCAAAAGCAGCAAGAAAAATGAGTTCCTGCTTAAATCCGGTCAAAAGCCACAGCAACTATATTTTATTGTTTCCGGCTATGTCAGGTGCTTTTATGTCGATGATGAGGGCAATGAAATAACCACCGATATATTGTCGGCCCGTGAGCTGGTAACATCTTTTGAGAGCTTTCTTAAAGACATACCTTCTTCTTATAGCATCCAGTGCATTTCCGATTGTGAGCTGCTGTTCATATCAAAGCAGGATTATCAGGCACTCTATCAAAAAGTGGAGGGCTGGCCGGTATTCTGTCAGGGTGTTTATGAGAGCCATATCCTGAAGATGACATCGCGGATCAATGCCTTACAGACCCTTTCTGCGTCAGACCGTTATGAAAAATTGCTTAACAAACAGCCCGAAATAGCCCTTCACACACCGGTCAAGCATTTGGCTTCCTACCTCGGCATCAAACCACAATCCCTCAGCAGGATCAGGAAAGACATTAAGTAACAAATGTGATTTTTTGCCGGTCGGGTGACTCATAATTTTGAATAAAAATTCGAAACTATGAGCAAAATAATCCCAATTTCTATCTGGCCAGGAGGTTTGATCAACTGCTTTCTCATCAAAGGAACTCAAAAGCACATACTGGTAGATACAGGCATCCCCAACAGCGAAGGCAGGATACTCAGGCAGTTGAAGCGGCATAACATTGATGCCGGCAATATTGACCTGATTGTGGTTACCCATGGCCACATAGACCATTTTGGAAGTGCGGCTAAATTGAAAGACATATTCGGAGCATCCATACTGGCCCATAAAGCTGATGAGGAGGCTTACCAATCCGGGTACGCAGACATTTCAACGATGAAAGTAAACAAACCTCAATGGAAACTATTTCGCGCTTTGGTTAAAGATCAGCGGGCAAAACGCTTTGAACCGGATATTTTAATGGAGGAAGGAACGGGCTATGACCTGACTCCATGGGGAACGAACGGCAAGGTGATCCATACTCCCGGCCATACCCCCGGCTCTTTATCTGTAATACTTGACAACGGCGAAGCTATCATTGTGGATATGATGGCATCAGGGATACTGCTTGGAGGTGTTATGTTTCGCTCAAGGATCAAACACCCGCCCTTTCATGATGATCTGATCGAATTAAAGTCTAGTTTTGAAAAAGTGCTGGCGGCAAAAGGAGAGTTGTACTATCTTGGGCATGGAGGGCCGGTGAACAGAAAGCAGGTAATGGATTACTATAACAAATACCTGGGGACATCCCCGGATAAGATTTCAATAAATGTCAAAAACAAATAGCCCCGAAGAACAACCCAATAACCCTCTGCACGGAGTGAAGCTGGCTGATGTGCTGGAATTTCTCGTGGATAGATTGGGGTGGGCCGAAATGGGAGCTAAAATAAATATACGCTGCTTTAACAGCGATCCATCTGTAAAATCAAGCCTTAAATTTCTAAGAAAAACCCCCTGGGCAAGGGAAAAAGTGGAGCAGCTATATTTAAAAGAGGTCAGCAAACTCAGACGATAAGCCTGCACAGCAAGCGACTTCTGGTTGTACTTACAAATTAGCTTCTGCTTTCCCCAATTATTCTCAATATATTTGCATCTGAAATACATCCTCATTTTAATTAAAAATTTCTCATGTCATTTGATACGCTGGGGCTGGCTCCACCTTTACTTAATGCACTCGCCAGTCAAAAATATTTGAAGCCTTATCCCATCCAGGAGAAAGCTATACCTGCAGTTTTGCGAAGAAAAGACGTGCTCGGGATAGCCAAGACAGGTTCCGGAAAAACAGCCAGCTACGTGCTGCCCATACTTACCAACCTGGAAGGCCGGATAATGGACAAAAGCAGATATATCAGCGTATTGGTATTGGTGCCTACAAGGGAACTTGCCATACAGGTAAATGACGTTTTTCACGACTTTGGTTCAGTTCTTCCCGATCAGGTCAGGTCTATGGCAGTTTATGGGGGTGTTTCCATTAACCCACAAATGAAGTCGCTCTATGGTGTAAATGTACTTGTAGCCACACCCGGCAGGCTGCTGGAGCTGGTAGAGTCTAAAGCAGTGCAGTTATCGGCCATTGAAACTTTGGTGCTCGATGAAGCGGACAAAATGCTCAACCTGGGCTTTAAGGAGGAAATGAACCGGATTTTTGAACTTTTGCCGGCCAAAAGGCAAAACCTTTTATTCTCAGCCACATTAAGCAACGATGTAAAAGAGATCAATCAGCTTTTACTAAATGATCCTGAAGTGATCGAAGTCGAGGCTGTTGAGGAAAACATTGATCAAATCAGGCAACTGGCCTACTTTGTGCCCCAGGAGAAGAAAGGTCCTTTGCTGAGGTACTTGATCAAAGAAAATAACATCAGGCACGTACTTGTTTTTACTTCCACAGTTCAGAAAGCAGACAATGTAACCACTAAACTGCGCAAAAACGGTATAGATGCAGAAGCTATCCATAGTAAAAAAGGACAGAATGCCAGGATCGAGGCTTTGACTGATTTCAAAACCGGAAGACTCAGAGTGCTTGTAGCTACCGATCTGTTGGCAAGAGGTATAGATATAGAATTTTTACCTTACGTTATCAACTACGACCTGCCCCGGTCACCCAAAGACTATGTGCACAGAATAGGTAGAACCGGTAGGGCAGAGGCCACCGGAGATGCCATTTCATTCATCACCCCGGAAGACCAGCACCATTTTAAAGTCATTCAAAAGAAAATGGGCAAGGCCGTTACCATGATCGATAGCGATAATTTAGACCTGAAAGGATATTAGAAGCACTTACCTAAGCAAATTGGAACTCGTTTTTGAAAAAGCATTACCGTCAGATATCAATTACCTGCTTTGGTTAAGGGAGGAGACTATGGTGCCCCACTTAAAACAGGCAGGCTTTAAAGTAGACGAGGAAAATCATCAAAAAGCCCTTAGTTACAAATTCGAAGGAGCCAGGATCATATTTTATGGAAACGAGCGTGTGGGGTTGATCAAAACTTCATTCGGAGAGAATTACATAAAGATCATTCAATTTCAGATTGCCCCGGAACATCAGGGCAGAGGACTCGGCAGCAAAGTGATCAGTAAGCTTATAGTTGAGGCACCAGAACACATTGATTTTTTTATTTTAAGTGTTCTTAAAGAAAACAAAGCCAGAAAGCTCTATGAAAAATGTGGTTTTGTTGTTACCGGTGAAAATGACCACTCATTTGAAATGCGGCTGGATATTTAATTCGGAAAAATAACGCCATACCTTTCATGGAATTCGACCCAGCCTGATAGAAATTTTTAAGTAAAAACCTTTATTTTAGCGAGTTGTGATATTCAATTAAAAAGATGTTTCCCTTTCCCCATGTTGGGTTACAATAAGAGTTAAACCAATATTAGCGAATACCCGATGCGCTTCATTATAAAGCATTTATTAAATGGACGATAATTCAATAAACAACTTAAAGGAGGCCCTGAAATTTTCTCCTGACAACATACCCTTGAGGCAACACCTTGCCGATGTTCTACTTAAAGCCAACCGCCTCGATGAGGCCGAGGAAGAATACCTGCACTTACTTAAGCTTACCTCCGATAACAAGACCAAAGTAGGTCTTGCCCACGTGTTTTATCAGAAAGAAGCCTACTCCAAATGCATTGTTATTTTGGAAGAAGTGATAGAAGGCGGTTTTGAAGATTTCGATGCCCTGATCCTCTATGCAAGGGCATTGATGAGGGAGCAATCCATAGCCAGCGCTATAGACATATACCAGAGGGCTTTGGAGCTCAATCCGGCATTCAGGGATGAGGAGCTTGATCAGGAACTGAGGCAGGCCAATGTACCGGCAGAGGAAGCCCCGGCCGACTCTATTGAAAGCAGGTTTGTGCAAAAGCCATCGGTAAACTTCAACGATGTGGGAGGGATGGAAAATGTGAAGAAAGAGATTGAGCTAAAGATCATAAAACCACTGGCACACCCCGAGCTGTATAAGGCTTACGGCAAGAAAATAGGAGGAGGCATACTGCTGTACGGCCCTCCCGGGTGCGGCAAAACTTTCATTGCCAAAGCCACTGCCGGACAGGTAAATGCCCGCTTCATCAGTGTGGGACTAAACGACATCCTCGACATGTGGATTGGCAATAGCGAAAAAAATCTTCACCAGATCTTTGAAGTCGCCCGGCAAAATGCTCCATGCGTACTGTTTTTTGATGAAATAGATGCTTTGGGAGCCAGCCGCAGCGATATGAAACAATCCAGCGGACGACATTTGATCAACCAGTTTTTGCAGGAGCTTGATGGTATTGATAATAGCAATGATGGCGTACTGGTTTTAGGAGCTACCAACACCCCTTGGCACCTCGATGCGGCATTCAGAAGGCCGGGCAGGTTTGATCGGATCATTTTTGTGCCGCCACCGGATGCTACAGCCAGAGAGTCTATTTTTCAGTTGAAGCTAAAAGGCAAGCCTACGGAAGCGGTTGACTATAAATCACTTGCAAAGAAGCTTGAGAGCTATTCCGGAGCCGATATTGAAGCGGTAATTGATATTGCCATAGAAGAAAAGCTGGAGTCTTCATTTACTGATGGCATTCCGAAGCCCATCAAAACGGCAGACCTGGTCAATGCCAGCAAAAAACATAAAGCAAGTACCCAGGAGTGGTTTGCCACCGCCAAAAACTTTGCACTGTTTGCTAATGATGCGGGCTTGTACGACGATATACTTTCTTATTTGAAAATCAAGAAATAACATGACAGATAACCTAATCAACAGGGCAGAGCTGCTGATGGAGCAGCAAAGATATTCGGAGGCTGAAAAAATACTGAGAGATGTACTGGCCACCAACCCCACGGATATTCAGGTGCTGGCACTGCTGTCTGAGGTCAGCCTTCAACTGAACAAGTATGATGAAGCTTACATGCTGATCAATTCGGCGATAGGGGTGAGCCCTGATATAGGCCATCTGTTTTATATCAAAGCCAGAATAACCATACATCAGGATAAGTACGATGAAGCCGAGGAAAATATAAGCCGCGCTTTGGAACTTGATCCTGCCGACGCTGACTTTTATGCTCTGTGGGCCTCCATAAAGTTGACCCGGAAGCAGTTTGAGAAAGCGCTGGAGCTGGCGAACAAGGCATTGGAGCTGGACGCTCAAAATTTACTTGGTCTCAACATCAGAAGTACAGCGCTGCTGAAACTCAATAAAAAGGATGAATCCTACAAAACCATTGAAGGAGCCTTAAAAGAAGACCCTAACAATGCCTATACCCACGCCAATTACGGCTGGGGATTGCTGGAAAAAGGAGACCATAAAAAGGCGCTGGAACACTTCCGGGAATCGTTAAAGAATGATCCTAATTTCTCTTACGCCCAGGCAGGTATGGTAGAAGCCCTGAAAGCCAACAACCTTTTTTACAGGCTGTTCCTGAAGTACGCCTTCTGGATTGGTAACCTGACTGCCAAATATCAGTGGGGTGTAATTATAGGTTTTTATTTGGGAGTGAAAGTATTAAAATCCGTTGCTCAGAATAACCAGGCGTTGCAACCATTTTTGACCCCTCTGGTCATATTGTTGTCGCTGATAGCATTCTCAACCTGGGTAATATCACCGCTGAGCAACCTATTTTTGAGGTTAAACCCCTATGGAAAACACCTTTTGGATAAAAAAGAGATCGTCAGCTCCAATTTTGTAGGAGCCAGTTTGCTTGTGTTCCTGATTGGCGTCCTGTTCTATTTTATAGCCAGTGACGATAAATTTTTGACCGTCGCCTTTTTTGGCTTTGCCATGATGCTGCCCCTCGGCACCATGTTCAACGCCACAAAAGTCAAACACGCCCTCATCATTTACACCGCCGCAATGGCCCTGATCGGAGCAGGAGCAGTATACATAACCTTCACCACAGGTGAAATATTCAACATGCTCACCCCCATCTTCGTCATCGGCTTCATCGGCTTCCAGTGGGCCGCCAACTTCTTTCTGATCAGGGAGAATAATGTTTAAGTTCGCGTTAACCGGTCATCGTAAGGAAGTAATCGGTGACCGGTGAATTCGTGAACAAGTAAACAGTAAACAATGAAACTGTTAAGCCCCTCGTCATCCCTGAATTTTCTTCATAAAACTTTATTACATCGCCACATTATTGAAAATATCAGGGATCTCGATGATCGAGGCAGTGCCAGAACCTAACGTAGTACACCTAATAATGAGGAGATCGCTTCTTCGTTCGTACCTCTCTCATCGCGATGACGGTCAATTTACAGTTCCGAAGCAGTGACAGAAATAGTAACCTCAAAACAGAGACAGCCCAGCCACCATCCACCAGTCGTACCCATCACAAAGACGATACAATCAATTCCTGACATACCCACCAATCTCCGCCATAGCAGCAAAACCAGCACCGTCATGGGCCGATTTCATCACTACCTTCAAATACCTGAAAGTCGCACTCTGCGGCAGGTCAATATGCTGGGAAGCAGCAGTTTCGGCCAAAACATAATCGCCCAGGCTTTGCCAGTTGCTGTTATCGGCACTTACTAAAATTTCAATGTCCTTTACCTTTCGCGAGCCATCACGCTGTATGAAATGAATGCCATCAACCGTAGAAGAGCTGCCCAGATCAATAGTGATGTGATGTGGGTAGGAGTAAGTCTGATCGCAGCCAGACCAGCAGCTATGCCAGTAAGTGGCCGCATCATCATCAAGCACTAAAGAAGCCAAACCGTTGGAACCTTCGCCGCTGGTAGCCTCAGAGCTGAAATCAATCACACTCCAGGCAGCCTTATCAAGATAGACAGGCTCTTCCGGCAAAGAAGGCACCTCCAGTTGTGAAAAGTCTATATTGGGAGCTGAACCATTGCCAGTTCTGCTGTGGTTCGTGTCTATGGTGGTATTGTCGCTGAAAAAGCCACAATTCTTCATAAAGAACGTATTGCCACTGGCGCCTCCGGCATAATCGAGCCTGTTGCCCTTACGAGCGGTGGCATCGGCAGTAAATCTAGCCTGGGTCAGCTCATGCCATTGACCGCCGGTGTCATACACCCACTGGTTAGTATACTCGCCCTTGCGGGAAATGAAGCCCGTTGTGGTGTTAAAATTTTCCAGAAACGAATGGAAATTGGTCAGGTAAGTGCTTGTATATGGCCTTCTAAAGCTGGCGATCAGTTTCCATTCCCCGGTTTCGGGAGCATAGAAATAGGCAGTGTAATCAGTAGAATTATTTGGTGCAGGCTCACCTTTGAGCAGGAATTTGTACTTGGTTCCGGCCTGCCAGTCAAATACCTTATAGCTTTGTCCGCCGGAGCCTTCGTTGCCGAACTCACCGATAGTAACACCCTCACCGCTGCCCAGCAGTATGATTTTATAATCTTCCGGTATTTCATCCGGGTTTTGCGTGTCGTACGGACTCCAAACTGAAAACAGTACGCGTCTTTCAGTTTCAGAGTTTACCTGCATGCCGAAATATCCCTGTCCGAAGCCATTGGCCATGAAATAGGAGCCGATAACATCCTGCCCCTGGGGTACGGTGATCTCATTATAAAACCACAAAATATCCTTGCCCTGAGGCAGTTGATAGCTCAGATGAACAGATGGGCCTCTCCGTCCCCAATAGAATTCATCCTTAACATAAGTTACATCCGATGAAGTGGCAGGCCCGCCGATCAGGACATCATTAATATCAGCTATATAGTTGGATGATTTGCTGGTGCACTCAATTTCAATATAGTGATACCCGGTTTCAGCGATGTCAAATGTGCCGACCTCAATGTTTTTGTAGTTGGTATTGCTGATGGTAATTTCCCTGGACTGGCTTCCTATCGTTACTTTTAATGTAGAAGCCCCTGTTGGAGCCTTGGCATTTAACCCCACATTCAAAATACCAGTAGCATAAACTTTAAAATAAGTTCGGATGATGTTGGCCTCGTTTGTCCAGTTATGGATTCCCGCATCAGAGATGATGGAGCTGTTTTCTTCAATATCATTGACGACCCAGCTATTGCCTCCCGGAGGTATGCTGATGTTCAACGCCAGCGGCTTGTTGTTTTGTGCGCTTTCTTCCTCAGTATCAGGTACAGGAGTGTCGCTGTCCGGTGAGCAGGAAAAGAACAGAAAAAGTGAAATAATAAATGCCATAAAGCAAGATGTTGGTTTAAAGGTGTTCATGGTAAATAGGTTTGTGAAGGTTGCCCGACTGATCTTTCTTATCAAGTGATAGAAATGTCAGTCAGGCAACCCCGGTGGTTGAAATTTATAAATGGTTTATTTTAATCATTCTGTTTCAGCGTAGGCTGTACGATGATCTGGCTTTCAGGGATGTACTCTATTACACGATCATCGGTGGGCAATACCTGGTAGTACGGATTGCTTCCGTTCAGGTGAGAACCCGGATAACTTCTGTTCATCGTTCTGTTGTTTCTGAAAACATCGAATTTTCTATGGCCTTCAAAAGCCAGTTCAAGCCTGCGCTCTTCCAGTACAGCATCCAGCACAGTAGTGCCGGCCGGAAGTTCACCTACGCCATTGTATGCAGGTATACCGGCCCTTTCCCTGATGATGTTGATATTTTCAAGAGCCAGGGCATCATCACCCATTTTAGCATAAGCCTCAGCTTTGTTCAGGTACATCTCCCCAAGCCTAGAAACTACCGGGGACCAAAGCTGGGCCACATCCTCCTGGAGCGAAGTTTTGAGAACGTAGAACTTAGGAAAACCATTACGCTTATACAGGTCATAGCCTTTGGTGACGTATACTTTTTCCGCAGAAGCATTGATGTAGAAATGAAGCGTGCGCCCATTGACCTCTTCAGACTGCACTTCGTAATCGACATTATTATCTGTAAAGAATGTTGAGCCGCCGTCTTCAAAAGTAAGCCTGAACTGATATTTATAATCCGCATCAACCCAGTAAACGACGGGTATCTTATCCCCATTGTCATCCAGGATGTACTGTGGATCAATAAACCCTTTCCGGGCGTCTTCCGGGTGCCTGTTGATCAGGTCGAGGTAAGTGCTTGAGGCGTACATTTCTCCCCAACCCGTACCTTTGATGTTGGCAAAAAGAGAACCCACCGTATACCAGCCATGGTTGTAGTCCGACTCTTCCTGGTACCTGAAGCAGAATATGGTTTCAGAGTTATCCTCTGGTGCCAGTTTAAAGTAATCTTCCAGGTTCGAATTAGGGATCAGGCTGTAATTCCCTGAAGCAATTACCTTATCTGCATAGTCGATTGCCCTTTGGTTATCCTCCATGTAAAGAAACACCCTTGAAAGCAGTGCCTGGGCAGCCTCTTTGGTAGCATATGCATTGGTTTTGGGTATAGTCATCAGCACCTCAGCTTTTAGCAGGTCTTTTACGATCTGTTCGTATACCTGGCCTACAGTATGCCTGTCAGGCAAATCATCAATTTCAGAAGTTAGTTTTAAGGGCACTCCAAGGTTTTCAGTACCCTGGCTGTACGGCCTTCCGTAAATGTTGACCATCTGAAAATAAATAAGGGCACGGAGATAATAATTTTCACCGATCAATTGGTCTCTTTCCGGAGATTCACCTTCCTGCGCCAGCTCTATCACTTTATTGCAGCCCACTACTGCCTGATATGCCGCCGTCCACATGTTGTTTGACCGGTTGTTAGTGGTTATATTCTGATAGTTATAAGAATAGAAGAGCGGGTCGGTCGTGTTTCCGCTTAAAGACACATTGTCTCCCGGATATTCACTGAGCCTGAATAATTGAGGCGCGAAACCATTGCCATCAGCATCACCCTTAAGAATGGCATAAGTGCCCAAAGTTGCTGACTCCAGGCCGCCTTCGTTTTCAAATAACTCTTCCGAGGCTACGGAGTCGTACGGAAACCGTTCAAGCTCACAAGCCACGAAGATGGAAGAAAGTAATATGAGTAGAGATAATTTTTTCATCTTGTTCATGTTTTGGATTAGAATGAAATGTTCAGGCCGACAGCTACACGTCGTGATACAGGGTACAGGTTAGAGTAAACTCCTTCAATACCCACCTCCGGGTCCATGCCAGTGAATTTGGTGAAAGTCAGCAGGTTGTCGCCAGATACATAGATTTCCGCCGTGCTCATTTTAAGCTTGCTGATCAGTCCGGTGGGCAGTGTATAGCCCAGGCGGATATTTCTCATTCTCAGGAAGCTGCCATCTTCCAGGTACCGGGAAGAGGTTTTGTTCGACAAGTTGTTGCCACCATAGAAAGCCTGAGGGTGAGTGGCCTGGTCGCCCGGCTTTTCCCAGCGGCTCCAGTCATCGGCAAGCACCTGCTGGTTGTATGTAGGGTAAGCGCCGTCAGAGTCATAGAGCTCGCGGCTGGCATTGTAGATCTTGCCACCTTTCGAGAAAGCAAAGTTTGCCGACAGGGTAAGGCCTTTGTAGCCCAGTCTGGTATTGAAACCTCCGTAGAAGTCAGGAGAAGAAGTGCCTACAATTTGCTTTGTAGCTTCGTTCCAGTCCGTAGTTTCAGAAACTTCGCCGGTTTCAGGGTCTACTACCTCCCACAAAGGAGCCCCGGTTTCAGGGTCTACACCGAGCCATTTGTTTAAAAACCATGAGTTGAAATCCTCACCAACACGGGAAACATTCCTTCCCCGGTCTATTTCCTGGTCCTCATATAGCTCCGTGATCTCATTGTTGTTAGAGCCGATATTGAATCCTACGTTCCAGGTAAAGTCGCCATCTTTAAAAATATCCACCGATGCCATGGTTTCGATACCCGTATTCTTCACGCCACCAATATTTTCCCAATAACCCGTGTAACCGGAAGCGGAAGGTAAAGTGACGAAATAGAGCAGGTCAGAAGTGTTTTTGTTGTAATACTCTACCGAGAAATTAACCCTTTCGAAAAGGAAAGCATCGATACCGATATTCGTCTGGTACGACTTTTCCCATGACAGGTCATCGTTGCCCAACTGCGAAGGAGTGGTTACAGGCGCACCATTGTAGGTGTTGCTGAGGTTGTACAAGTCATATTGCGGGTAGAGAGAGCTTGGCCGGTTTCCTACCGCACCATAACTTCCTCTCAACTTCAGGGAGTTGATCGCTGCTACATCAAAAAATGCCTCGTTGTGGATGTTCCAGCCGGCGCTGAAAGAATAAAAGGTACCATATTGGTTGTTTCTTCCAAAGTTTGAGGCTCCATCCCTTCTGATGGAAAACTGGGCGAGGTAACGGTTGTCATACGAGTAATCCGTATTGAACAGGAATGATTGCAGGGCATAATCATTCTTAAACCCGTTGACATCGGCAGGCTTGGCGGCATTATTGAGAATTTCCGTGCCTGAAATAATGCCATAGCCTGTCGCCCCCAGATCTTCAAACACATAGTCGTTGTACTCATAAGCTACCAGGGCATTGAGATTGTGTGATCCAAATGATTTGGAATACCTGAGCATCTGGTTGGTGAACCTTGTGATCCGTTTGGCTGAGTAAGTGTAAAGCTCTCCGTTATTGGCCTCGCCGGAATTAGAAGCCGGATCAGTGTATGACTTGCTGTCACTGCCATAAAGCGTGATGTTATTGGTAGAGATGAAGGTCAGGTTCTGCAAGATGTCAAACTCGACGTCAAAGTTGGAAAACAGATTGAATGAAGTACCTTCCGAATAGTTCCATTGCAGGTCGTAGAGGTAATTACTCCTGTCGCGGCCATACCAGGTCACACCCTGGTCCTGAGGGTTGATAATGGTGCCGTCTTCTTCATAGGCAGCATCCCAGGGCAGGTTAGTATACATTTGATATAAAGAATGCTGTTTGTTGTCCCTTTTGCTATAGTTTGCAGCGATCTTGGGTTTAAGAGTCAGGCGCTCACTCACGTTATAGTCGTGATTTAGCCTGAAGCTCAGCCGGTCATACTCATACCCCTTCACCGTACCGGTTTCGTCATAATAACCCAGGGATATGAAAGTTTTTGATTTGTCTGTTCCTGCTGAAAAAGCCAGCGTATGGTCTTGCACCACACCGGTTTGTGTGCCATTTTCGATCCAGTTGAAATCAGTTTTTAGCACGTCATCAGTGATTTCGGTGGGTATGCTTGAAGGATTGGCAAACTGGCCATAGTAATCATAAAGCTGGGCAGAATTCATGACCTCAAAGTTGCCCTGATTGAAATAGCTGTAACCTGTCCGAGTAGAAAGCGACAGCTTGCTTTTTCCTGTTTCCGCCTGGGTAGTGGTGACTACTATCACACCGTTGGCACCTCGTGAGCCATAGAGTGCTGTTGCCGAAGCGTCCTTGAGTACCGAGATGGATTGTATTTCATTAGGGTTGAGGTTAGGCGTGCCATGATAAATAGCACCATCAACAACCCATAGCGGGTCAACATTGCCATTGAGTGAGGCTATACCCCGGATACGGATCACCGGCATGGATCCGGGCTGCCCTGATCCTGTAACTACCTGTACACCCGCAGCTTTTCCCTGTAGCATAGTCGATACATCCGGGGAAGTCACATCAGTGAGCTCTCCGCCATCAATGCTAGTGACCGATGAAGTCACATCGGCTTTCTTTTTATTGCCGTAAGCTACCACCACTATTTCCTGTAACTCAGAGATAGAAGGCGTTAAAGTAACATCCAGCGAGGTGCGGTTGCCCACCTGCGTTTCTAATGTTTCATATCCTATAAAACTGAATATCAATGTAGAAGAGGGGTCTACATTGATAGTGTACTGGCCGTCAACATCAGTAACTACACCCCGTGTAGTGTTTTTCACCAGTACGCTGACTCCCGGCATGGAAGTGCCTGTTTCTGCATCCAGTACCTTTCCTGATACCCTTTGCTCCTGAGCATAAGAAGCAGAGAATATAGAAAAGCAAAGTAGCATGAGCGTTAATTTTCTCATAATCAAATGGGTTAAAAGATTAATCGGTTGTTTTAAGTTTTCCTTTTAAAGACTATGAAAGTAATTGTCTTCTTAAATCTTTTATTTCGTTGCTTTTTATTGAAAATCAAGACCTTAAAAACGCTTAATTCTTTCTTAATCTTTCGACAATATAGAAATAATATGAATTAATAAAAAATAATGAAACTTTTTTTCTTTCGTTTTATTTCTTTATTCAAATTCGAAAGTAAAGAAAGTTGTGCTTTGCTTTGGTGCTATAAACTAAGCCAGAGGTATGGATGTTCCAATGCAATCCCACTCAAGTCATCCCGGACGCACCCCGATGGTAGTCGGGTAAGAATCCGGGATACCCTGATTAAGTGTGCAGTCCAGAGTTCGGGCACTGCCCCGATCGGGGAGATACTGAATATTTTCTATGAAGTCCGGTGGTGATTTTTGAGTGCGCAAAAGAAAATTTCAGGAAGACACGGCGTTTCGAGGGTATTCGAAGAGTATTTGGAGAATAAATCACAACATCTGAGAGTTGTTCCTTGACTACTCGACGAGAAATGTCGCCCGATTTAACATTTCTATATCTTCAGCAAAACTCCCTTGTTCTCCGTCGCGCTAACCATTTCTTCTTCTAACGTCCCAGTAGAGTCTCTCGTAGAGGGATCTACGGCATTCGGATGCACAATATTTTAGTTTTGCATACCTCTGACATTATGCAAATGACGTGTGTTTCGACAGGCTTTGACGGGTTTTTGGGGATTAATTGCAATATCAGAAAGTTATTCTTTTTTGATCTCTAATAAGACATGTCACCGGTCTGACGCCTCTATATTCTTAAACAAAACTTTCCTTTGTTCTACCAAGCAAAATCCTTGCACTACACAACTCCTCCCTCGAGGGAGATGGTCGTAGACCGGAGGGTGTTTTCCGCCAGCCTAACCATCCCAAAACACTGATTTCCGGGTAGAGTCTCTCGAAGAGGACTCTACGACTTGCCTGCACTCTCCTGGTCACAATGAAATCTCTGCCCTAAAACACCCGCTCCTTGATCCTACTCCAAACCCTCCAAAGCAGATACGCGCCAAAAACGACCACACTGCTAAGTATCATGGCTTTGGTATGCATCCCATAGATCCAATAGCCCGTGGCGAACAGCGCGCCATAAACGATCAGGCAGCCCAAAAGCATGGCAATAATACCCGACGGGACACTCCATGATTGATCAGAAGAGCTAATGCGGTGCCCTGATGTCTCCGCGTGGGAGACAATCTTTTTCCATCCCGGGCCTCCCGGCTGTACCTTTTTATAGAAGCTGAATAAAGTCTGATCAGTTTCAGGCCGGGTTGCTAGTGTGGTGATCAGCCATGCGGCCGTTGTGAACAATACCACTACCGGATAAGCAGCCCAGTCAGGCATAAGGCCATTTATTGGCTCTCCGGCGGCTGATGTGCCGCCAAATAGTTGTGTTCCAAGCGAAGTGAAATTAATTAAGATTGAAATAAGGCCTGATGAGAACATAGCGATAATCTCACTCCAGGCGTTGATCCGCCACCAAAACCAGCGTAGAATAAAGATCAGGCCGGTGCCGGCCCCAAACATCAGTATGATGTTGAAGAGTTGCAATGCATTGTTTAAAACCAGTGCTAATGCTGCACTTACAACCATCAGTAATATAGTTGAAACCCTTCCAACGGCTACCAGCCTTTTTTGCGAGGCTTCCTTATCGATGAATTGCAGGTAAAAGTCATTGACGATGTAAGAAGAGCCCCAATTGAGGTGGGTGGAGATGGTAGACATGTATGCGGCTATCAATGAAGTAAGTACAAGTCCGAGCAGGCCATTGGGTAGCTTGGTCAGCATGGCGGGGTAGGCCAGGTCATGGCCCAGTTTGTCTGGGCTGATGTTGGGGAAAGCCTGTTGTATGCTGGCAATATCCGGATAAAGGACCAGGGAGGCCAGTGCAACCAGTATCCAGGGCCATGGACGCAGGGCATAATGTAATATGTTGAAGAAAAAGGTTGCGCCCACCGCATGGTTCTCATTTTTTGCGGCCAGCATCCGTTGTGCAATATAGCCGCCACCTCCCGGCTCAGCTCCCGGATACCAGGCACTCCACCATTGCACGGCAAGAGGAATGATTAGTAGCGTTATTAAAGCATTTGTGTCACTCAGGTCAGGTAGTATATTGAGTTTGCCGGCTACATTTTCATGATTAAGCAAGGGGCTGATGCCGCCTACCTCCGGTAAATTTACACAGTAGTAAGCAGCACCAATGCTCCCTGCCATCGCGACAAAGAATAACAAAAAATCTGTATATACAACACCTTTAAAACCACCTGCAGCACTGAAAATAACGGTCACGAGCCCTGCAATACCTACCGTTTGCAAAGGGCTCAGGTCCAGCATGATCTGGCCAATTTTAATGGCAGCCAACGTAACTGCCGACATGGCTAAAATATTGAAGATCACCCCCAGGTAAACAGATCTGAAGCCGCGCAGAAACCGGGCAGGTTTGCCGCCGTAGCGCAATTCGTAAAACTCAATGTCAGTGGTTACATTCGATTTTCTCCACAATCTGGCATAAATAAAAACGGTAAGCAGTCCCGTAAGTAGAAAAGCCCACCAGACCCAATTGCCGGATACGCCATTATTTCTCACAATGTCAGTAACAAGGTTGGGTGTGTCGGTAGAAAAGGTGGTGGCGACCATAGACAGGCCTAAAAGCCACCACGGCATCGTTTTCCCTGAAAGAAAATAGTCTGATGAGCTTTTTCCTGATTTTCTTGCTACCAGTATGCCTATGACAAGGGTGATGCTGAAAAAACTGCCTAATAATATATAATCAAGTGTGGAAAGTGATATCATACAGGTTTGAATTTTTAATGCAATGCAATGATAAACATAAGCTTAAGTAGCTTTCAATCTTTCGTTGTTTTGTTAGTTTGTCGTAAAAGTAATAAAAAATAAATATAACGAAACTTTTTTGTATTTCGTTTTATTTCTTTTTATTTGAAACATCGATCGGTTATGGATTGGCTGAAGATTCTCGCTTGTTGGAAATAATTCGATCGGATACATACTTTGAATCATTAGAATATGTCCATAGACACGGTTAATAATAAAAAGATAGATATCAACACGGGAAACGAAATTTTCAACCAGCCCCGTGTATGGAGAAAAGTTTTTGGTTTTATTGAGGGTAAGAGACAAGAGATAACAGATTTCCTTTTGCCGGTATTGTCAAATCCTGATCTCCGGATTGTGCTTTCAGGAGCGGGTTCTTCGGCTTTTTTAGGAGAAGCTGCAAAAAGTATAGTGGCGAAAAGTACGCGGAGGACCACCATAGCAGTTCCAACTACTGATATTGTAACACATCCTGACGTATTATTTACTAATGGTACCCCGGTGCTGTTGGTTTCATTTGCCCGCTCAGGCAATAGTCCTGAGAGCATGGAAGCCGTTACTCTGGCTGATGAATATTATAAAAATGTCTACCATCTTATCATTACCTGCAATAAAGATGGCCGGTTGGCAGGGTACTCCAATGGCAAGACCCTGAGCCTTGTGCTTCCGGAAGAAACCAATGATAAAAGCCTCGCCATGACAGGCAGCTTTACATCAATGCTGTTAACGATCCTGCTGATTGCAGATATGGAGAACCTTGATAAAATGAAGCTCATACTGGATAAAATGGTTGAGCAGGCAAAATATATTTTTGAGTATAAGAGCATTCTTGAAGGTATCATCGCGGATGACTTCGAGCGTGCAGTATTTCTGGGGTCGGGTGAAATGCTGGGGATAGCCAGAGAGTGCAGCCTTAAGCTA
Organism: Fulvivirga kasyanovii; assembly: GCF_009711405.1. Classification (GTDB taxonomy): domain Bacteria; phylum Bacteroidota; class Bacteroidia; order Cytophagales; family Cyclobacteriaceae; genus Fulvivirga; species Fulvivirga kasyanovii. The sequence continues at coordinate 10,692 of NZ_SMLW01000638.1, read as the reverse complement.
CAGGAACTCACCGACGGTCAGGTCATATGCAAACACGACTCTTTCCTGGCGTTCAGGCACGGGCCAAGGGCTGTGGTCAATCATAAAACACTCATGGTATACCTATTTTCGGGCAGCGACCATGTTTTAAAATACGAAAAGGACCTTGCAGCAAACATTGCGGAAGACCCGAGGCAAATCAGGTCAATTTCAGTAGGTGGTTTGTCAGATCCTGAGATCCCGAATTCAGTATGGATATCGCTCAATACAGATCAGGAAGATCAGTTTCAGATTATTCCCGTTACGCTGGTTGGTCAGCTACTGGGGTATTACAAATCACTAAGCCTCGGCCTCGACCCTGATAATCCATCCGTTACCGGAGCGATAAGCAGGGTAGTGAAAGGAGTTAACATTTACAAAAAAGGGAAATAATGATATTGAGTATTTGCCCGAATCCTTCTATTGATACTTATGCCTGGCTGGAGCAACTGGAATCCGGACAGGTAAACCGTATCGGTAAATTGCAGGAGTACCCCGGAGGCAAAGGAACTCACGTGGCCATGGCACTGAAGGAGCTTGGAGTAGATGCCAATTTGCTGGGGATCTGGGCCGGTTATAGCGGGAGTTGGATCAGGCAGAAGTGCGAAGAGACCGGAATAGCCTGTGGAGGGATTACCGTGTCAGGTACCAGCCGCAAGTGCTATACTTTCAGGAGTCAGGACGACCGGTTTAACAACACGGAGCTTCTTGAACCCGGACCGGAACTCTCACAAAGCAGCTATGCCCGTTTCAGGGACGTTTGCTATCATCAATTTCCTCAGAGCGACCTCATTTGTATTTCGGGCTCATGGCCTCAAGGAGCACCCGCCAATGCCTGTGCCGGGATCATCGAACTGGCGGAAAGTGCCGGGAAGAAAATTATAGTGGATTGCTCCGGCGCTCAGCTTACCCCTATTATAAAGCAGCGGTTTTTCGGAATACACTTGAACGAGACCGAAGCCCTTGCTCTGGGTGCTGGTAATATTGAAAATGCTCTGGCTATGCTTAGTCGTCATGTAGAGCTGGTAGCCATTACCAAAGGAGCTGATGGACTATGGCTGAGCTATAATGATCAGGTAGTCCATGCGAATGTTGATATTGAGCATGTGATCAGTACCGTGGGTAGTGGCGATTGCCTCACGGCGGGTATGGCCTATGCAGTGCACAAAGGCTTTGAATTGGAAGATATTGCGCGGTATGCAGTAGCCTGCGGCGCGGCCAACTGCCTTTTTGAGGGCATCGGCCAGTTGAAAATAGATGATGTGGAATCTCTGTTACCAAACGTGAAAGTAAAAGTAATGGCTTATGGCAGCTAAGGATATTCTTGTAGTCGGAGAGTTGAATGTTGACCTCATTATGAGCGGCATGCCTTCCGTTCCTGAAATCGGAAAGGAGATACTGGCCCATGATATGACGCTGACCCTGGGGAGTTCATCGGCTATCATGGCTTCTAATATAGCCGCATTAGGTGCTGGTACGAGCTTCTGTGGCAAATTGGGGAGTGATTATTTTGGTGATTACATCCTTGGGGAGTTGCAGGGCAGGGGAGTGGATACCACCAGGATCACCAGGTCGCCCAATCATAAAACAGGGGCTACCGTAGTGATGAACTACGATCAGGACAGGGCCAATGTTACCTTTTGCGGTGCTATGGAGGCCTTGGGTCTGGAAGATATTCCTTGGGATAATTTACATGAATTCAGACACCTGCACCTTTCCAATTTCTTTATTCAGAAGAAGCTCAGGAATGATATCGTTGAGCTTTTCAAAAAAGCCAAATCATGTGGAGTAACTACCTCTCTCGATCTGCAATGGGATCCGGCCGGTACATGGGAATTTGATCATCAGGCCTGTCTGCCCTATGTGGATATTTTTCTTCCTAATGAGGCGGAATTACTGGCCCTGACCGGTAGCCATAATGCAGAGGAGGCATTGAGACAGATCATGCCACATGCCAACACCATTGCTTTGAAGTTGGGGGAGAAGGGGAGCATAGGTATTCGCGGCGACCAACGTACGGAAATGCCTGCCTTTAAAATCGCTCAGTTTGTAGATGCCATAGGGGCAGGAGATTCGTTCAACGCAGGTTTTATACATCACTGCCTCAAAGGAGCCACACTGGCTGATTGCCTGAAACATGGCAACCTCGCGGGGGCTTTGAATACTACTGCCGCCGGCGGTACCGGGGCTTTTGCTGACAGGGCTACACTTGAGGAGAGAATGCAGGCAATATTAAAAAATGGTTCAAAATAGCAGTAAGATGAAAATAAAAGAAAAGCTACAGCTTTTTACCAAACAGAAACGGGGTTTATTGGCTACCAATTTCTATAACCTGGAGACACTTCACGGTGTGCTTAAGGCTGCTCAGGAGTTAAATGAACCCTTGATTTTACAACTTACACAAAGTTCAATTGAGTATATGGGGCTTGACACCGCAGTTAAGCTTGGAAGAGCCGGCCTCAGGCAGTTTGGGGTAGAAGGGTGGCTGCATCTGGATCATGGGGGTTCTGTGGATCTGGCGCAGCGGTGCCTCGATGCCGGCTTTGATTCCGTAATGATCGATGGTAGTGAGTTGCCATTCGAAGAAAATATAAAGATCACCAGAGAAGTGGTGAAAAGGGCAGAGCAATATGGGGCTCATGTGGAGGCTGAGCTGGGCTACGTAGCCAAACTTGGGCAGTCGCATGCCAGGCAGGGCTTTACACAGCCTGCCGAGGCAAAGCAGTTTGTGGAAGCTACCGGAGTGGATGCCTTGGCCGTTGCGATTGGTACAGCACACGGATTTTATAAAAAAAGACCGGAGCTTGATATAGAATTACTCGCCAATATTGCGAAAGTCACACCGGCAACCCTTGTTTTGCACGGAGGTTCAGGTGTGCCGGAAGATCAGCTCCAAAAAGCTATTTCTAATGGCATATGTAAAGTGAACCTGGCCACGGAAATCAAAAATATATTTATGCAAACCCTGCAAATGGAGTTGGCTGGCAATGCAGAGATAGACCTTAGGAAAGTATTCCCTAAGGCCACCGGCCAGATCACTGAGCTGGTAAAAGGTAAATTGAAGATCATGAAAAATTCGTCGGATGTTGAAATCGTTCATTGATGCCCATGTACATTTGAATACCACCTCCAGGGCCAAGATGGAGCTGGCGCTCCGGCACAATGCTGCTTTTTTATCTATCAATACAGACATTCCGGATTTTGAGAGCCTCGAACAACAGGAGCAGATTGTCCTTGAGCTTCAGGCGCTTTATCCTGGCAGGGTACTCCACATTACCAGTTTCGACAACCGGTACTGGAATACGGATAAGTGGCTTGTCCACGTCCTGAGACAGATCAATAATGGCATCAGCAAGGGAGCTGTTGGTGTTAAAATGTGGAAGAACATCGGCATGGACAAGGCGCTTAGAGACGAAAAGGGTCGTTTTGTAATGATGGATGACGAGCGGTTTGATCCCATTTATAAATTTTTGATTGAAAAAAATATATTACTGATCGGTCATCAGGGTGAGCCACGCAACTGCTGGCTGCCACTGGATAAAATGACTGTAAACTCCGACAGGCAATATTTTGAGCAGCATCCCGAATACCATATGCACCTTCATCCGGAGTACCCTTCGTATGAAGAGCAGATGCAAGCCCGGAATAATGTACTTGAAAAGCATAAAGAGCTAAAATTCGTCGGTCTCCATCTTTTCAGTATGGAATGGGACCTGCACGAAGTGGCCGGCCTGCTGGACAGGTTCCCCAACACCATGACCGACCTTGCTGAGCGTGTATGCCATGTGCAGTTGCAGGCAAGGGATGATCATCAGAAAGTGCGCGATTTTTTCATGCGCTATCAGGATCGCGTCATTTATGGAACGGACGTAATTGATGACGGCACACTATCAGACAAGGAATTGAACGACAGATTTAGCGACCTGTGGCAGAGGCATTGGGATTTCTTTGCCACTGATAAGATACTCACGGCACCGGAATTTGAAGGCGAATTTAGGGGGCTTGCCCTGCCTCAGGAGGTGCTGAGTAAAATATTCAGAGATAATGCCGTAAACACATACGGTTTTGAAAAAGACATTTTTAACCCATTAGATAAAGTTACCACGAAATGATTTCAGGGTGACCATTACAAAACTTAAAACACATTAAGAAATGAAAGATAGCAGAAGAAACTTTCTCAAGCTTACCTCTATGGCTGGTCTTGGCTTTGTGGGAACCCGGTTAATGGCCTTTGATAAGCAGGATAACACCCTTATGAAAACCGTAAGCTCGGGAGAACGTTTCAATATGTCCGGTTTTGCCGCCCCTAAAATGGATAAGGTAAGGATCGGGTTCATCGGCCTGGGCAACCGTGGGCCGGGAGCAGTTAAAAGGATGAGCTACATAGAAGGCGTGGAGATCAAAGCCCTCTGCGACCTGAGGCAGGAGGCAACTGAGAAAACAAAGCAGATGCTCAAGGGCACCAAGCATAACCCTGATCTCTACTACGGAAAGGCTTACTCCTGGAAGGAATTGGTAGATCGTGATGATATCGATCTTGTATATATAGTTACCCCATGGGAGTGGCACACACCGATGGCTGTCTATGCCATGGAAGCCGGTAAACATGTGGCCGTGGAAGTACCTGCCGCCCAGACCATGGAAGAATGCTGGCAGTTGGTGGAAACCTCGGAGAAAACGCGGAAACACTGCATGATGCTGGAAAACTGCTGCTATGATTTCTTTGAATTACTTACATTGAATATGGCTCGTCAAGGCTACTTTGGAGAGATCATTCATGGCGAAGGAGCTTACATTCACAACCTGGTAGACCTTAATTTCAGCAAGACCTACTATGAGAGCATGTGGAGACTGAAAGAAAATGCCTACAGGGACGGTAATCTGTACCCTACCCATGGACTGGGACCCATTTGTCAGATCATGAACATCAACCGCGGCGACCAGATGGATTACCTGACATCACTCTCCAGTAATGATTTTACCATGCATCAAAGAGCTGCGGAACTGGCCCAAACAGATAGCACATACTCGGAATTTGCCCAGAATAAGTTCCGGGGCAATATGAATACCACCATGATCAAGACCAAAAAGGGGAGAAGTATGATGATCCAGCATGATGTGAGCTCACCACGCCCATATTCCAGGATCCATCTGGTAAGCGGCACGGAAGGGTTTGCCAGAAAATGGCCCGGCCCGGAGAAAGTTGCCAAGGGGCATAGCTGGCTTAATGAAAAAGAGTTTAATGCACTGGAGAAAGAGTATACGCCGGAAATTGTGAAGAAGGTGGGAGACCTGGCCAAAAAGGTAGGCGGGCACGGAGGTATGGACTTCATCATGGACTGGAGACTGATAGATTGCCTCAGAAATGGCCTGGCCCTCGATCAGGATGTTTATGATGCGGCCTTATGGAGTGTCGTGGGCCTTCTGAGTGAGAAATCTGTAGCCAATAGGGCGATGTCAATAGATGTACCCGATTTTACCGGAGGCAGATGGAAGACCAATGCACCGGTAGACATTTCCCTGCAGGGAGCAGGTACTACCAATGTACTGATCAAGTAAATAGTTTAAGGTTTGTTTAGATTAAAAAGAGCCGGCTTTCGTGGTCAGCTCTTTTTGTTTTTTCACACTAATGGTATATTGCGCAGGAGCATGGCCAAAGGTTACTTAAAATTCCTCTATATTTATGTTTTAACATGAAAGACAAAACAGGAGCAACAAAAAAGACGGCAGAAAGAAGATCGAAAATACTAGAACTTCTGGATGAGAAGGGACAGGTCAATGTAAATGATCTGAGTGAATCTCTCGGCGTAAGTGAAGTTACCATACGTAATGACCTGGACAGGCTGGAGCAGAACAAGCTCCTTGTGCGGGCACATGGCGGTGCTTTCAAAACCAGCAACATTACCCTTACGGTAACTGAAAAAAAGAAGATAAACCTTGACCTCAAACGCCTCATTGGCAAAAAGGCGGCTTCACTGATACAGGAAGAAGACAGCATTATACTCGACTCAGGCACTACCACCTTCGAGATCTCCAACAACCTCGGTGGCTTCTCAAAGCTTACTGTGATCAGCAATGCCCTTGACATTGTCAACAACCTGTCAAATTACGATAATATAGATGTCTTCATGCCCGGCGGCTACCTGAAAGAGTTCTCCATGTCGCTGGTAGGGCCAATGGCAGAAAGAAACTTTAAGCAGCTATTTTGCAATAAGCTCTTTCTGGGCGTAGATGCCATTAAGCCCAAAATCGGAGTGTTCACCCACCACATGGAGGAGGCGTACCTCAACCAAATTATGATCACTATAGCCGATGAAGTGATCGTAGTGGCAGATTCCACAAAATTCAAAAAGTCAGGCCTTGCTTTTATCTGTGGTTTCAGCGAAATAGACAAAATCATTACCGACAGCAACATAGAGCGTGAAGACAGGGAGTTTCTGGAGAAAAACAATATTGAAGTAATCATTGCCGAGTAGGCCGGTATCCGCCTTGTTTTATGAAAAAACGGTTGCTCATCTTCGGTTTGTTGACCCTTGCAGTGGTAGCAGGCAGGTTTTGGCTTGGAGTTTATATCCACGACGAATTTTTTGAAAAACATATCTTCGTCAAGCACCGCCCAATCTGGAAATGGAAGTTTTACTCACCCATAGGCATGAGCGATAAAACCCTAGACGACCTTTCACCAGAGCAGCAAGAGGAACAGAGACTGTTTGATGAATTCGTTCGTGACCGGGGTATGAGCAGGTGAACGAAATAATTAAAAAAATATCCTAACCGTCACCCTGAAATTTTCTGTTTTGTACTTTGAATATCACTACAAAACTTCGTAGAAAATATTCAGGGCCTCCAGGATATGGCAGTGCATAGACGTTTGACTGCATACTTAATAATGAGTTCCGAGGTTAAGAGTACCTCATAAGTCAGGTCTGTATAATGTCGAAGGGTATGTAAGCTGAAATGCCGCGGAAGTGTTATTTTTAACGCCAATCAATGAAAATACCAGGAATCCCTCCTAAAAAGAAAACCGATGTTAACTCCTGCTTTACTAAGCCTTTAAGGATTAGTAAAGCTTGCTATCCCAACCTGCAAGCTAGATTAGAAAGCAGGCACCTTAGCCTTAAATAAAAAATAACTTTAACCTTAGGCATATCATGAAATTAACCTCGAAAAACCTGCTTCACCCAACCCTACCATCCAAATTTCGTAAGCAGAAATTTAAACCTCTGGCCAATAAGAAAGGTTTAAAACAAAATACAAATTAAGATTAACAAAAATGATAGATGAAAAACAACATACCAGGCTGAGCAAATTTATCAGTTTGGTACTAAGACATAAACCCGAAACCATCGGGCTTGAACTTGACCAGGAAGGGTGGGCAGACGTTAACGAGCTTCTGGAAAAAATGAATGCCCGCCAGAAACGCATCGACATGGAAACGCTGAACCTGATCGTAGAGAACAATAACAAAAAGCGCTTTAAGTTTAATGAAGACCGGACCAGGATCAGGGCCAGCCAGGGGCACTCTATCCAGGTAGACCTTGGATATTGTGCGGTTGAACCACCAGAGGTCCTTTATCACGGAACAGCCCGGCAGAATACCGGAAATATATTTAAAACCGGGATCAGCAAAGGATCGAGGCACCATGTACACCTCAGCCTGGATGTAGAAACTGCTATCAACGTAGGACAGAGGCACGGCAAACCTGTAGTACTGACCATAAAAGCAAAAGCCATGCATAATGATGGCTATGAATTCTACCGGTCAGACAACGACGTATGGCTTACTGAAAATGTACCTGTACAATATATTTTGATGGAAAATTATAGTTAGCTATATTAAAATCACAATCAGAGCTAAGTGACTATTAAGAGTTTATGGATTATGGTGGTAAACTGCATCATCATAATAAATGTTAAACTAACTTCAGTCTATTATGAAAAACTCAGCTCTGATATGCCTGATCATTCTATTCTCAGGACATGCCTATACCCAGCCACCGGAGTTTACCACATACTCCAATGGCTTGATCTACAACGAATCTACTATGGACAAGCTCAGGTTTATCGTCGATTCGTTAAACCTGTCCTTCCAAAGCTGCGATCTCAATAAAACATTTTACAGCCAAAGCCAAACTACAGGCCACTATTTTCACCTTTCGGGAGACAGGGTAAGAGAGGCGCGGGAAGATGTTAAAGCCAATATTCCATTTGAGGAATTTCAGGAAAAGTACCCTGAAGCTTCCATTAGGAGTGATCTGCTATTGGTTAAGTTTGAGTATGAAGACTATAAGGGAAGAGATGTGATCGAAATCAGTGAAGTCAGTCTGGGAGAGCATTATGGCCACGACCACCGTATGGAAAAAAAATCACCGTTGCTGAAAGGAGACCTTTCCAACCCGTGGCTGTTCTCACACACCAAAAAATCTGACTATTGGGAAGAGTCTCTCCAGGGATTTTACGTCACCAGGCCATTGCAGCGCCAGCCCCTTCCACTTCAATATGCCCAAATGATAGGGTACGCCGATTGTTTAACCGATACAACTACACTAAAGCTAAAAGAAGATACAAAGAATGGGTGGGTTGATATGCCCGGGAACTGGCAGAGTTTATCCTTAAAGAAGCAGGAAAAATTACTGGACAACATGAGAAGTACCCATGTGGTTGGCTATTGCAGTCAGGACAGCCGACCGAGAGAGCATGCCGTAAATATTGCCATGTTATCCGCTGAAACCACCCATTGGGAGATATTCCTGAAAGCCCACCTGGATATCATGAACGACCGCTTCGACAGGGCATCCGATGGCAGCTATGCCTGGAGCCAAAGAAAAACCTACCTCAGGGAGCTGGAAGAGCTCAACATCAATGTAACAGACCTGATGTTTGGTATTGCTCTAAGAGTGGAAAACCCTGCGGAGAATCATTACTACGGAAGTGTCGGCAGGGTAGGGCGTGCCCTGGCAGAATCAAATAATAAGGAAGAGGTTGTAAGCGCTATGTTATCTATGATGGACGATGAGGACCTTGATCATTACAACAGGGTACTGGCTTATTATCTTTTCATGAGCTACAACAACCACATTAAGAATGAAAATGAGCGGAAAGAAAATACTTTGAAACTGAAGGGATCGATACAGAAGTTCCCCGAATTTCTCAGAGGCCAGTTTCCGGAGCAATAATAAACAGGATGGTGATGAGCCTACTGCCTTGCCTTCAGTTGAACGTTCAAAGGCTGCTCAGGCCTGAGCGTTAATAAAGGGTTAAAGCCTACATTCTTGTCTGTTAAAGGAATTAACTCAAACGCCTTTACCAGTTGCAGCATAAGGATCATCATTTCAAATATGGCGAAGTTGTTGCCAATGCAAAATCGCGGACCGGCCCCGAAAGGCATGTATTGTAATTTGTCTTTCAGAGACAGTGCCTTAAACCGCTCCGGGTTAAAGCTTTCGGGAGCGTCCCAATATTCATTATTGTTATGGATCAGGTAAATGTTAAGCATCACCTGCTTTCCTTTAGCAATCCTGTACCCATCCAGCTCATCCTCCTCCCTGGCCATCCTTACAATGTTCCAGATGGGCGGATGCCTGCGTAAAACCTCTTTAACAGTCAGTTGAAGATATTCGGTGTTAGAAAAATTGATGAGATCAATATCTTCAAGTTTTTCTATTCCCTTAACTTCATCATATAGTTTTTGCTGTACCTCAGGGTGGTGTGCCAGCATATGAAAGCCCCAGGCCAGACCTAATGCAGAGGTTTCATGTCCTGCAATAAAGAAAGTCATCAGCTCATCTCTTATTTTCATGAACTCAGCGTCAGGGTCATGGTGCTGCATCAGCACGGTAAGAATATCGTTAAACTTATCCTGACCTGCTTGTTGCCTGTCCCTGACACACTTTCTGATCAGGTCATTGACCTCCTTCATCATCGTATGGTAACGCCTGTTTTGCTTTGTAGGCACCCATACAGGCACTTTAAAAGGTGAGCGGATGCGGTTCGTTATGAACTCCTGGCTAAACACCACGTCTGCAATCATTTTCTCTTTCAGCACTTCATCCTGGTAGTTGATAAGCGAATTGAGCAATACGTTGAGTGTTAACCTTCCCATCTCTTCACTCAGGTCGAGTGTGGTGTTGGGTTGCAGGCCATGAATAAAGGATGTTCCGGTATTCCAGACCGAGGGGAGCAACTTTCTCAGGTCATTTTTATGGAAAGAAGGTTGAAGTGCTTTGCGTTGCTGGTGCCACTGCTCACCATCCGCAGTTAGCAGGCCATGGCCCAATACCCGTGCGATCTCCCGGTAACCCTTGCTTTTCTGATACCTGTCCTGATGTGTGGCCAGTATTCTGTGTGCATGCTTTGGTGAGTTGGTAACCACAAAATCACCCATAGGCAAATTCAGGTCTACCGGAGCTCCAAACTTTTCTACAGCCTCCTGCATGTACAGCACAGGTGAGCCCTGGAATTTTTTGAGGTTCTGAAATTTGCTGTTTTCAGGAAAAGCGATCGGAAGGTCCATGTAACATCGGTTTAAGCATTCAAACATAGGCAATCCTTCCCGATTTTATTTCACAATTATTCTGATTCAAAGTCTCTTGTAGCCGCTAACCGGTAATTTTCTAAAATCCCTGATTCCCGGTATTGAAACTGGCGATATCACCCGCTACATTTGCCTGCTCA
>NZ_SMLW01000442.1 GCF_009711405.1 Fulvivirga kasyanovii | reverse complement strand
TTTGCCGTATTAGGATACTACGGTGTTGAGATCTACCGTGAGGCTCCACCCGTTCCTGAAAATGTGACTACCACCGAGGGTACACTGCTGTTTACAGGACAGGACGTTAAGGATGGTCAGAATGTCTGGCAGTCTATGGGAGGCCAGGAAATTGGCTCCATCTGGGGGCATGGCGCTTATGTAGCTCCGGACTGGTCGGCCGACTGGCTGCACCGTGAGGCTGTTTTTATTCTAAACAGTTGGTCGGAGCAGGATTTTAACAAACCGTTTGACCAGCTCGACGAAGAGCGGAAGGCCATGCTCACAGCAAGATTGCAAAAGCAGATCCGTGCCAATAATTATGATAAGACAACCGGTGAGCTTACCGTTTCTCCGGTAAGGGCCGAGGCCATTACCGAAATCAGCAAGCACTACACCTCGCTTTTCACGGATGACCCGGCTTATGAGGAGCTAAGGGACAATTATGCCATTCCGGCCAACACCATCAAAGACGCTGAAAGAATGAGAAAGCTCAATGCCTTCTTCTTCTGGACATCCTGGGCTTGTGTTACCAACAGACCGGGATCGGAGATTACTTATACCAATAACTGGCCTGCTGATGACCTTGTGGGCAACAAGCCTACCAGTTCGCTTATTTTATGGACAGGTTTTAGTGTGATCATTCTGCTGGCCGGTATAGGCCTGCTGGCATGGTACTACGCAGCCAACAAAGACGATGAGATTGACAGGGCCAACCTGCCCAAAAAAGACCCATTGCTCGGGCTTCAACCCACCCCTTCCATGAAAGCCACACTCAAATACTTCTGGGTAGTGACGCTGCTTATTGTTATCCAGGTAATACTCGGAGCAACTACAGCCCATTATGGTGTAGAGGGTACGGCAATGTACGGCTTCCCGCTGGCCGACATTCTGCCTTATTCGCTCACCAGGACTTACCACGTACAAATGGGCATCTTCTGGATAGCGACTTCCTGGCTGGCTACAGGCCTGTTTATAGCACCCGCGGTATCAGGGCATGAACCAAAGTATCAAAAGCTGGGCGTAGATGTGTTGTTTTTCTGCCTCCTGATCATTGTAGCCGGGTCTATGATCGGGCAGTGGTATGGTGTAATGCAAAAGCTTGGTTTTGAAACCAACTTCTGGTTCGGTCACCAGGGATATGAGTATGTTGACCTCGGCAGATTCTGGCAGATCTTCCTGTTTGCAGGCCTGTTTATCTGGCTGTTCCTGATGGTACGTGGCATCTGGCCTGCCTTTCAGACGCAGAAGGAGAGCCGTCATTTGTTGGGCATGTTTCTTATTTCATCGGCTGCCATTGCCCTTTTCTACGGAGCAGGCCTGATGTGGGGAAGGCAAACCAACCTGGCCATTGCAGAGTACTGGCGCTGGTGGGTTGTCCACCTTTGGGTTGAGGGCTTCTTTGAAGTATTTGCCACTGTAGTTATTGCATTCCTGTTTGTGCGCATGGGACTGTTGCGCGTAGGCATAGCCACGGCCACCGTTCTGTTTTCTACAATTATTTTCCTTTTTGGGGGTATCATAGGTACTTTTCACCACCTTTATTTCAGTGGTACGCCCACGGCAGTACTTGCTCTGGGTGCTACGTTTAGTGCTTTGGAAGTAGTGCCTCTGGTGCTCATTGGGTTTGAGGCCTATCACAACCTCACCATCAGCCGGGCCACAAAGTGGATAAAAGCTTACAAATGGCCCATCTATTGTTTCATTGCCGTCGCTTTCTGGAACCTCGTAGGTGCGGGTATCTTTGGCTTTGTGATCAATCCGCCTATTGCACTTTACTACATGCAGGGCTTAAATACCACTCCGGTACACGGGCATACTGCACTATTTGGTGTTTATGGTATGCTGGGTATAGGTCTCATGCTATTCGCGCTGAAAGGTTTGGCATCCAAAAATGTATGGAAAGACGGTACGATCAAATTTGCTTTCTGGTCTATCAATATAGGCCTCGCGCTGATGGTGCTCATCAGTGTGCTGCCTATCGGGTTGGCTCAAACCTGGGCCAGTGTAAAATATGGTTTCTGGTACGCACGCTCAGCGGAATTTATGCAGGAGCCGGGCATGGATACCCTGAGGTGGCTGAGGGTTATCGGTGATACCATCTTTGCTGTCGGCGTAATAGCCCTGGGCTGGTTCGTAATAGGATTGAAAACGGGCAGTTCGGTTAAAGGTGAGATTGACCTCGCTGATGATGATTATCCCGAAGTTGAAAAAAGGGAGCCGGTGCTACAGGATTAATAAATATAAATGGACAGGTGGCCGGTTTATGGAATGGATTTCCTGGTACTGGTCACCTGTCTATATTACACAGTATTTCACTATGACGTGTAGTAAAAATAGTAATACCCAAAACGGGGTTTTATTTTGCCCCTGTCAGGATAACTTGAAAATTCATTAAAGAAGACAAGTTCAAGAAATATCAAACAGCCTACCGATAAAATGTCGCATAGTCCTCTTCGAGAGACATCCGCTGGGAAAGTAGAAAGGGATTAAGCAGAATTTCTGGGGAGACCCTAGCACTTTCACCTCTTTGCTGGCAGAGAGTTGTTAATAGCAATCGGCAAAAGCAGTTGACAAACTCGTATAATATAACAATAAGCACGGTTTACTGATTTTCAGTGGCAAGTTTCACTTTACTTGTTTTACTTTCCAATCCATTTACTCCTCAGGTTTAACGTTTGATCCGTAGAAAGTATAAGGCTTGTTTAAGATAATGTGTTGGTAAAATAAATATTTCAAGTCCTGATCCCGGCAGTGGTGATCCTTTGACTGTTTATTTAATCTTGGGATCACGGATCTGCCCTACTCTTCAATCTTGATGATATGGGAAAGTATCAAATCCTCTATTATGATTACGAAGGATTTTCCATGAGGCACTCTTCTGGGAAGGTTTAAAATAATAAGATCAAACCCATTCTATACGCTCAAAAATTATTCTGAAGGGGTACCTATTCCTAAAAGCCAAAACGTACTTAATTTATCAAAAAAAGCAGAAATAAATAAAATGGCGGGTAAATGACGGGTGAACTCCAAGGTAAATACTTGGGCAATTTTAAGAGGGCTGGTAAAATTGTTCAAAAACATAAACGCTATGAAAAAGATATTATTAAACACTCTTTTAGTTTGTCTGCTATCGCTTACTTCTTACCGGGGATATTCATGTACCACGTTTTGTATAAAGGATACCAACCATCTGGTGATGGGGAAGAATTTTGACTTTTTCACTGGTGTGGGCCAGGTAGTAATCAACAAAAGGAATGTCCGTAAACTATCCTTTCCCATGCCTTCGGAGAAGCAATTGGAATGGAGTTCCAAATATGGCAGCATCACCTTCAATCAGATGGGGCGGGAGTTTCCTTATGGTGGCATCAATGAAAAAGGACTTGTAGTCGAAATTATGTGGATGGAGGATACGGTATATCCGGAAATTGATGAGCGATATGGTTTGGCAGACCTCCAGTGGATTCAATATCAGCTTGATAACGCGGCAACAGTTGCTGAAGTGCTGGCAAGCGACAAACTGGTCAGGATATCCAAAATACCTGCAGTACCCATTCATTTTATGGTTTGTGATGCTAAAGGAAACATAGCAACGGTTGAATACATCGATGGCAAGATGGTTTACCACACGCAGTCAAGCCTGCCGGTATGTGTATTAACCAATGACCGTTACGATCTGAGCCACAATTATTTAACTTCACTATCCGATCCGGAAGAATATCAGTTTACGGTAAGTTCATTTGACAGGTTCGCAGAAGCTTCTTTAATGGTCAGTAATTTTAAAGATCAGGAGGTTATTGATTACTCATTTGACATTTTGAGTGCTGTAAGCAATGAGTACATTACTTTATGGAGTATTGTGTACGATATAAAAAACATGACGATCCACTACAAAACCCGGAACAATCCGGATGTACGCACCTTAAAGGTGGCTGACTTCGACTTTTCGTGTAATTCTCCCTCATCGTATATTGATATTGACCATAAAGAAAATGCTACATCAGCCTTTCATACATATGCTTACGAAAAGAACCTGGAAGTCATGAATACCGCATTAAATGTCTTATCGAAAAGACCTGAATTTCACGGTATTCTGCCCAGTGAAGAAGAAAGAAAGCTACTTGCCCGATACCCGGACTCAACAACTTGTAATTAAAGATTGAAATAGTCAGGAGGTTTTTATAACTAGATGAAACTATGATGAAGCAGCCAGAATTAGGTAAGAAAATTTCAGAACTACGTAAGTTAAAGGGATGGACACAGGAGGAGCTTGTAGAAAAATGCAACATTAGTGTCCACACGATCCAGCGTATCGAAACAGGTGAAGTAACCCCCAGAAGCTATACGATAAAAACCATTCTTTCTGCATTGGACTCTGATTTTGACAAGGTAGTCAATAAGTCGAAAAATTCAGAATATGAGGCTGGTTGGATTGAAAAGCTGGCATCTCTGGGCATAGAAGGCAGTAAAGCCTCCGACTTTGTGATAACGCAGCTAAATGTAGCCTGGATAGCAGGGATCATTTACCTGATCCTCAGCTTTATAGAAGGCTCTGCAGAAGTTATGAGATTTATGGGTGGTGATGAACAAATTAATCTTCTAGGGTATACCGCCCTAAAGATAGCTGTTCTGGCGACTTTCATCTTATTTCAACGTGGGTTTATAGCCATTGGTAATTTGTTTGACAATTATGTACTCAGGGTGGTTTCTTTAATCCTTATAGGGGCAAACTTACTGATCATTAGCTATGATATTATTTCGGTGTTTTTCCCATCTGTTGAGCGTGAGATGATTCTTATAGGCGGTTCGATCCTGCTGGGAGCAGCAGGGGTAATGTTTGGTGTTGCATTGCAAAGACTGGAGAAATCTCTGGGCAATGTTGCAAAATATGCCGCTATCTTTGAAATAATTGCCGGCTGCCTGTTCATAACGGTCATATTCGCTTTGCCTGGTGATGTGATCCATATTGTGGCTGAGCTATTGGGCATAGCCATTATTTTCAAAGTGATAGAGATCATCAAGTCGGGGAAGCAGGAGTTAGCGTAGGTTATGCCGCAGTGCGACGGATTCTTGGCTCTATAAGAGAGGACCTCCGCTGGGAAGTAGAAATAAACAAAGGTTGATATTCTAAGTCCGAGGTAGGCCTACTTGTTTCCGACTTTTCGTCATTCTGAAATTTTCTATCAGCGAGTCGGGGTGCTATTACAGTACTCCATAGAAAATATTCAGAATCCCACGATCCAAGGTAGTGGATGAACCTTCTACTGCACATTTAATGAAATGACCTGAAGAAATATCAAATCCCTGTCAAGATTACGAAGAGTCCTCTGAGAAGGAATCTTCTGGGAAATAAAATTATTCTTCTCCCTCCAACCCTAAATGTCCGCAGACAAACTCCAAAAGTTCACATGGATTAGCTTCGATGGCCAATGCGATTAAGTAAAGCTCATCGGCCTTGAGCTGTGTTGAGGGATTATTGGAAAGCTCGCTTAGCCTGTTTTTATTGATACCCGTTTTTCTTGATACTGCCGATTTATTAATTGATCTTTTGTTTAAGTATTCGCCAAGTTTTGTCATCTTTTACATTAATTAATATCGGTACATAAATACTAAATCAAAGTAATTATTTACCGAATTATAAGACAAAAGATTGTTAATTTACCGATAATAAGTATATTAGTGTAATAAATCGGTAAACCTTAAAATATGATTTCATACAATCAGCAAAAAAACGAGCTTGAAATTAAAATTCCTGTCAATGGAATAGCTGAACTCTATAATTATCAAAATGGACTCCTTGGTATCCTAAAAGAAATACAGATAAATGAATGCAGCAATTCTCTAAAAGAGAACCTTAAATCTGTTTACAAATTACTAAGCCACCTCTTACTTGATCAAGATTTTCTTAATCAGCATGAACTCCTTCTATCAGAGTACAAAGAGCATATTATCAACCGAGCTAATGGAAAAGTAAAAGAATCATCATAGTTATGACTTGGGGAAATATCAAATCCTGTCACTACTCCTCCACATCCGGATACCTCAAATCCAATTTTTTCAATTCATCGAGTAAAATTTTGGCAGCGGTGTGGTTGCGGTACCAGCGTTTGTCGGAGGGGATAATATGCCAGGGAATGTGGTTACATTTGTTTAGTACTGTATGGTAGGCTTGCTTATAGTCATCCCATTGCAGTGGTATTTTTTCATCTTCTTTGGCGTATTTCCAGCGTTTGTGAGGCTTGCTTTTTCGTTCTTCTATACGTTCTTTTTGTTCTTCGGGAGATATGTGGAGATAATACTTCAGGATCAATGTGTTGCTTGCACTGAGGTGATGTTCTAGTTCATTGATCAAACTGGCTCGATGCAGCAACACTTCATCGCTAAGGCTTTGATGGACTGTAGGTACGAGTATATCTTCATAATACGACCGGTTGAACACCCTGATCATGCCTTTTGCCGGAAAATGTGGATAGACTCGCCATAAAAAGTCGTGCTTCATTTCATCTTCGGAAGGCTTTTTAAACGAAGTTACCTGCACTCCCTGAGGGTTCATGCCACTAAACGAATGGCGTATTGTCCCGTCTTTTCCTGACGTATCCAGTCCCTGCAAAACAATGAGCACACTATAGCGCCCATCTGCATAGAGCTTGTTCTGCAACTGAAATAGCTCATCGCGCAGGTCAGATAGATGCTGCTTGTAATCTTGCTTATCCGCACCTTCGGGGGGAAGCGTTGAGATTTTGTCGAGGTCAACCATATATCACCTTATTAACATCTATTGCCCATATGAGTTTAGATACCCTTGTAAAATAGGCGTATTTGGCTACAATGCATAGCGGTTTGGCCAAATTAAATCATGAGATACGGCTATATGGTTACGATATTAAAGCACTTAATCAGCCTTAAGTTTATGGATAAATATATACCAGGCTAAAGCAATAAAGGCCAGCCACCCTGCCGTGATGGTAGCCAGAGCCATAGCGGAGGCATTGTATCTGTCAATTAGCATGAAATACATAAAGACAAGTAAAGTTCCGTAAACAAACCCGTTGACATAGATCCAGCCTCCCATCTTTATAGCTTTTTGTTTGGCCTTGCTTTTCATCTTTCGCTTCAGGCTTATCCAGATGCCTGTGAGTATGAGCGAAGAGATACCCAGACCAAAGACAAACCATATGATCTTGGTAGTGAGTCCTCCCCAATAGCCAAAATGTAGTGGGTCGGCGATGTCATTGAGCCATGTAACTGTATTGAGTGACTCTGCCCTCTGTACCTTCAATACTTCGTAGGTAAAAGGATCAAGGTATACACGGTTGGCGCGGTTCCGAACCAGCGGCACCCCACTTGTCCCGTTAACATAAAGTGGCTTACCCGGGGCAGAAGGTGGCAAGATGTCTTTTATGACCAGACTGGGAATTTCCTGTTGGGCTACGGCTATGGCACTATCATAATTTACGCTGTAAGAGAGAATCTGCCCTTCGGCTAGCCTGACTGTATCTACAGCTTCCGGTGAAGACGTATTGGCGATATCAGATACGCCTCCGATGTTTGCCCTTTCTATAAAATACCAGATCCCGGTAATTGAAAAAAGCAGTGTGAAAGGCACCGACCATACGCCCACCAGCCGGTGCAGGCTGCGGAAAAATACCAGCGGCCCCTTGTTAATGGTCAGTTGAAAAAGCTTCTTGTACCACTTTTTGTAAAACAGCAAGGCGGTAACAAAAGAGATAAGTAACAAAAAAGCGAAAATAAGCACGGTAAAATGTCCTATCTGAAACGGAATAAACAGGTAGTAGTGCAAGTCGCGGAAGAATCGTGCGAAGGTAAGGTTGGCATGCCCTTGAAGAGCGCCGGTATAGCGGTTAACAAAGCCATAGGTAAGTTCACCTTCATCTATGATGTAGACAATATCACAGAGATAAGGCTCTTCCGTGGCACTCCAAAACTGGATGCGGCCATTGGGGTATTGCGCCTGAATATTACGTACGATCTCATTTTTAGAAGCCAGCTTATCCTGGGGTATCGCCCTCATTTCAGGTATAAAGAGCCAGTCCATCTCATGGCTCAAGGTGGCCAGGGTACCAGAAAAGCATACTATAAAAAATAGTATGCTTAACTTAATACCAATCCAGCTATGGATACGGAAAAATAACTTCTTGTTTAATTTGAAGCTCAAGGGTTCAAAATTTAAAAATTCAAACTAATTATAACCATGGACCTCCTGCACAGACTTAAAAGGTATAGCCCACACTCAAAAGGTAATTACGCGGTGCTCCGGGAAACAAACGGGTGTAGCTGTAGCCACCTGCCCAGTGTGTTTTATCAAAAACATTGTTGAGGTTGGCTGAAATATTGAATTTGTTCACTTTATAGAAAAGCGCTGCGTCAAACACCACATAGCCAGGCAGCATCAGTCCCAGAGTATAGGTGTCAAAGGTTACTCTTTCAGTTACAAAGTTACCACCAAAGGCTATTCCCAGGCCGCTAAGTTTACCTTTATCTATGGTGTACTTAGCCCAGAAACCACCCTGATGTTCGGGGGCATTTTCCTTAATATTTCCTACCTCTTCTTCATTGTCGCTTTTGGTGATCTCTGCCCTGTTGTAGGCGTAATTAGCGGTTATGCTCAAATTAGGCGTAATGGTACCCATTAAGTCAAGCTCAATACCTTTTGAAACTTCCTGACCTCTCTGCTCAAGCAGATCAGGGTTGGTAGCATCATTTGCATTTACGAGGATGTTGTTCTGCTCGATCCTGTAAAAGGCAATGTTAGCTGCTAATCGCTTATTGATAAGCTCGGTTTTGGAACCAAACTCTATCATGTTTGATGACAACGGGTCAAACGGACCACCGGCGTTGGGGTCTAAAAGGGATGAGGTAGTTTGTGGCTGGAAACTCTCAGTGTAAGTACCGTAAAGATTAACCTTATCATTGAGGGCATAAACTACTCCAATACGTGGCAGGAGTTTGTCCTGCTTAACCGTATTTTCATCCGGGGTATCGTAGTTCAGCACATCGCGGTAGTTTTCATGTCGGAGCGACAACAATACTTTTAATTTATCGAAGCTGATCTGATCCTGAATGTAGAACCCATAGGTGTAATACTTGGTAGGCGCGTAGCTTGTCCTGTTGTTGAAAATATATTCATGCGCGTAAGTCACATTGTATTGTGGGTTTTCCAGATCGAAATGCGGGATATTGGGTACAGGCATGCCGTTTTCAAACAGGTAGTCTCCTGCATTTGCAGGGTTATAGCTATTGGCAATGGTACCGTCTGTTTTCCGGTAGCCGTATGCCCGCGACTGCCCGCCGCCTACAGGTTGCTTCTGCTGGATATAGTCCACACCGGCCACCAGGTTATGGTCGATGGCTCCTGTTTTTGCATGGTAAACCAAATAAGTGCTGAGGTTATCCGATACGAGTTTTCTCATTCTATTGATCACCTGCATGCCCATCAGCGTAGGGATCTCGTTGCCCAGGCTGTCCACGGCAAAACTGTTGGAGGTCCTGTGCTCAAAGAGGTCTTCGTCCCAGGCGAACTTCATATAAGAAGCATTGAATGAAAGTGCGTCTGTAAACTGGTGGTTTAATGACAAGGTGAAGTACTGTACATTGTTGGTATGGTAATCATTGGCCTCACCTATAGCAAAAGAGATCGGTGTACTGTTGAGGTCGGTACCTGAAGTAGCCCCGAAAATCGGCTGACCACGATCCAGCTTTCCGTCATATTGGGTTACCACGAGGTCAAAGTTGATCCTTGTTTTATCAGTGGGTAAAAACGAAATGGAAGGCGCCACCATCAGCGACTTGTTCTTTTGCAGGTCACGATATGAATCAGAATTTTCATAGGCCAGATTAAGTCTGTAAAGCAGTGTACCTTCTTCGTTCATGGCTCCGGTAAAGTCAGCATTAGCACGCAAGGTGTTAAAACTACCGGTAGTAAAACTTATGGCTTTACGATTTTCTGTGAGAGGCTTTTTGGTTACATAGTTCATAGTACCCCCTGGTGTGGTATTGGCAAAAAGTGCCGAAGCCGGGCCTTTGATGACCTCTACCCTTTCGATGTTGGCCAGAATAGGCTGAGGGCCGAAAATACCAACAGTACGCATCCCGTTAATCATTTTACTATCACTGCTACCACTTCTAAAACCTCTGAAAGTGAAATCATCGTACCCTGAAAACATATTCACACCACTGATATTTTTAACAATATCTCCAATGCGATAGGCTTGCTGGTCGGCGATAACTTCTTTAGTGACATAACTTACAGCCTGTGGTATATCTTTAAGTGGGGTAGCTGTTTTGGATGCCACGTAGGAAACTTCATTTTTATAGTCTGTTTCTCTTCTTCCGATTACTTCTACCGTTTGAAGCTGCTCGGTATATTCTTTAAGCTGAAAATCAAGATTGACAGTAGCTGCAGCAGCAAGAGCGACTTTTTTGGTCTGTCTTTCATAGCCAATACCGGAAACTACTATGGTATAATCACCGGCCGGCACGTTGTAAATTTGATAAACACCCTGAGCATCGGCAGGAGCACCATAAGCAGTACCTTTAAGGCCTACTGCGATTCCCGGCAGAGGCTCTCCCTGCTCATTGGTTATTTTACCCTGGATGGTTCCGTTGTCAGATTGCGCCCACAATGGGCTTATTGCAGCAAAAAGCAACATCGA
>NZ_SMLW01000286.1 GCF_009711405.1 Fulvivirga kasyanovii | reverse complement strand
CACTATTTCAGCATCCTCACCGCCGGTGGTGTTTCTGCCAAAACCAACAGCTTGTATTTTAAAAACATACCTTAGCACGGCCTGTTGGTCTCCGGAGTTGGAGCTCCATATCCACTTCGACTTTGAACCTGCGGGGAAACCGGAGAAGCTTACGCCACTGGGTGTACTGGTAATGGAGCCGCTTTGTTCTTGCGCATAGCTCCATTGCAGGTCGTTGTAATATTTCTTTTTCCAGGCATTGTCAGAAGGCTCTGCATTGGCTCTCCATGACGAACCTGAATAGTAGGATTTTTCCAGTTCATCAATCTGGACCAGTACCCCGGGCGCATCTTGTCCGTTGATCCCTGCAACGGATATGGCATTATACCCTGGTAAAAAGGTCATGGGAACGAACTGCACCCTTCCGGCGGCATTATCATAGGCAAGTAATTCTCCGTTGAGGTATAAGCGATATCCGCCATCTGCCACTATATAGATGCCGGGGCCTTCCCCGGGGCCATAGGTATTTCCTATGAGCATAGAACCTTGTGAATCACCACCTCCCCATGCTGCTTCATTGGGAAGGGTGACTGTTTCAAGACATTTGCTTTGAGCAAAACCCGCTGCAAAGCAAAACATGAACATTATTGTTGTTATTCCTCTTAACATATTGATTCGTTGAATTTTACAGTTGAAATCGCTGGTTTCAGGTTTGAAGCACGATAATTTATCGACCGCAGAACTATCCAAATGCCTTCGTATTTCAATGGTTGAAAAAATAATTGTTTGGGTAAGCACAGAAACGCATGGCGTAAAGACAATAGACAATGAACAAAGCCGTAAGTAGTTCTTACATATCAGTTTTTGGATTTATGGCATCAGGGAATGCCGGGTTAGGAGAATTAAAATCTTACCTCACTGTACCTTTCCAATGCGTATTGGTAAGGGCAACATTTGTTGGCGACAGAGCCTCTTTAGGCCTTTGATAAAGCATTTGCAAGAGTGGGAAAAAACACTGGTTATCAATTTGCTTTTTCCTTCAAAAACTTCGTAAAAACCTGTAATCGATTAATTATTAGGTGACTATGGAGTTGATTCTGATAAAGGGTTTGGGGGTGGGTTGGTTTTTGTTTTGTATCACGTGTTTTTCCTCAATTTTTTCCTGTATTCATTTGGAGCACACCCTTCTGATGTTTTAAATACCTTGTTGAAGTGAGAAACATTGCCATAGCCTACACTGTATGCCACTTCCATAATTTGCCTGTCGGTTTGCTCAAGCAAACGTTTTGCTTCACGAAGACGGATCTGATTAAGGTATTTTTTAAAAGTAGTTCCACAGGCTTTTTTAAATACCGAAGAAATTTTTGATTCGGTCATGCCCAGTTCTCTTTGCAGTGTAGACAGAGACAGGTCCGTGTGATTATAATGTTCAGAAACATAGTTGATTATACTTCTGGCCTCTTCATCTTCAAGATTGCCAACATCGAGGTTCTTATGGGGAAAAATAACCGGTTGGCTTTGCTTTAGTTTAATAATAAAAAAGACCATCAAATAAAAAATGACAAGCATCAGTAATACAGCCATAGTGCCCGGCAAGTAGTCTTTGCTCAGCCGGATGCTGTTAATTATCACGCTTTCCTTTTGGTTGACCGGTAGCAACTGGCAGTTTAAAATGGATAGGCCCGTGGTATACCGGTAATCCGGCGGAGCCATATCTTTTTTTGTATTCTTAGTGTAAATAAACCACCAATTGGGCGTTTTGAAATCAGCCAGCGGTAGCCTGTAGGTCCTTTGGTCTTTTACGTACTCCAGCTCATGCCACATAGGCCGGGATACTATCCGGCCTATAAAACAATTGAAACACTCGATATTGATAACCACGGGGATACTTTTGGAGTTCTCTGCCTGCAAGTCTATTTCTACGTAATCATATTCCGACAGATCAAAAGTTGGTTCTGAGGGGTTGTTGAAGAGAACGCCGATGTATGGATATTGAAAGCCATTGCCAAGTGTATAGCTAAAAAAAAGTTTGCTGGTATCCAGTAGCTTTATATCATGTATTTGAGAGGTGCCATGGTCAACAGTGTCAATGTAAGTGGTGATCGTATGGCTGGGAAAAATGGTCAAATCCTTTTTATAATCACCCAGGATAAAAAAAATGCCAATAATGGCAGGGATAGCGAGAAAAATGTTATTTGAGTTTTGTTTCAAAAACGTTTGTATGTGTGAAAACAACACCATATTCTACTGTTTGATGAAAGAATTGTGAACAGTTTACGGGAGAAAGTACTTTCGGGTATCTTCCTTGTTTTAACCTATGGAAATTTCAGCAGCCATAGATCTGTCGATGGTCTTTGCTGTATATAATTGTTCCAGAGTACACTTCTGCCGGAAGATATCCTGCAGTGGTCTAGTATATTGCTTTACCTCCCGCCATGGCCTGGGGCCATAATTCCTGGCCGAACCGGTAACACTTGAGCCAACTTCAAAAAACAGATACAGTTGTTTTCTCATGAACATAAATTATTATGTATTAGGTCATTAAAAGAAATAGAGCCAGCCAGACAATAAAGTAAAGGTTGTTCAAAACATGTAGACCTGAATTGACCTGATGTTTTTTTGAAAACCACAGCCTGGTGATTTGATAACCAGGTGCCGGTAATGCTCATCACTTATGGGGATAGGAGTGCAATTCCGGAATAGATTTCTCCTGCTAAAGGGACTAATAACAGTAATCCCTCTATTCATCTTTGGGCTTAGAAAAAATCGCTTAAAAGTACATTAGTTTGATTTGACTATCAATGGTTTAATCTCATTTTTTTTGTTTGATATAGAGCTATGCCCGGATAGTATGTGAGAGTTTGTATCAGAAGGTTGATCCTTCTCAACAACAAGGAAAAGTAGCCTGCGGGTAAGGGGTCATGAGGCAATAAAAAGGTATGTTTTTTTAATAGTCCACCTTATTGTCCTACCTATTTTTATTGTTCTATAAAAAATCGACTTAACATCGCCTCGTAGTTTTAGGTTGTAGTACTTGTCCTTATTCCGGGCAAGTGTTTTGTAGGTAGCGGGCATCTTTGGGTGGTTATCCAAAGATGCCACTGCTTAAAATGTATAGCTGTAAAACCAACCGTTTCGGACAAGCAAGCCCCTTTTTAAACTTTTTGACGATTAAGACAGTGTGGTTGAGAGACAGGTGCGGCCCCTGGCGTTTTGCAATGAAAGTGCCAGCCATATAACAGTATCCGCAAAAAGAGACCCCATTGAATAAGAAGAACAGAGATGGAAATCTGTGAGTCAAACGGACCGGAAGAAAAACATGAGATGTGAGGCTTGCCCTGTTAAAATTAGTGACCCACAGTTAGCCAACTGCTTTTGCAGATTGCCGCTAACAACTGTCTGTCAAACACTGAGGCGAAAAGTTAAGACTTAGCTTGATCCAAAAAAAAGTAGGTATCTATTTAATTTTAGGGGTTTTACCAATAGTCCACCTTATTGTCCCCCTCTGTTTCTATTATCCTATGAAAAACAGACTTAATATCGCCCGGTAGTTTTTAGGTTGTAATGCTTGCCCCTTCAGGCAGGTGTTTTGTTAGGTAGCGGGCATCTTTGGTGCTCCAAAGATGCCACTGCTTTTAGAAACATCGTGTAAATAAGTAAACAACCAGGAAGTACTAAGCCCCAAATTAACTGTGTAAGCTATGAAAGACGGCGTAATTGCAAGGCTTTATACCACTGATAAAGTATACCTTGATTTCGATCCTGCTGTTCCCTGTGTTATTGCCGGGAAGTTCGGGTTTGTACCATCGGAAGAGTTTCGGGATATGATGGTGCATTGCCTCGGTTTATATAAGGAGCAAATGAAAAAATTTCCTGCATTAGGGTGGATAGCCAATCTAAACCAGGCCAATGTTTATGATCCGGTAGATACAAAATGGATGATAGAGCATTGGAACCCTGCAGCCGTGGAGGCAGGCATGAAATACATTGCTTTTGTTGAGCCCGAAAGCAACTTCGTTAAAACCAGTGTAGATAGATATACTAAGCATTCAGTGCTTTCAGGAGGCCTTATCATCAACAATTTCAATGATGTTGAGCTGGCTAAAACCTGGCTTAGATCACAATTATTTACTGAGTAAACTTATGTCACTGCCAAAAGCTACCCTGCCAGGCTAATGTACTTCTATGCCTTGCAGGAAAGCAGGTGCCAGCAATACTTCAGAAAAACTTTAATACTTAAATGATTTTGATTA
>NZ_SMLW01000640.1 GCF_009711405.1 Fulvivirga kasyanovii | reverse complement strand
CATGTTGACGGGTACAAGTATCATGAAATAGCAGACAGCCTGGAGATTCCGATAGGCACTGTAAAAAACAGGATATTCCATGCCCGTAAGGAAATCCAAAAAAAGCTGGTGGCTTATAGCACCTAAATGGAATAAATGACAAAAACTAATATTGCCGTAATCGGAGCAGGCTTTGCGGGTTTATCCGCAGCCTGCTGCCTTGCTAAGGCAGGCTGCTCCGTAACCGTTTATGAAAAAAATGAATCCCCCGGAGGAAGGGCCAGAAAATTCGAAGCCGATGGCTTCACTTTTGACATGGGCCCAAGTTGGTATTGGATGCCAGACGTTTTTGAGAAATTCTTTAACCAATTCGGCAAAACCACCTCTGATTATTATGAGCTGATCCGGCTCGACCCTTCTTATAAAGTTCTTTTTAGTAAAAATGATATTGTTGACATTCCCGCCAGACCTGACGATATCTATGCCTTATTCGATAAGCTGGAGCCGGGAAGCTCCAAACAACTTAAAGCATTTCTGCAAGAGGCTGCCTACAAATATGAAGTAGGTATCAATGACCTCGTGTACAAGCCCGGCAGGTCCGTCAAAGAGTTTATGGACATGCGCCTGCTCACAGGTGTTTTCAAACTCCATGTTTTTCAATCCATTGCTACATATATCCGAAAATATTTCAAAGACCCCAGGCTCATTCAGCTTTTAGAGTTTCCCGTTCTTTTCCTGGGTGCCATGCCTTCAAAAACTCCGGCCCTGTACAGCCTGATGAACTACGCAGATATAGCCCTGGGTACGTGGTATCCTAAAGGCGGGATGTTCAAAATCGTAGAAGGAATGGTCTCACTGGCAGAGTCCTTAGGTGTAAAATTTCATTATAATTCACCGGTTTCTTCCATCCTGATGAAGGACTCAAAGGTTAAAAGCCTGGTAGTCAACGGCACTGAACATGAACACGACTATGTCATAGGTGGAGCGGACTATCATCATATAGAGCAAAATCTACTGCCTGAAAATTATCGTAAGTATGATGAAAAATACTGGGACACACGTGATATGGCACCATCTTCCCTGATCTTTTACCTGGGCATCAACAAAAAAATTAAAAACCTGCTCCATCATAACCTCTTCTTCGATGAAGAGTTTGAACAGCACGCAAAGGATATATATACTGATCCAAAATGGCCTCAAAAGCCGCTATTTTATGTATGCGCCGCCTCCAAAACGGATAACGAGTGCGCCCCCGAGGGAATGGAGAATGTATTTATACTGATACCGGTGGCGCCGGGTCTTGAAGATAATGAAGAGATAAGGGAGCGTTATTACAACCTTACGCTTGCCCGGATGGAAAGCCTGACAGGAGAATCAATTAAAGATCATGTGATCTATAAAAGAAGCTATGCCCACAGCAATTTCATTGAAGATTATCACGCCTTCAAAGGAAATGCTTACGGGCTGGCCAATACATTAAAACAAACGGCCATTCTTAAGCCGTCAATTAACAACCGAAAAGTACAAAACTTATTTTATACAGGACAGCTTACTGTACCCGGCCCCGGAGTACCTCCGTCGATTATTTCAGGGCAGGTTGTAGCAAGTGAAATTATCAACCAATTACATTAACCTATGAAAGAGCTTTATGATAAGGTCTCTACAAAGTGTAGTTACCTTGCAACCCAATCGTACAGCACTTCCTTTTCATTGGCTATCAAATGCCTTGACCCCAAGCTGCGCAACCCGATATGTGCCATTTATGGCTTCGTCAGGTTTGCCGATGAGATTGTGGATACTTTTCATGATTATGATAAGCCACAACTGCTGGACAGGTTTGAAAAGGATACGTACCTGGCCATTGAAGAAGGAATAAGTCTCAACCCGATCCTCAACAGTTTTCAGCATGCGGTCAACAAGTATAATATTGACCGGAAACTGATAGAGCAGTTTCTTTACAGTATGCGCATGGACCTGACCAAAACTAACCACAATATGGACAGTTTTGAAACGTACATACTGGGCTCTGCCGAGGTGGTCGGACTTATGTGCCTGAAGGTATTCTGCGAAGGCGATCAGGCAGAGTATGACCGGCTAAAGCCTTATGCCATGAAGCTGGGCTCTGCTTTTCAAAAAATTAATTTCCTTCGCGACCTGCGTGATGATTACCAGCACATGGGACGCACCTACTTCCCGGGTCTTAACATGGAACAGTTTGATGAGATCAGTAAAGCCGAGATCGAAAAAAGTATCGAAAGTGATTTCAAAATGGGTTTTAAAGGCATCAAGCAATTGCCCCGGTCTGCACGGTTTGGGGTTTACCTGGCATATGTCTATTATTACGCCCTGTTTAACAAGATCAGAAGAACGCCTTCGTCCAACGTAATGGAAAAACGCATCAGGATACCTAACCAGAAAAAGTTTTCCATACTTTTTTATACCTATTTAAAACACAGACTTAACCTGATTTGAGCATGGAAGAAGTAGTATTGGTAGACTCTAAAGACAGGGAGATCGGAAGAATGGAAAAGCTGGAGGCACACAAAAAAGGGGTATTGCACCGGGCGTTTTCAGTACTCATTTTCAACTCCCGGCATGAGCTGCTCATTCAAAGAAGAAGTGAAGGCAAATATCACTCAGGCGGACTGTGGACAAACACATGCTGCAGCCACCCCCGCCCGGAAGAGCCGGTGCATGAGGCTGCCAAAAGACGACTGATGGAAGAAATGGGGATAGACCTCCAGCCGGAGTTTCTGTATAAATTTATTTACAAGACTGAGCTGGACAATCAACTCACGGAGCATGAGCTCGACCACGTATTTACCGGGACATTTGACGGTGAACCAAACATCAATAAAGATGAAGTGGACGACTGGAAGTATGTAGACCTGAAAACGCTTAAAGCAGACATAGAAGCCAATGCAGACCACTATACGCACTGGTTCAAAATCATAATCGAAAATATTGCGCCCCATCTGAAATTGAAAGTGGCGTAGGTAAGTCATAAAATAACAATAGCATATGTTTTCATTCTTTAAACCCGATCCGGTTAAAAAATTGAAGAACAGAAAGAAAAAGATTCTGGAAGAGGCTATGCGCATACAGCGTTCGGGCGACCTCAGACTTTATGCTTTAAAAATGGAAGAGGCAGAGGCCATACAGAAAGAGATTGATAAAAAATTAACTTAAATGGATTCGGTAAACATCTTTTGGTTCAGGAGGGATTTGCGGCTGGATGATAATGTAGGCCTGTACCACGCCTTAAGCGACGAGTTGCCGGTACTTCTACTGTTCATTTTTGACACCAACATACTCGATGACCTGGAAGACAGGCATGATGCGCGAGTCTCCTTTATTCATCAGCAGATTTCGGACATCAATGACGACCTCAAAAGCAAAGGCAGCTCGCTTA
The DNA here is from genome assembly GCF_009711405.1 of Fulvivirga kasyanovii. Lineage (GTDB taxonomy): Bacteria > Bacteroidota > Bacteroidia > Cytophagales > Cyclobacteriaceae > Fulvivirga > Fulvivirga kasyanovii. The sequence goes on along the minus strand of NZ_SMLW01000640.1, from coordinate 29,668 downwards.
TTGTGGAGCAGGGCACTCCTCAGGAAGTATGGAAAAAACTAACAGACCAATATCAGGTCAGAAAGGTTTATACCAACCATGATTATGAACCTTATGCGCTGGAAAGGGACAAAAACATAGCATCGCTGCTAAAAAAACATGATATTGAGTTCAAAACTTATAAGGACCACGTCCTGCTTGAAAAATCGGAAGTATTAAAAGATAATGGAGATCCCTATGTGGTCTTCACTCCATATAGCAGGCAGTGGCACAGCACTATTTCAGACAAGAATTACGAACCGGTGCCATCTGCCCTGCACTTTAAAAACTTTGTACAGCGCAAATTTGAAAGGCCGCCAACGCTTGAAAGCTTAGGGTTTAAACCTGCCAATATAGACATCCCATCCCCGAATGTGACAGACACGGTGCTGGAACATTATAAAGAGCGCCGCGATTTCCCCGCTGTGGATGGCACATCCCGCCTGGGTATACACCTGAGGTTCGGCACGGTGAGCATCAGAAAAATAGCCAATGAAGCCCGGAAAAAAAGTAAGGTCTACCTGAATGAGCTTATCTGGCGTGAGTTTTACCAGATGATACTCTGGCACTTCCCAAGGGTAGTAGACGAAAACTTCCAGACGAAATACAATAAGCTGAACTGGAGGAATAATGAAAAGGAATTTGACCTCTGGTGCAAAGGACAAACAGGCTACCCGATTGTGGATGCCGGGATGCGGGAGCTTAACACTACGGGCTATATGCACAACCGCGTGAGGATGATCGTGGCCAGCTTCCTTACCAAGCACCTGCTGATAGACTGGCGCTGGGGCGAGGCCTATTTCGCAAAAAAACTGCTGGATTATGAACTTGCTTCCAACAACGGCGGCTGGCAATGGGCGGCCGGTACCGGGGTAGATGCGGCACCGTATTTCAGGGTGTTTAACCCTGAGCTTCAAACGAAAAAATTTGATCCGGAGCTAAAATATATCAGGCAATGGGTACCGGAGTTTCAGGAGCTTGGCTATCCCAAGCCGATAGTTGAGCACAAAACAGCGCGAGAAAGGGCCATCAAAACTTATAAACAGGCATTAGGGTCATGAAAATCCTGCTCACAGGTTCAACGGGTTATATCGGCCGACGGCTGCTCCCTGTTCTGGTGGCCGAGGGCCATCATGTGGTATGTCTCGTCCGCGACAGGCGCAGGTTTGACTGGGAAGATTTTGATGAAGAGTTCCTGAGATTTGTTACCGTACTGGAGGCCGACCTCGAAAAAAAGGAAACACTGAAAGACTTACCCGGTGATATTGATGTGGCATATTACCTGGTACACTCCATGAGTAGTTCCTATGCAGGGTTTTCTGATTCTGAGAAAAACACGGCACTGAATTTTGCGGAATACATAAAAAGAACTTCTGCCCGTCAGATCATATACCTCAGCGGTATAGTCAACGACCACGAGCTGTCAGAACACCTGAGCTCCAGAAAAAATGTGGAAGACTTTCTAAAGACCTCTGAGAAACCTTTAACCGTACTAAGAGCTGCGATCATAATAGGGTCAGGCAGCGCTTCCTTTGAGATCATCAGAGACCTGGTGGAGAAGCTGCCCGTTATGGTGGCTCCAAAATGGCTCAAAACCAGGTGCCAGCCCATCGGCGTCCGCAATGTTATCCAGTACCTGCTTGGCGTGCTGAACCATGAGGAGACCTTTGATCAGATATATGACATCGGCGGACCTGACATATTAACGTATAAGCAAATGCTGATGGGGTATGCTACGGTGAGAAAGCTACAGAGGCTGATAATCACCGTACCTGTACTTTCCCCGAAGCTATCATCACTATGGCTATACTTTGTTACCTCTACCTCCTATCCCCTGGCACGCAACCTGGTCGACAGCATGCGGCATGATGTGGTGGCAAAACTTGGAAACATCGACAAACTTGTACCCATCAAAAAATACTCTTACCACGAAGCCCTGGAAATGGCTTTTAGCCGGATCAGCCAGAAGAATGTTATCTCCAGTTGGAAAGATGCCATTTCTAATGAGGGCATGAACCATAGCTTCCGCGATTTCATTGAAGTACCGCAGCATGGATGTTTCAATGACATCAGAACAGTGGAGTTTGATGCTGATATCCAGGAGGTGAAGAAAAAGCTGTGGTCTATTGGAGGCACAAATGGCTGGTACTATGGGAATTTCCTGTGGGAGATCCGGGGCTTTTTAGATAAAGCTGTGGGTGGTGTAGGCCTGAGAAGAGGACGAAGAAGCCCCACCGAATTAAAGGCTGGTGATGCTCTGGATTTCTGGCGTGTGTTGCTGGCCAGTGAAAAAGACCGTAAACTATTGCTATATGCAGAGATGAAGCTGCCCGGAGAGGCCTGGCTGGAGTTCCACATTAAAGAAAACCAGGGTAGAAAAATCCTTATGCAAAAAGCGACTTTCAGGCCGCTGGGCATTTGGGGCCGCATCTACTGGTATTGTGTACTGCCTTTCCATTTTCTCATATTCCCGGGCATGGCTTCTAAAATTGTAAAAGTATGACAAGTGAAACATGGGTTTTGCACTCAATGATATCTCAAGACTAAGATGAAAATATACAACCTTAAAAAAACGCAGTATTTGCCCATCAGCCTGTCGGAGGCATGGGAGTTCTTCTCTACACCCAAAAACCTGAAAGAAATAACACCGGAGCATATGGGTTTCAAGATCAGATATTCGTCCGGCGGGGAAAAAATGTACCCTGGTCAGCTCATTTGCTACAAAGTGAACATTTTACCCGGTATACCGGTTGACTGGGTAACGGAAATTACACATGTCCGGGAACCCTATTATTTTGTAGACGAGCAAAGGTTTGGCCCCTATGCGCTCTGGCATCATCAGCATCATTTCCGTGAAGTTAAAGATGGCGTGGAGATGACCGATGAGGTAAACTATGCCATACCTTTTGGTGTTATTGGCAGGATAGCCAATAGTATTTTTGTTGAAAAAGAGGTAAAGGCTATCTTTGACCACCGCTCCAAGGTGCTACAGGATTATTTTCAAAACAGGACAGTAACCGTTTAAAAAAGTGTAAATATGGAGATTTTCACCATTCTGATTTGCGCATTGATCGTCATTGTCACCTTCCTGTTTATGGAATTTGTGGCATGGTTCACCCATAAGTACATTATGCATGGTTTTCTATGGGTATGGCACAGGTCGCATCACAAAAAACATAACCACACTCTGGAAAGAAATGACCTGTTTGCCCTGGTATTCAGCTTGCCGAGTATTGGCCTGATCTACTACGCCACCCTGGTCAACTATTCACCATATTTATTGTCAGTTGGGATAGGAATATTGTGTTACGGAGTCTTTTATTTCATTTTTCATGACATTATAGTACATCAGCGAATCAAATGGCGCCCCAGCAAAAGGAGTAAATATCTGGAGCGTATGATCAATGCTCATTACATCCACCACAAAAAACACACAAAAGAAGATGGCGAGGCCTTTGGTTTCCTTTATGCCCCTAAGAAGTATAAAGTAAAAAGCATAAGGGAATCGTAAAAAACTTACCTGTGTATGTTATTTTTTAAATGTGTGAATAAATATTTTTAGCAATGGATTGGCAGTACCTATATCTTTTACTCAACTCACTAGCCATATCGGTACCATTGGCCTTTAGTTTTTATCCTAAAGCCAATTTTTCCCAGAAGTGGCAGTACCTGATGCCTGCCATAGCCATACCCGGGGTGCTTTTTATTCTTTGGGACGTATATTTTACCAAGTGGGGTATCTGGGGCTTCAACGAGACGTATTTAACCGGGCTACACATTGCCAACCTTCCTTTGGAGGAATGGCTGTTTTTTATCTGTATTCCCTATGCCTGCGTATTTACCTATTTTAGTTTTAAGTACCTTTTCAAAGAAGATTATTTAGGAAAGTATGCACCAGCCATCACCTGGGTCCTTATTGCCATCTCATTCTTAATTGCAGCCAGCAATACCCACAGGGCATATACCTCTGTCACTTTCTTTGCTTTATGCGCCTTCTTACTGGTTCATATTTTCATTCTGAGATCTCAGTATCTCGGAAGGTTCTATTTTAGCTTTATCTTCATACTCGTACCTTTTTTCCTGATCAACGGCGTATTAACCGGGTCTTACATTCCTGACCAGGTAGTATGGTACAACAATGCGGAAAACCTTGGGATCAGGCTGGGCACTATCCCGGTGGAAGACACCTTTTACGGTATGCTCCTGCTCCTGATGAATGTTACCTTATTTGAAGAACTGGAAAACAAGCTGAGGGATCACCCGTTATAATCCCCCATTACCCACAGTCCTTTATTCATTCCTCAACGTATCCACCGGGTTCATCATGGCGGCCTTTACAGATTGATAGCTGATGGTGATCAGTGAAAGCAACAACGCCACGGCTATGGCCAAAAGTATCGGGAAAATGCCTATAGTCACTTTATATTCAAAATCTGCAAGCCATTGGCTCATGCCATAATAGGCCAGAGGAGCCGTGATGAGAAATGCAATAATGACAAGCTTGGTAAAATCTCGGGAAACCAGCAGAAACAGGCTGGCGATTGTTGCCCCCAGCACTTTCCTGATACCAATCTCTTTTGTACGTTGCTCCACGGTAAAAGCCACCAGTCCGAACAACCCTAAACAGGCAATTATAATAGCCAGGCTCGCAAACATGGTAAAAATGTCGCCCAGCCGTAATTCATTGTCATACAGTTTTTGATACTCCTGATCAAGGAACCGATAGTCGAAGGGGCGATGAGGCACCTGCTCAGCCCACACTGCCGCTACCCCTGCAAGTGTTTGCTCCATATCGGCAGGCATGACCTTCACCAGTATTTCATTGTACTGGGCAGGTTCAATAAAAAGCACCAGCGGGTTTATCTTATTTTTTAATGATGAAAAATGAAAATCCTTCAATACTCCTGCCACTACACCCTGTCTACCGTTGAGCATGGCTCGGCGGCCAACGATGTCTCCCGGAGTAAGCAATATTTGCTTTACCAGCTCCTCATTCACCAAAAAGCTGTATTCTCTCGTATTAAAATCTTCCCGGGTCGACCGCTCCACATCGGCTTCGGTGAAAGCTTTGCCTTCAAGTAATTCCATACCCAGATTTGAGACAAAATCTTTATCCACCGTAACAGCGTTAACTGATAAAGTTTTTTCTCCTTCCATACCCTCCACATGAATGCTATAGCCTCCGTTAATGTTTGCCGGATTTTCAGAGGCAATGGAAACCCCCACTACATCAGGCCTCAACTCCAACTGCTGTTTTATCCGATCGAAGTTTTTGTTCACTTCTTTGTCGGTGGATATTACCAGCATATTTTCTTTGTCATACCCCAGTTTCTTATCTCTCATAAAGTTTAGCTGCTTATAGATCACCAGAGTGCCAATGATCAGGAATATGGAAATTGAAAACTGCACCACCACAAGTATTTTCCGAAGGAAGTTACCTTTCGAAGATCTTTTAAAGCTGCCTTTGAGTACATCCCCCGGCTGAAAAGAGGCAAGGCTAAGCGCAGGATAAGCCCCTGCCAACAGACTTACCACAATAATGATCAAAAGCAGCCCCGGCAATATTGGATAACTCAGCAGATGCCCGACCGTGAGGGCTTTACCTGTAAAGGTATTGAAAGGCCCGAGCACAGCGCCAACCAAAGCTATTGATATGGCTGTGGCAAGTAAGGTGATGATTACCGACTCTCCCATAAACTGATAGAAGAGCTGCTTTTTAAATGCCCCCATAACCTTCCTCATGCCTACTTCCCGAGCCCTGTCTGCCGACCGTGCGGTGGCCAGGTTCATGTAATTGATACAGGCTATCAAAAGGATAAGGATACCGATAACTGTAAAAATGTAAATGTTTTTTATGCTTCCCTGGGGTTCCATTTCTGCCTGCACATCGGAGTACAGGTGAATGTCTGTAATCGGCATGAGGTCATAAGAAAAGCTGTAACCGGAACTGGCAAACTCCTCACCTAGCTGACCAGCCACAAAAGCAGAGATCTCTTCCTCAAGTTTTTGACGATTGGCTGCATTTTCAAATACAATATAGGTGGCATAGTTGGCACTGTACCACGTTTCACTCCCGGCAGCACTGAGGCTGGAGAATGAAGCCAAAAAATCGAAATGGAAATGAGAGTTATGTGGCTGGTCTTCAACAACGCCTGTTACCTGAAAATCCTGAGTACTATTGATTTTGAGTATTTTTCCCATTGGGTCAGCATCGCCAAAGTATTTTTTTGCAGCGGACTCTGTTACGACCAGCGCATTGGGTTGTGCTAAAGCTGTAGAAGGGTTTCCTTTGATCAGCTTAAAGCTAAACACATCAAAAAATGAGCTGTCGGCATAAAGGAATTTTTTCTCCTGGTATTTTTCATGCCCGTATTGTACCACCACAGGACTGAAAATGCTCACATCAAAAAGCCGGACACCTGTTTTTACTTCTGAAAACTCCCTGAGGATACCGGGCAGCAAGGCTGTCGGCGTATTATACATTTTAGCTGACGAACCGCCATATTCGTACGTAGTATTTACCCTGTAAATATCTTTTGCCTGCTGATGAAAACGATCATAGCTGCGTTCATCTGTAATGTAAAGCGCCAGAAGCAGGCAGCATGAAAGGCCAACGGCAAGTCCGGAAATATTGATCAGCGAATAACCAGATTTCCTGATCAGATTCCTGACCGCAATTTTAAAGTAGTTTTTGAGCATAGTACAGAAGTTTTGATGAATAAAATCCCTTCTTCACCACCAACTTCTATAAGACTCAATAATTTCAGAAAGGTTGCATCATTGCCATGCGTAAGTATCCAGCAGTATTTTATAGCCTTCATCAGTGTACTTCCATATCAATATGAAATCAACCTCACTGGTATGCTCCTTTCCATCATGCATGGTGGTAAGCGCGGAGTGTCCCAACTGGTACACCAACTTTTGGTTGTTATCAATATCAATCCCTTGCGCCCTCCACCCCGGGGGTTTGTTTTTCAGCGCTTTCCAATATTCATTCTCATAAATGGATTTTTCATCTTTGGTTACCTCAATCACCTCCAGCTCCCACTTTACCGGGTTCTTTATACTGGTCCAGTACTCATCAATATCGGTCCTGGTTGTAATTTGTTTATCCCCGGGACTTATCAGGTAAGCTTCGTCGAGATAAAAACCTGCAACCTTCTTAAGGTTTCCGGAATTAAATGCCGCCTCCATCTGTTCGTTAAGCTGCTTTATCGTCTGATCGACCTCATCCTGAGGCATGGCAAAGGACATGATGACAGACAGTAAAAAGTAATTCATATCTGTTGGTTTAGTTAAACAATATACACATAAAAACAGGCATTTTACTGTGTACTTATAAGCCTAACTAACATTAGTTAATTTTAGTTATATTTGATGCTTTAAAAAATTATATTAAATGCGCTATTCAAAAATTGCAGGAGTTGGTCATTACGTACCCGAAAGAGTGGTCACAAACGATGACCTTTCCAAGTTGATGGACACAAACAATGAATGGATCATCGAAAGGACAGGTATCCGGGAACGAAGGTTTATTGACCCTAAAACTGATACCGTAGCCAACATGGCTGCAAAAGCAACCCATATGGCCCTGGAACGTGCCAATTTAAAGGTTGAAGATATTGATTTTATTGTACTGGCTACCATCACTCCGGATTATTTCTTCCCAGGTTCGGGAGTATTGTTACAACGTGAGCTTGGGCTGGAATCGATTGGAGCACTGGACATCAGAAACGCCTGCTCCGGTTTTATATATGCTTTGTCTACCGCTGACCAGTTCATCAAAACAGGGATGTACAAAAACATTCTGGTAATTGGCGCAGAAATACAATCTACCGCCCTTGACCTGACTACAAGGGGAAGAGGCACGGCCGTGATCTTCGGAGACGGTGCAGGTGCCGTAATTTTGCAACCTTCGGATGAGCCGGGCATCCTGTCTTCTCATTTGCATTCCGACGGTCGTTATGCTGAGGAGCTCTATGTAAAAGACCCTGGCAGTAGCCGTCCGCATGAAGAGAGGCAACCGGAACAGATAACAGATACGTCTACATTCAAAGTCCACATGAATGGCAACATGGTATTCAAACATGCTGTTGTACGCTTTCATGAGGTAATTATGGAAGCCCTGGATGCTAACAACTTAACAAAAGACGACATAGACCTGTTGATACCTCATCAGGCCAATCTCAGGATAAGTAATTACATCCAGCAAAAGCTTGGATTACCTGATGAAAAGGTGTATAATAACATTATGAGATATGGTAATACCACTGCCGGCTCTATTCCTATCGCCATGAGCGAAGCTTGGGGGGAAGGAAAGATCAAAGAGGGCGACCTGCTCTGTATGGCGGCGTTTGGAAGTGGATTTACATGGGCTTCTTCACTTATAAAATGGTAATATTTGTATGAAAACATCTATATACAACCCCAGTACTTTAGAAGTAGAAATAGCACAGGCTATTGAAAACCTGCAGGATAGCTTGCAGAAGCAATTATCTTCCGGTACAAAAATTATTAAAATTGAAAACAAAATAGCAGAGGACAACCCTCTTGTAAAGCTGTTTCTTGAAGATAGTGATGGTGACCCACACGAAGTTGTACTTAAAATAATTCAGACTCCGGATAAATTTTAATGGCAAAAAAATTGGGTTTCTAACTAAGGATCAATCAGTTCTAAATTCAATTTTTCACTTTAACCATTATCCATGAGAACCCTTTTAATGGCTATGCTACTTACTTTGGTATGTACCATAGCCTTTTCCCAAACGACAAACCAGGAAATATCCATCCTGGATCAAAATGTCAATCCCGGTCAGGTTATTGATGAACTGCCTTTACCTCCACCAGGTATGGAAGGTAGCTTTTACCTGAATGAAAACTGGTTGACAGGCGATTTTACCATTACCAACAGTGATAAGTTGTATAAAAACTTTCCGCTAAGGTATGACCTGAAGAACCAGCTTCTTGAAATCGAGAATAACGACCAAACCAAGATCTGTACACTTCCGGTATTAAAAACGTTTTCATACAGAAATCATAATAATAAGATCGAAAGCTACATCAATACAGACCTGATTGATGACGCCAATAAAGTCTTACCGAAATCAATAGCCCAGGTATTGTATGAGGATAAGCTGATGCTGATCGGTGTACCCTATGTGGAAGTCAAAGACCCAACCTATGTACCAGCCATTGATATGGGCAACCGCAACCAGCAGATCCTTAAAAAAATCGACTATTATGTGATTAACAATGCCAGGGCTCATAAAATAACAGGCTCTTCTTTCAAGAAAAATGAAGGGATTTTCGGCAACAAGAAAAGTGATGTAGAGAATTACATAAAGGAGAATAAGCTGAAATTTAACAAGGAAGAGGATTTGGTGAAGATATTTGATTATTATAACTCACTTATTTAATCCTAAGACTTTATATACCAAAAGGGCGGCACAAAAGCTGCCCTTTTTTATTCTATCCCATACTCACAAGCACAACTCTAGTACTGCAAGGGGCGCTTTCTATCAGCAAAAAGTACAGTCTTTTGTAATAGTATGTATTTGGCCAAAGGCCTTAAAGGCTGGAATTATACTGTCACGGTATTATCTACTATCAATGCTAAGCAACAGTTAAGCTTTACCTAACTTCCCGAAGTTTAGTAAAAGGCGTAGTCCAATGCTGTTGGCTGCCTTTCCTAATATATTGGTCCCAATCAAAAGGAACTATGTAATAGAGCAACGGTGGAAGAAGTTTATTAATTGTACGCAGGAAACAGGCCGGTGAGACAGGCTGCATTTCTGTTATAATAAAAGGACTACACGAGGAGTGTAGCCCTTTCCTACAAACAATATAACTAATGTTAATTCGGCGTAATGGTAAACGTGTACTGGATACCGGCCAACCCACAACAGGAGGTGGCATCGTAAGTAATATCAAAGGTAATTACGCCTGTATCCGGATCATAAGTGGTGCCTGGCCCTTGTACATAGATCACCTGAGTAGGGAAATCCACTGATCCTGGTGTTATGGTAATAGTCTCACAAATCTCACTAAAGGCCAGGCCAATAGGGAAATCAGGGCCAAAGATATCCAGGGTACCATCGCTCAGTTGATAAACCCCGCCTGAACCCGTAACCGTTACCGGCTGGGGGGACCTGAAATTAGACGGATCTGCATTGGATGACACCAATTCTGCAGTATAGTTTCCGGCAAGGTCTGACGGACAGGTAACAAGATATACCAGGTTCATCACCAGGCCTGGCTGGTTGGCAAAACTCGGGCTGAACGCTATGGTAGGTGTGCCATCAACACTGGTAACGAAGCCCGGCATTTTTCTGCCATCTTCAAAATTGAAGCCGGCAGTAATCTGGAACTGGTCTCCAAGTACTAAAGAATCTCTGGTAATAACCCCCGGATCAAAAGCGCCTATCAGGTCATCTGTATCGAGGGTAATGGTAGCTGGCCATGAAGTGAGGCTGGAAATTAAACCCGTGTACTTCTCCCCATTGGCTCGTGTCCAAAGCACTTCAATATCTACAGAGTTTACCGGGGCAAATTCCAGATTGCCATCCAGTTTTCCTGAACCTTGCGTAAGGCCGTCATCACCCTGCTGCAGGTCATTTCTCAAGTCTACGGAAAACTCCAGATTTACATTATCCAAGTTAGTAAGGTTAATAAACCCGTCATCATTTTCAGTGGTGTTAAAATTGGCCACGGCTCCTTTTGGAATATCATCAAGCTTAAACTTGATGGCATCTTCATCCTCACAGGCAGAAACCACGATGGCAAGCCCCACAACTATATATTTTAAAAATCCTTTCATGATATTCTATTTAATAGTGATCAATTAATGTCCCAAAACACTTTGTATGTCGTAGGGTTCTTCTGCTCAGGCGAATTTGGATTCAGGTTCAGGTCCTGATCCCTCCAGGGCAACGAAACCAGAAAGTTCCTTGCAGAAATGGTCGTTGAAGCAAAAGGCCCCGTGTCGTTATTAGGGTCAAACAATACAGGGTACCCCCTCCTTCTGTAGTCATTGTACTGATCTATAGAGTTACCGAAGCTGGCCAGCCATTTTTCGGTCAAAATAATCTCAAGCCTTCTGTCATCACTCCCTGCATTGTCATATTCCGTTAAAACGGCAGCGATATAAGCATCGCGGTCAACATCAGAAATGTTAGGGATCGTCTGTGTGCTGGATGTATTGTCTACGATCTGGTTCACTTTAGCAAAAGCAGCTTCCATGGCATCTTCCAGCAATTGTTTCGGGTCTTTGGCGATCACCCCGTCAAGAGCCAGCTCGGCTTCGATAAACAGGCGGCTGTAGTAAGGCAATATCCTCTCCGGCACATCGCCCGCACCGGTACTTAAAGACACTACCCCTCCCGCTCCATCATCATATTTACCGCCGGCCGGATAAAGCCCCAACACCGAACTGGACCTGTCCTGGTTCTGCGCCTGGTTAGGGTGTGTAGACCCAAAATGGATCGACAGAAACTGACCATCCAGGTACTCCCATGGGTTCTGCGGATTCTCTCCCGGAGCCAACTGGTTATAGATGTAGTAAGGCTCCCTGGGATCCTGAATACCTGTAAAAATATCAGGGTTCTGACCTGTCATGATCTGGTATAGCCAAATGCTGATGTAATAGGTTTTTGTGGCACTGGCATAGTCTGTTATAAATGCAGGATGTCTGTTGTCAGGGCTGGTAGAGACGCCATACCACATCTCGAAATCCTCATCCTGGCTACTAATCAGGTCATTTTCATTGATCAGAGCCACAATTTGAGCTTCTGCATCAGGTATCACATCTACACCTCTTATCTGATTAAGAAGTTTGAGCTTAATGGTTTTAGCGGCCTTTCTCCATTTTTCGATATCCCCGCCATAGATCAGGTCATCAGCACCGGGTACATTTTGGTTTTCAGCCTCAGCGTTGGCCAGATCGGCAATGCCCTCGTTCAGCAAAGCTATGACCTGAGGGTAGATCACCGCATCATCATCAAATGCCGGAAAACGAATATCAGGCATATTGTTGGCTTCACTAAAAGGCACATCGCCCCACACATCCACAAGTACACTGTAAGTATAGGCCTTTAATATTTTGGCAATACCTACATACTGCATGTCGCCGCTCTCTGTACCCGTCTCTATCATATAGCGGATGTCCTCCAGGGCAATATCATAAAATGCCTGCCATGAAGTGGTAATGGCAAAATCACTGCCCTGCGTACCGTACTGATCGGGGCTGGCCCTTCGCGTAACCTGATGCATAAATACACCCAGGTGAGAAGTCAACCCTCCGTTGGAAAGACCTAGGGAGTTGACGATGTTCAACTGCGAACTGGTTAACAATTGGTTTAGTGGTGCCGTTGTGGGGTTGTTGGGGTCTGTATTGATATCAAAATAGTCGTCACAACTCAATGAGAAAAGTAACAAAACCGCACAAACTACAACGCGCATATATCTATTAATTAATTTTTTCATCGCTGTAAGTTTAGAATGTGAACTTTAAGTTTACTCCGTATCGCTTGGACTGAGGAGCTGAAGCATACTCTATACCTTGTGTATTGCTCGAACCAAAGCCGTTGACCTCGGGGTCGAAGTTGGTATGCTTAGGAATATTGGGTGCATTGTACCATAAATTCCTGCCGGTAAAGGTTATCGAAGCGCTGCCGAAAGGAGTTTTTTCCAAAAGCTTCTTAGGCAATTGATAGCCCAGGCTCACCTCTCTCAAACGAATAACAGTACCATCATATACAGACATTTCATCTGCACCATTGATACCAAACGATTGCTGGGAACCTCCATTGGAGAAGAACAGGTCGTTGGTAGTGATTTGTGTGGTATTCGGAATTTTATTGCCACTCTCATCCAGCAATGGCTGACCTGTATTCGGGTCTCCGTAGAATCCCGGGATTATCCTTGAAGCCTCTCTGTCTTCCGTATCCTTGGTCACTCCCCTGCCCAATAAGCGCTCTACCGTGGTGGTGTAGATATCACCTCCATGTCTGTAGTCGAGCAGGGCCTGTAGTATAATGCCTTTGAAGCTAAAGGTGTTGATGAAGCCCAGGGTAAAATCAGGATTAGGATCACCAATGATACCTAAGCCATTATTTTCAAGGCTTGGGAATAAAATACCTGTTCTCGGGTCGATCAGGAAGTTACCTTCTTCATCCCTTGCGGATACTGAACCATACAATGCTCCGTACGGCTGTCCTACTTCAAGGATTGGCCTTACACCTCCACCAAACAGGTTTCTTATATTGATGCGCTCCACTCCGTCTGACAATGCCAGCACTTCGCTCTCGTTTTTGGTGAAAGTAGTATAAGTCTCCCACTTGAAGCCGTTGCTCAGCTTAACAGGCACCAGTCCTAAACCTACTTCCCATCCTCTGTTTTCGAGGTCTCCAAAATTGGTGATCAGTTGCTCGAAGCCGGAAGCCGAAGGTAAGGTTACATTGGCGATCTGATCAGTCGAGTTCCTCTTGTAATAGGTTACATCAAGGTTGATACGGTCGTCAAAAAAGACCAGACTCGTACCCAGTTCCCACTCTTTGGTAAACTCAGGGGTCAGGTCAGGATCTGCCGCTATGTTGCTCTGCGTAATACCCGGCTGCCCTAAAAACGGCAGGTCGTTTTGGTTAACTGAACCGATCACACCGGTATTGTTACCCAGGTTTACGGAGAATGTATTGGTTAATGAATATGGACCTGCATCATTACCTACCTTGGCCCAGCTAGCCCTTAACTTACCATTGGTAAGTGTGTTGCTGTTGATATCAAACGCTTCGGTAAAGATGAAAGACAACGAAGCACTTGGATAAAAGAAGCTTCTGCTCTCAACCGGCAAGGTAGATGACCAATCGTTTCTACCGGTCATGTTCAAAAACAGGAAGTCCCTGTATCCGACATTAAATTCTCCAAAAACACCCATCAATCTTCGTTTGGAATATGTACCGCCATTGGGCACCAGGGTGTTGGTATTATCGATATCATAAATACCGGGAGAAACGATAGTAGTACCTAAGGTAGACTGCCTGTCGATAGTCCTTTGGTTGGAGTTGTGCCCTATTATGGCCTTAATATCAAAATCCTCATTCAGGTCTTTCTGGAAGGTAAGGAGGAAGTTGGTCTCAATTTCCTCGAAGTAAATATCATCATCCAGTATAGCGCCTGTACCACTAAAGGCATTAGAGCCAATATCCCATACCTGTTGCCTTCTGTCATTGAAAGTGTTGGTACCCACTTTGAATGATGCTGTCAGCCAATCGGTGATGTCATAGGCCACATTGAAGTTGGCCGCCAACCTGTTAACATTTGCAGTAAGGCCATTGTGCTTCCATGACCATAGCGGGTGGTCAACTGCCAGTGTGTTGTAAAATACTGATCCCCCTTGCGGGTTTTCATAAGGCAGACTGGTGTCCCATGTCCTTCCCAGCCAGAGTGTCCGCGCAAAAGATGATGCAGCAGTAGGATCGGCAGCAGCCGCTCCAAATATAGGTCCATGTTGCTCCGTGCGGGTATACGACAGGTTACCACCAATGATCACCTTGTTATCCAGTTGTGCATTACCTCCTATGCTGAGGTTGCTTCTGTCAAAGGAAGAGAAAGGGATGTAACCATCCTGGGTCATATGGGAAACCACGGCTGATAGTGTGGCTTTTTCATTCCCTCCTACTATGCTGATGGAGTTATCATAGATCGTACCTGTTTCAAATAGATCTTTTACGTTATCCGGTTGCGCTACATAGGGCAAGTTTGCCGGCAAGTCGGGAAATGCGTTCAGGTAATTGGCCCAGGTAGGGAACGAATCCAGTGAAGCAAAAGCAGGGCCCCATGAACCATTTGAATTCGAATATAAAAATTCTGCACCATTTCCGTAGGTATTCTGATAATCAGGAAGGTTGGCGATCTCCTCAATGGCAAATGAAGATGACACGGTTATTTCCAATCCTTTTCTCGAAGCCCTTGCACTTCCTGATTTGGTGGTTACTACGATAACACCATTGGCAGCCCTTGACCCGTATAAAGCAGCCGCGGCGGCACCTTTCAACACTGATATGGAGGCAATGTTATTAGGATCAAGCTGGGCCAGACCATTGGCATAGGCAGCACCACCTGTCAACTGGTTGTTAGTGTCAAACTGCGTATCATTATAAGGGATACCATCCACCACAAACAGCGGCTGGTTGCTTCCCAAAAATGATGAAGCTCCCCTAATGGTGATCCTGGTGGCACTACCGGGCGACCCGGATGAGGCAGAGATCTGCACACCGGGCACCTTGCCCTGCAAGGCTTTCAGCACATCAGGTTCCGACTTCTGCTGGATTTGTTCGGAGCCTACATTTTCCACTGAGTACCCCAATGATTTCTTGCTACGCTCAATACCCACAGCCGTCACTACTACTTCACTGAGCTGCGTTACATCCGAGGCCATCTGCACATCGATCACGGCACGTGATCCCACTGCCATTTCCTGAGATTCCAGACCAATGAAAGAAAAAACCAGCACTCCTCCCTCCTGAGGCACATTGAGTTTGTAGTTACCATCGATATCGGTAACGGTTCCTGTCGTAGTACCTTTCAGCACTACGTTTACACCGGGCAAAGGCTGTCCCTCATCCACTGAGGTCACCTTACCCGTGATTGATCGTTCCTGCGCCTGAGACTCATAGTGCCCGAGTATCAGGACCAGCATGAAACTAATGAGTAAAAACTTCTTCATACTATACGGTTTAAGTGAAATAAATTATTTCGACCTGACTGGCGTGAAAGGATTTCCCGGAGTGTAGTGTGAAAGCTCCTGTTCTTCCTTAAAGCCAATTTGGTCCTTAATCAAAGGTCACTAAACTGTATGCAGGAAAAATCCCCCGGAATGACGGAATTTGAAGGGATTTTTTTAACCTAAATGCGGAAAAAATCGGCATTTACATCCCCTTCGGGCTAAAATCAGGCTTCGGTTTGACGATCTATATTGGGGAGTTTTTCCGTATGAAAGGGGCTATTGCGGCAATGATTGATGGACGGCGGAGGCTTTTTAAGCCATCCAAATTGGGTAATAGAACTTACCTCAGACAGGGCTTTCAGCCCTGTCTGAGGTAAGAGTAGATATATTAATAAACCTTAAATCAGCTTCTCTTTGGTAGCCTTGGCTATGGCTTCGGACTTGCTATTGACCTGTAGTTTAGAGTAAATATTTTTAATATGCGACTTGGCGGTCTCTTTGGTAATAAACAGTTCCTGGGCTATCATGCTGTAGCTCTTGCCTTTGGACAGCAGCTCAAGAACCTCTGTTTCCCTTCCGGAAAGCGGGGAGTTCGGGTTTTTCTGAAATGAATTGACCACCAGTTTGGCAATTTTACTGCTCATAGGGGCTCCACCCTGAATTACCTCATCAATGGCGTCGAGTAATTCCGTATGGCTGGTATTTTTGGTGATGTAACCGGACGCTCCGGCACACAGGGCCTGAAAGACGAGGTCACTGTTTTCGTAAATGGTATTCACTATCAATTCAATACCGGGGTTTTGCTTCTTGATCAGCGCAATAGCCTCTATACCGTTGATGCCTGGCAGTTCCAGGTCCATCAGGATAATTTCCGGTTTATCTTTTTTTAAATTCTTTATGCAGTCCTCGGCATTATCATAAGCATTGACCACATAGTAGTTGCTCACGCTGTTGATAATCAAGGTAAAGCCTTCCCTTACCGCATCGTTGTCCTCAACGATCACAATTCTTGACCTGAAGTAATTCATCGCATATACATTTAATTAGTAAATCTTAATTTCTCGTTCTTTGGGTCCTGATTGAATACTTCCTCTAAAGCGGATGATTGTACCGTAATTTTGAATTTTGCTCTCCACCTCTACAGTACAATTGATCTGCGAGGCCCGGGAACGCATGTTTTTGAAGCCATGCCCTTTCCCCAGCCTTTCATGGTCAAGGCCTATACCATTATCTTTAAAGGTTATAACGAATTCATTTTTGACAAGGTTTAAATCCAGATGCACTTCATCTCCATTCGAGTGTTTCAGGGCATTGGTCATAGCCTCTTTAAAGATCAAAACGATCTGCCTGCTCCACCCCGAGGGCAGGGGCAGGTTCCTCACGCTCAGATCATCCGCTTTGGAGAAAAAGGAAATAGTGGTATTGTTAAAAAGGTCTTCGCCAAAATCTTTAATATAAGTGAACACCTCACTAAGGTTGTCACTCTCCGGGTCTATAGACCAGATGAAATCTTTGGTACCATTAAATAGCGATTTGGTGTGCTTTTCGATGTTTTTAAGCAGTTCGTCGATCTCTTCCGATTTGTCTTTCAGCTTAAGGCTGATCAGGTTGGCAAATACTGTGATACTGGCCAGTTGGTTTCCCATATTGTCATGAAAGTCCCTGGCCATGCGCTTCCTCACCTTTACCAATTCTTCGGCACGTATGCGCTCTACGGTCAGTATTTTATTGAGGTTGGCCCTTACCCTGTAGTCGTTGAAGAGCTTAATGCCCGCTATGATCAATACCAGAAGTAAAATAAAGAACCAGGGCTCCTGCCAGAACGGAGGCACAATTTCAAATTTAAAAGTGGCCGGATGCTCATTCCAAACACCATCGCTGTTTGCCGCCAACACTTCGAAGGTATATTCTCCCGGTGACAAATTGGTATAGACGGCCTCAGATTTTGCTGTCAGCGGACTCCACTCTTTCTCCAAACCGAGCAGCCTGAATTTGTACGTCACCTCAGGCTGGTTATTGAGACTGCTTCCGAAATATTCAATCACCAGATTATTTTCATTGTATGGCAATTGCAGGTCAATGGGCAGGTTATGCCAGTTGGAAGTGCTGTCTGCATATTTGTCCCAGTTTACCTCCTGGTAAAAAAGCTTGACACCGGAAATATAGGTTACGGGCTCTACCTGGTTGGGAAATTCCTTATGTGGCTGAAACTTAAAAACACCATCGGGTGCGCCAAACCAGATATTGCCTTCTTCATCTTTATATACCGCATTATGTGTGGTTTGAATATTTTTAAATCCTTCCGTCTTACCATAATTCTTTATTCTCCTGATCTGGTTTTCGCCGGTAAGAAAGAGTTTATCCACCCCACGCTCCATGCCTACGATCAGGTTTCCCTCATCATCAAAGATCAGGTTGTAGATCAGGTCGGAGGTCAGCCCATTGTCTGTGGTCAGCAGGTTATAGTCTTTTCTGTCTTTACTGATCCTGAGCAACCCATGTCCTGAGTAGCCGATCCAGTAGTTGCCATAGGCATCTTCAAGGGCTACATTCACCCGTTTGTCAAAGACGTTTTCATCATTAAAGTCTTTGCTCATTTTCCCTTCCATAAAATAGCTGAACCCTTTACGGGTGACAATCATTATTTTACCCTCCATTGGCTCTGAAATGCTCCAAATGGTATTGTCGTACAAGCCATTATCGACATTGTAATTGTGGAAGGATTTGCCATCATAGCGGCTCAGGCCATTGGCCGTTCCTATCCATAGGTTGTTCTGGCTGTCACTGAACAGGCAGCGGATGGAGTTGTATACCAGCCCATCGTCTACATCCAGGTAGGAATAGGTCTCGCCGTCAAATCTGATCAGGCCCGAGCCTTTGGTACCTAGCCAAACATTGCCCTGCTTGTCAAGCGTGCTGGCCCAGATGTAGGCATTACTCAGGCCATCTGTAGTGTTGAGGTTCTGAAAGCCGCTGCCATCAAAAACATCCACTCCCCCTCCATACGAACTGATCCAGTATTTACCGTCGTAGCCCTGAAGTATGGAGGTGATGAAGTAGTTATGAAGACCATGTTCGCGCCCGTAATGGACAAAGATTTCGTTGGAGAGCTTATAGATCCCATCCCCATCGGTACCTGCCCATATTATTCCTTCCCGGTCGCTGTAAATATTGTTGACTACGAGGTTAGTAAAGCCCTGTTGCGAACCAAAGGTCCGCACTTTGCCATGATCATACTGCATGATGCCATAGGCAGACACGCTCCAGAAGTTAGACGTATCTTTTACAATGGCAGATTTTATAAAAACACCTTTGAGCGGAGGAAAAAAATCATTGATAATTTCAGGGTGAGCCGGATCGAAGCGCAGCAGGCCTTTATTGGAGCCCAGCCAAAGCACACCATTATCATCAGCACAAACCGACAGTAAGTAGCCTTTGAAGTCTGAGTTATTAACATAATTTACAAAGCCCTTACCGTCATAGGCAAAGAGGCCTTTAACCGCCGAAATAAACCAAAGCATGCCATCCTTATCTTCCGTAATAGCAATAACTTTATCATTGGCAGTACTATTGGGAATCTTAAAAGTTTCGATCTGCTCCGTGTTTGAGTCAATCCTGCCAATACCTCCTGTTGGGGCAGAAAACCAGATATCACCTGCCTGGTCTTCATAGATGACATTGACTGAATTTTCCCTTTCATTATTATCAATAATATCAAAATTACGAACTCGTTTGCCATCATACCGTGAAATACCCACAGCAGTGGCTGCCCAGATATTGCCCTTGCTATCCACCATCACGTCCCTGACATAGTTGCTGGCCAGGCCGTCGCGAATGGTTAAATTTTGAAAGGTAAGGCCATTAAATTTTGATAGGCCCCCACCCAATGTGGCTATCCAAAGGTTGCCAAATTTATCTTCGCAGAAATCAAGTACTTTCTCATGGGCAAGTCCGTCAGATATCCCATAATTAATAAAATTATAGGACTGCCCATAGCCTGAATATCCCTGAATGAACAGGCTTAACATAAGTATATATCGCAGAATATGACGAACCACAGGCTATTTAAATCTCAAATCAATATGCAAAATAGCACGAAAAAATATATCACCCATTCCGGGGGAGGATATACTATTAATATAAGCTTTTGATTTGTTTTTACCTCACTTTAAATCCGGATCAGGCGAAATTTCCGGAAGAGGCTAAGGTTCGGTTCTTTGTTTGATAGACATTGGCTAATGGCAATCGGCAATGTCTTTCGTTCTGCCAATACTCACGAACAGTGAGCTTTACCAAACTTTAGAAGTTTAGTAAAGCTGCTGTTTAGTTCTTTCGCATTGTCTGAACAAAGAAGTTATGTGATTAACGTAAAAGGTACATCTTTCCAAATCCGTTTTTGAAGGCCTTATCAGCCGCAGTTGCGCGATGGTCGAGCGTTTCTCCATTCTGTCGTACAATGACCCTGTAGAGGTATACGCCATTGGCGAGCTGATCGCCAAACTCATCTTTGCCGTCCCAGGCAAAATCAGTTACGTTATTGCCAATTCGTATGGGGCCAAGTTCGTTTTGGGTAATCTCCCTCACTATTTTGCCGGATACAGTCATGATCTGGATCTTGATCTCATCAGGAACCTCACTTCCGGTCAGGGTAAAAATAAACCTGGTACTGGATGAGAAAGGGTTAGGGTATGGATAAAAATTGGTGATGGAAGACTCAAACACAACCTCAAAATTGATCGAATAAGGCTCACTACCTGAGGTATTGCCACTGGCATCCTCTGCCTCCACCCTTAAAGTATACAGGTAGGGATCAGTTTTGGAAGGATCATAATCTTCATTAAAATCCGGCTTATACTCTACGCGAAAATCGTTTTCATCATCTGCCGGAAACCATTGTAACCTCTCAGATGAAAAAGGTATCCGCTTAAAATCGCAGCTCTCACATTTGCGGAGGAAGATATTCACATCGGTCGTATCCTGCTTGAGTATAAACTGGTTTTCATCTTTCATCCTGATCGAGATCAGTGGTGTAGGTGATACAATGTCACCATCCATGATATAGCTGCCATCAAAAACCACATCAATCAAAGGATTAATATTGTCTTTGATCACTTTGAGATATCCTTTGTAATCAAAAACGTTGTTTTCGAGATACTGCTCAGGGTACTCATTCGGGTTTACAAAGACGTTATAATCGTTAAGTCCTACTTTACCCAAGGTTTTCAAATTAAGGTTAAAATTCGTCGTATCTCCCGGTGTCGGGGATTTGATCTTAACATTTTTAACTTCTGAAGTACGGCTATCCTGATTGAACAGGGTGTATTGCACGGTCACTGAATCAGGGAAGTTTTTATCGGAAATATTCTTAAACCCAAAGGAAGTCTCAACGACATCACCTTCCGGGCGCTCTTTCTTCTGTGCCGTATCATCATCCACGAGCAGTATACCCTCAGGCACTCCTGAGTACAGCACCTGCCACTTGCGAAGCTGTCCGGGCGTGAGGTTCACATCATCCTCAATATTGTATTTTAATCTCAGATATGGATATTGGTCAGCGTCTATCGTGCTGATGTCCACAACTTTTGCTGTTTCATTGCCACGTAGCAGAAGCTCATCGCCGGCAGAGTTCACACCATAAACATCGATGCCATAAACATCCGTCTGCGGAAGCTCTGAAATGGTCACATTAGACAACAAAGACTGCCATTGTGTGGCCGGGCCGATGAGGGTGGAGTACATCATACCGTCGGAGTAGATACCGGTTATGTTTTCGTCCAGCTCTATTTCCTGCTCGTTAGCCGGAGCTATGGTGGCCTTTATCTCGGCAGCACTACCTGCAGGGGCTCCTTTTTTGCCAAAAAGCATGTAAGGCTCACCATCCGCCAAGGCATTGATATTGGCAGTGGAAGCTCCTATCTCTTCCAGCTTGGTTTTTACAGCGGCAGACCACAAACTAAACTGAGGGTTACCAATGGTGAAAATAATGACCGAGTCTCCTTCATTAATGTTATCGATACAGGTCAGGAGGTTTTCATCACCAATCTCAAACTCAGAACGGGTAAAACTATTGATAACCTGAGGCAGCCTGCCACAGGTTCTGCTATCGGTTATTATAAAAGGTATTGCCGGATACGGAATAGTTGAAGACTTATCAAAAGCCAGGATGTTCAATGTATTGTCTCTGCATGGCCTGCCATTGGCAATGATGTATTCTGTTCCGTTCAGTTTTACCGAGATATCGTATACACCGGCCGGGTTTGCCGATCCATAGGTTTTTACATAAACATCGATGTCGGACTCTTTATAAACCAATTCTTTACTGAACTCGTCTCTGTCCAATCCATTGAGTTCGTTCTCATCATATTGAGCAAATTTACTCTGAGACCAGCCCTCCGGCCCATCTTTAATGTAAATAAATGAACTTACTGCCCACTCTTCATTTTCATCTTCTCCTGCCTGGGCAAATTTTGATCTCCAGAAGTACACCACGCTATCGTTGGCAGCAACATCGGGCAATAAAGATACCTGCCAGCTTGCCAACAGTTTGCTATTGATGGTATTCTGCTTTTTAAAAGGACTGTTAAAGGTCTTCACCGTGTCTATTTCAATGACAAAATCCCGGCTATCCGTCAGAATATCCGTGGCCTGCACCAGCAACTCTACCGGCTGAGAGGATACGATGGAATAATTGACGGGATATAGGTTTTTGGTACCAAATAAGGGTATGAAAGCATTGAGTATAGCTGTATTGTTACCCTCATTAAGTTCATCAACCTCAGAGGTATAATCCAGCTCTACCATAAACTGGTTATTTCCAAAGCCTGCCAGTGATTCGTTTTTAATGGTCATAGTGAGGGTGTCCTGAAAATATACAGGGGAAAAAATCGAATCGTACACCATCACATTGTTGTTGCTCAACGTCCGCGTCACCCGCATAGTCAGGTTACGGGAAGATACCCTTCCGAAATTCCTTACGATCACCTTTACTGCGAAGGAATCTGACTGGGCAGATACCACTCCACCATCAAATGACTCCAGATATACATTGTTATCGTTGGTTTCATAATCCGCTTTTTCCGGCCCAAAGAGTTTTACTGCCGGGTCACCCAGCAAAACCATCTGCTGCACCTGGGTAATGTTGGCGGGCGAGGTGCCGGATGTAGCCATATACCTTTTCACGGTTTCCTTCATAATATCTCCTACACCTTTACTGATGTATACAGAATCCGCATAACCGGTGCTATAAAAGGTATCTGTGTATTTCTTGAGGTTATTGGCAAAACCAAATGAGCTGTGAGCAATAAAGCCAATGGCTCCTTTATCTTCTGCAAGGATCCAGTCCTCTCCAAAAAGCACGTTATTATTGAAAAACTGACCTGCATTACACCCATTCACAAGGAAGAAGGGATATTTGCCGGTGTTATTGTAGCCCAGTAAAGGATCGGAAACATAGCCGATGTCAATATCTGTTACCGAAGGGGCTGAGTGTCCGTAAAAAGTAACGAGATTGAGCCCGTTGTTGATCTCTTCATCGATATTGATCAGCTCTACCGTACTATTAGATTCTTTGGAAATGGTTTTAGATTTTCCACCTAAATACTTGCCCTCAGCGATATTTGAAAACCCGTCCATATAGTTTCTGAAAACAGCCAGCTCCGCGGTTGAAATACCTCCGCTCAGGTGTAGCAGCCTTTTTCTCCACAACTCGTCAAAAGGGAGCGCCTCCATTTCTTTGACCTTATCCAGATAAGCCAATACCTGCTGCGGATTAACGGCAGGAAGTCTGCCTACCGGCACTGCGGGTTCATATCCCGTGCCATTTAATCCGGCAGTGAACCTTATATCCGAGGGAGGTGAGCCTGCAGAAGGCACAAGGTCCCTCACCCTGTAAGTAACTCCAAATTTAGTAACAGATACATACCCGGTCGCATTTCTATGAGAATTACCGGATGGGTCTACGCCTTTACCTATCAAGAACAGGTATTTAGGATCGCCGTTGTCTACCATGTAGCGCATAAAGCGGTAAATAGCCAAAGGGTTTACAATGCCGTAGTTAAACTGATCGTAAAGCATGGTAATGTCTGCTTTAAGCACATTGAACCCAAAGGAGGCCCTGTAGTCAGCATAGGCCTGAACAGGATCATTCACACTGCCGGTCGGCTTCATCAGGATAGGATGGCTGATGATCAGGTAATCATAATTAGCCGCATTAATGTTTTGAAAGGTGATCTTTTTCAGTACCGGGGTAATGAATGTGGTACCGTTGACCCATAGTTTCCTCGCTGTACTGGTATTATTAACCATTGCATTAATGGTCGAGCCTGATGTATTAAATCCAATTTTTCTGACATTATCAGGATCTGTTATATCGAAGATCAGCGGGGTGACGGGTGCATTTTGCACCTCCACATAGGATTTATTTCCGGCGTTTGTATTCAGGTAAAACTTTTTACTGTTGGCCGAACCCATATTAAGGGATTGCGGGTAAACCAATTGCAGGTAAGAGGTACTTAGCCGGTCATTGTTTCCGCTAACTCCCAAAGCTGATATCCTGACATACAATTCTCCACTGGAGTTGATGTCTGACCAGTTTATTGCCCCGTCATATAAATACGTATTGTACTGGTCGAACTGCACAGGCCCCAGCGACCTTAATGTTGCCGGATTTTGCCCAACAAATATTTCTGCTCTGTGGGTTACGTCATCACGCCCTACAAGCAGTACTCTCAGCCTGGGATTACCGGCAGACTGCACCGATAAGTTCACTCCGTTGATTATATAATCGACAAATTGTCCTTCCTGGATCATTTGACCCGTCCACCCTTCGCCATAATCGAAGTAGCTGAACTTGGTAACGTCACTGGCATTGAAGCTGCGGCCACCGGAATATTGGTTGGTATTGATTATAGTGACCTCCTCTCCATGAGAAGCCTGTGCAGGAAGTCCGTTAATGTTGTTTTCAGAGAATGTTTCCATTCTTTTACCATTGACCGGCAGCACATTGTAGGTAAGAAAATAAGCCGTAGTATCGGTATAGATATTATAAAGCTGGTGCGGCTGCGCTGAAACCGGCTCATACAATTCTGCATCGGATTTACCATCATTTTTCTGGCCGTAAAATTCGATATAATCAGAAGTGTTGAATATGGCATCTCCCTGCCCTTGCACATGAATGGCCTGTTCCTGTCCGCGATGGAAAAGCTGCAACCTGCGTGGGTCAACGGAATTTACCGGAAAGCCGGCATTGGTCAGGTCCGCATGGGAGATCCTGTAGATGCCTTCCCGGGCCACCGGAATTTTGTAATACTGCTTGTTGTAATCAATCCACTCGTTGCCATAGTTCTGGGCATAACCCGGAACGGCTGCAAAAGCGAACAATATCAGATATGCTAATTTCTTCATCATTTTTTATTCAAACCGGCCTTTAGTGAGAAAACATGCGAGTAAAGTGACTCAGACTGGTCACCAATATCCGTAAGCGCATAATCAATAGTTATGTTCTTGATCTTTACTCCCAACCCAAAATTCGTCTGAAAAGTTTTGTATGTAGATTCATCAAAATCCTTCACTTCCTGAACATTTCCGGCGCCCATTCTAAGGAAAACCATCTTTTTGTAATCAAACTCCAGGCCCAGGGCAGGCTCTATAGACGCAAAATCCGACTTCACCACGGTATTTCTCTTGCCATCAAAGGTGGTGATCAGGTCTAGGGAGGCCAGTATTCCGAAGTTGGTCTTAATGGGCACATACTTGCCTACACCCAAAATGGCTTTGGGCAGGGTCACCTCCACAGAGTTTTCAGGTATTTCGTTGCCGGTCTGTGTGTATACGTCTATCACCAGCTCAGTATTATGTGTCCAGGCATTAAAAGTACCTGTTACATCTCTCAACATTAAGCCAAACATCCAGTTCTTTCGCTCCAGTTGGGCACCTGCGTCAAGGCCAAAACCCCAGGCATTGGCAAAATCTCCGGCCTTACGATGTACGATTTTAAAGTTAGCTCCCAATTTCAGGCCTTCGATCAGGCTTACCCGACGGGCATAAGTGAGCAGAAATGCATAATCAGCAGCAGAAAAAAAACGGATCTTGTCGTAGTTGATCGCTCCGTTGGCATCGTATAAAAAACGTGTATCGGGAATATCATCAATAGCAAACCTGATAATGGAGATACCCAAATGGCTCATGGAATCTACAGGAGTGGCAAATGCCGCGTAATCATATTTGGCAATCCCTGCAAAATATTCAGCATGCATGAGGGTAAACTCATACTGGTCTTTCACCTCCAGCAGCCCTGCCGGATTCCAATAGCCAGAGGTAACATCCGAAACATGGGCCACCTGACTGTTGGACATGGCGAGGCCTCGTGCCCCTACGCCTATAGATAAAAACTCATTGCTGTATTTGGGTGTACTCTGAGCAACGAGGTCAGAAGAAAACAAGAATAATACGAAAATGAATAGTATGTTTTTTGCCATTTGATTTGAACCTGCGTGATATCTGTAAATATATCTAAAATGAATCCCCTACAAAAGAAGTTTTTACCCCATAAAGTTCAACAGGTAGATACTTTCTTAAAGAAAATTGTAACAGATATTGACCTGAAATGGGTTGTTTATTTAACAATTCAAATATTCCACATAAAATAAATACGAACTTTTAATACAAGCTAATATTTTTTACTTAGTACTTGGCCATACATAGTACCTTTTCCGTATACTTGAACAAGGTCAAAAACTCAGAGGTGTTTTGGCGGGGTGGCTGCACTCAATCCTATAAGGTTTAGGGTTTTACAAGTCCCGGCTTCATAGCATTGGGCTGCCACTCTGCGAACATTTCTTACAAACAGGAAGAATGTATGAATTTAGAAAACACACAAGTGCAGATGCGGAAAGGGATTCTTGAGTACTGCATCCTGCATATTATCTCCCGCGGCGAGGTGTATGCCTCCGACATGCTGGAGGAATTAACAACAGCAAAGATCATGGTTGTTGAAGGTACTTTGTACCCATTGCTTACCCGGCTAAGGAAATCAGGCCTGGTGGAGTACAAATGGGTTGAGTCAAATTCAGGTCCACCCCGCAAGTATTATACACTTACGGATAAAGGCAACGGTTTTCTCGGTAGCCTTGACAGTACCTGGAAAGATCTGGTAAAGTCAACCAAGTTAATAACTTCAAAAAAGGTCAAGAGCTAATCTGACAACAGCTCACCAGAAACCTTTAACACTATCGATTAAAAACTCAAAACAATGAAAAAGAATATCAGTATAAATATCAGCGGCATCATCTTTCACATCGAAGAAGACGCATATGAAAAGCTTCGGGATTATCTGGACTCCATCAACCGGTACTTTTCGAGTTTTGAAGGCAGCCAGGAAATCATTGCTGACATTGAAAGCAGGATCGCTGAAATATTCCTTGCCAAACTAAACGAAGGCAAACAGATCATCAATACGGAAGATGTAGACTCGCTCATCGCAACTATGGGTAGCATCAAGGATTTTCAGGCCGTGGAGGAGCAGGATGCACCTGATGAAGAGCAAAAAACAGGAGACTCTTACTCGGAATCTCAGCAGACGTGGTCGGATACGAGTTCCAAAAAAATGTACCGCGATGAAAAGAGGAAGTTGCTCGGAGGTGTTTGTGCGGGTATGGCGCACTATTTCAATATCGACCCGCTGTGGATACGTTTAATCACGCTTATCCTGTTCCTTGGAAGCTACGGCGGACTGGTGCTTGCTTACATCATCCTTTGGATCGTACTGCCACCCAGCTACGACCTCTCCGAAGACAAAAAGCTTAAAAAGATGTACCGGAACCCCGACGGGAAAGTCATCGCCGGTGTATCATCGGGTGTAGCCACTTACTTTGGTGTGGATGTGGTAGTGATACGTGTGCTGTTCGTGATCTTCACCTTCCTTGGCGGCTCAGGATTACTGGCTTACATTATCCTCTGGATCATACTTCCGGAGGCTAAATCCATTACGGACAAAGTACAGATGCAGGGAGACCCAGTTACACTTAGCAATATTGAATCGAACATCAAAAAAGGATTAAATGTAAAAGAAGGTGAGGAAAACCTGCTTATCAAGATCTTGCTTTTCCCTTTCAGGTTAATTGCCGCCATTATCAATGGTTTGGGCAAGGTACTTGGGCCTGTCATGCTTTTTCTGGTTGAATTTATCAGGGTTATTGCCGGTGTGATTTTTATTCTTACCGGTGCCTCTATAGTCCTTGCCATGGTAGTGGCTCTCGGAGCAGTACTGGGCATTTTTACTACCGGCTTCCTGTACGATCCTGCATTTGGGGATTATGAAAACATGGGGCTTCCACTGGACCTTATTTCTGAAAGCTTCCCTGTGTTTACTTCAGTGGCTGCTTTTCTGATAGTAGCTGTACCCAGTATTTTTCTTATCCTTTTAGGAGCTTCTATCATTGCCAAAAGGATCATTTTCAACGCCACTGCAGGATGGTCACTTTTTGCCATATTCATTATCAGTGGTATAGTGGTTTCGGCCAACGTTCCAAGGATCGTCTACAACTTCCGTGAAGAAGGCGAACACAAAGTTACCGAAACCTACGACCTGGGTAGCAAAACAGCTATTCTCACTCTCAAAGAAGTAGGTATGGAGGACTATGATGTTACCACCCTTGAACTCAGAGGACATAGTGGCGAAAATTATGAATTGGTACAGGTATTCGAATCCCGTGGACGTTCAAGGAGAGATGCCATGGAAAATGCACAAATGATTTCTTATAATGTAGCGTTTGCAGATTCTGTATTTACTTTTGACTCCAACATCAGGTTTAAGGATGACGCCATTTTCAGAGCTCAGCACCTTGACATGACATTGTACATCCCTTACAACAAATCATTCATGATGGATGAGGACATGAAGCATATTATCAGAAACACCATCTACCGTAATGGCTACCGGGTGTCTGATATGGAAAATAATACCTGGATGTTTACAGAGGATGGTGGCCTAAAGTGTACCACATGCCCTGAGAGAATAGAGGAACGCTATGAGGACGACAGATCAGAGGAAGATACCAACGAGAGGTACTCTACCGAAACCAGCCGGTATAGCAACGGAGAGTTTGATAAAGAATATACTTTCCGTGATGGTTTTGAATCTATAGAAGCGGAAAGTGCCTTTGTGATCAATGTGGTAAATGCCGAAGCCTATAAGGTAGGTGTGAATGGTGAGGATAAATACCTGGATAATGTAGAGGTATATGTAGAGGGCAACAGGCTCTTTATTGACTATGACAGTCGCAGGAAGCTGAAATTACATGACCTGACCAGGGATGATATTGAAATTACGATTTATACACCAGAAGTGACTGAGGTCAATCTTTCAGGAGCCTGTAAGTTCTATATGAACAATTTCAGGCAGCGTAACCTTGATATTTCCATGAGCGGAGCCTCGCATGCCAAGCTTACAGACATTTATGTGGATGACATGGAGGTAGAACTTGCCGGTGCGTCAGAGATGATCTTAAGTGGGGGAACCTCAAATTTCCGTGCTGACCTTGCCGGAGCTTCTCATCTGGATGCTGATAACTTCAAGGCTAACAATGCAGCAGTAGAAGCTCATGGAGCCTCCACTGCCAAGGTTTATGTGACGGACGAACTGGAAATAGAAGAGACCTTTGCCAGCAAGATAACCCACCGTGGTGATGCCAGGGTGACCAGTGAACGTAATGGCTTGTAGAAGCACTGCCCGGATCAGGGAGTTCCTGAATACTTTCTTTAAAGTGTAGTGATAAGATCAAGAGCTCAAAAAAGAAAATTTCAGGATGGCGGGGCTTGTAAGGACACTTTTCATTGATGAATAATATTATTTTCTAGTCCAACTCCAGAGGGCTGTCCCCAGACAGCCCTCTTCTTTTTTGCACTTCCCAGCGGATGTCTCTCGAAGAGGAC
>NZ_SMLW01000005.1 GCF_009711405.1 Fulvivirga kasyanovii | reverse complement strand
TGTATTCCCTGTAAAATCTACGCCTTCGGTTAAAGTCGCGAATACAGAACCACTGGTGATACCTGTATAAGTTACTCCATCAACTACGATATCAAAGGGATCAGTCCCCACCGTCGAGGTAAAGGTCAGGTCTACTGTACTGCCTGCACATATAGGCCCACTATTGCTTATTGTGCCTACCGGTTCAGGGTTAACTACCACATCCGTG
>NZ_SMLW01000208.1 GCF_009711405.1 Fulvivirga kasyanovii | reverse complement strand
AGCAGAGGGGGACAATAAGGTGGACTATTGGTGAAAAGCCCGGCAGGTTATCATGTTGTCAGCGCTTTCACGGCAAAAGCGCCAACAATGAAATCGATTAAAGCTTTATTTTCACCCCGCCATGAATGTTAAAACCGGCTCTTCCCGGAATAGCATTTACGCCTCTCCTTACAAACTCAGGGTAATTCACCTTCTGGCCGAGCAGATTTACCATATAGCAGAATACGCTAATGTCTGCCATTGACGGTTTTCTCAGGAACTCAGGCAGATTTAGTTGAACATTGACTGTCATGTAGTTAACGGCTTTCATAGGTGGGTTTGCGTCAGTTGCAGTACCTGCAAAATTTTCAGGAGTATTATCTGCGGAAAATATAGCCCTGATGTTACCGCCTTTGCTGTAATAGGTATTGAAAACAGCTACATCTACACCCCGGGGACCATTATAGCGGATTCCCACTTTTGCCATATGTAATGGCGCTCCACTATAGTTTTTCCGACCTTCACTGTCTTCACTATTTTGGGTCGAGATGGATGCCATACCACTCCATTGTAAATTGATGTAGAATTTCGTTTCTGCCTCTATCCCCTGCGATTTAATCTTACCATCACTGTTGATGTACTGCGGCGTACCGGGTAGTACGTTGTTGGGATCGTCCTTTCTTGAACGCACAATCAGGTTCGACGTCTCACTATAAAAATAATTGATAGAGGCTTCTAATTTCTTCTTTACTACGAAAAGCTGGATCTCAGAAGTGTTAACCGCTTCTGGTAGTAGCTGTCGATTGCCACGCAATACACCTGGTATATAGAATTTTTTTTCACCTCCGGGAGTAGCCGAACGGAAAGCACTACCGTGAAGCAGTTTGCCTCCAAAACCTGAAGTTGCTTGTAATATAGCAGCAATCCTGGGGCTGTAATGCCAATCAACGCCTTCCACTTTATTGGCTTGTACACCTCCAACTATTTTTAGAATTGAGATGGGCTTATAAGCCCACTGGGTGTACCCACTGTACCAGGTTTCATCCCAATGAGGGATAATATAATATCCACCAGGGTTTTCAGTTCCAGTGTTATCGGGGTATGGGGTACCATCAGCATTACTTGTTTTGTCAAGCAGGTGCCCCTGCTGGTTATTGATAACGAAACCGGCAATAAAATCCAGGTTATCACCAATCCTTATATTGTTAGTCCATTCCGCCAGCAAGCCATTGTCTACTGCTGTAGTAGCATTTTTATAATCCTCCCGCATATCACCCATCGAGAGCCAGTTCCATGTAACATTCATTGAAGTGGTATAAAAACGATTTATTTTTTTCTCATAGCCCAGGTCAGCAAAAAGTTTATCTGTATAAAATTCACTCCTGATGGGTTTTGCATTAGGGTTGTTATCTTCGGGAACCAGCCACCTGCCACTTTTATCCATGGATTGCCAGTAAGAAGCTCCATAAAATGCACTGAGTGTAAAACCTTTGTAGGTACCGTGTAGCGCTGCCCCTAGATCATCTCTATCCTTAAGTATGGTGCGTGCCGGACTTATAATTGAATCATAGATAGGAGTCGTGTTACTTCTGATAATTGCCGCTTCGTCTCTGGCTGTATATTTCCAACCGTCCGAATTGTAAAGATTTAAACTAGCGTCTATACTAAAGTCATTATGCCTGATGCCGGTTGAAATATTGGTTTGGTGAGTGTTGAAACTTCCGTATCGTGATGAAACTGTAAAATTGGTTTGGCTCGACTTTTTGAGGATAACGTTAATCACCCCCATAAAGGCATTGGTTCCATAAAGTACGGAACCCGGCCCACGTATCACTTCTACCCTATCAACTATTGTTAAAGGAAATCCATTGAGTACATTGGTAATGTTCCCCCCAAGGAAGCTCTCCCGGTAGGGTCGGCCATCGATAAGTACAAGCACCTTGGTGGCCCAGTGAGCATTGGTTTCTCCACGGATACTCGGCAAGTTATTTTCTACCAGAAATGAGCTTGTCATGTATATCCCAGCCACCCGGTCAAGGACTTCAGCAAGGTTGGTAGCCCCATAAGACTCAATCTCCTTAGTTGTTATCACAGAAACAACCCCCGGAGCATCCCGTACAGTTTCCTCTGTTTTGGACGCAGTGGTTACCTTAACATTAAGCAGTTCTTCAAGCGAA
>NZ_SMLW01000243.1 GCF_009711405.1 Fulvivirga kasyanovii | reverse complement strand
GGTATATAGAGAGGTCATTTATATTTGTAAAAGAAATTATATTAAGCGTCAGCCCGAATACTTTCTATTGGACTTCGTATAGCGGCCACATAAATAGACCTTATGATTGATAATAGAATAAAAGGCAATAAAATTAGTACTGGTAGTATGAAGAACCAATTACCTATAGAAATTCTGTAGGCATAATTGTCTAACCAGTTATCTGAGATAAAGTAAACAAGAGGTAATGAAAGAATCGCCGATACCAAAAGTAATATGCCGTAGTACTTCAAATGAACTTCAAAAATATTCCAAATGGTAGCTCCCAAAACCTTCCTTACAGCAATCTCTTTTGCTTTTTTCCTAAGGTTAAATTCAGTCATTGTCCAGAGTCCTAAGCAACACAGAACAATGGCTATGAAAGATAGTGCACTAATGATCTTATTAAACACCTTGTCCTGACGATATTGGGCCAAGTATTGCTCTTCTAACAATTGGTAGTCAAATGAAAATTCGGGGTAAATGCGATCATAAACTGCCTTGATCCTTGATATCGTTTGCTGGTTAAAACTCCCCGGCTGAATTTTTATTGAAAAATACCCACTAGGCCATTTTTGATAAACATAAGTGGAGGGCTCAATTTTATCCTTCAAAGACACTTGATGAAAATCATCAATCACACCAACGATTGTATAAGTCTTAACACCATCAAAAAAAATCCTTTTATTCAAAGCTTCTTCAGGTGTTTTAAAGTCAAAAAAATCCAATGCCGATCTATTGATTAATGCCCCTCCATTTCTGTCAGATGGATATTCTTCTGATAAATTTCGTCCTGCTATCAATTTAATACTAAACGTCTCTAGGTAGTCATAATCAATTTGAGTGGCATTCATCATAATTGATTTTTGCGAACCTTCTTTATTAACTACCTTGGTTGTTAAAACTTGCTTTCCTGGCACATAGGAACTTGTGACACTTTGTACTTCAGGATAATTTAATAATTCTGATCTGAAATTTTTACTCCTTCTATCTTCTAGCTCAACTTTATCTGTAACTAATAACACACTTTCAATTTTCACTCCCAAATCATTATTCACCATAAAATCAAACTGCTTGAAAATGGTAAATGTTAAAGCTATAAAGCCTACACATAAAAACAACTGGATAGATATAAACAGAGTATTAGCATTCACCACTTTTTGCTTTCTTACCATTTCACCTTTCAACAAGGCACTAAGACTATAAGAGAGTATGGCCACTGAAGGTACAGCACTTGCCGACAAAGAGGAAATGAATATTACACTTAATAAAACTGTAAAGAAAGTAAGGCTCAAGTCTCCATTAGCTCCAACTCCTGCATCAAAAAGGTTACTAATTTGTGGAATCGAAAGTAAAACAAAGGCCGCTAAAGCACAGATGACATTGAAAATAACTGACTCCAAAAAGAATTGTTTTACGAAGCTGGCTTTGACCGCCCCAAAAA
The DNA here is from genome assembly GCF_009711405.1 of Fulvivirga kasyanovii. Lineage (GTDB taxonomy): Bacteria > Bacteroidota > Bacteroidia > Cytophagales > Cyclobacteriaceae > Fulvivirga > Fulvivirga kasyanovii. Next base: position 1,566 of record NZ_SMLW01000243.1, on the reverse strand, counting down.
GCTTCCTTATTCCCACTTCTTTGGTTCTGTTAAATAATTTTGTGCTTGATATGTTAACATAATTGATAAGAGAAATTACAACTATGGAAATTGAGACAAGAAGCAGGAAATGCATCAATTCCAAATTACCTCGGTCAAGATAATCATAAGTCAGTTTGCCTGATCTTAAGTGCATATCATCAATCGGCTGCAGCTCATATTTTACTTTTCTGCCTGCCTCGAAATTATGATTATCATAGTGCAATTGAGTTAGCCAGTGAGAAAAACTGTTCAAATTGACAGACTTATCAAGTTTTAGGAACAAACCAAAAACAGTGTTATTTTCCCAGTCCATATTTCTTAAATATGGAAATGTCTCCATCGAAAGTAATATTTCAAATTGGAAACTAGAGTTCTGGGGAATGTCTTTTAATACGCCCCCAATCGTTACTTCGGTACCCTCGTTCCAACTCAGAACTTTTCCTACAACATTGTCAACTTGGCCAAATATCTTTTGTGAGAAACTCTCAGTAATAAAACAAGTATTTATGTTTTTCAGCGATGATTTATTTCCATGGAGTATCTCGAAATTCATTACATCAAGAAAACTTGCGTCTACATAATAAGATCTTTCGGTTGTTCGAAAATATTTTTGGTCAAAAGCTACATTCACACCGGGCCAGTTTTCTAATGTTCTGGCAAAATCCTGAACTCCTGAATAATCCTTACAATACTCTCCCATAAGTTTGGGAACACAAGGCCAGTAGTTCTCTAATTCACCATCAGCATAGGAAGTGGACAATACTCTATATACATTGTCCTTGTTACTATGAAACTTATCGAAACTAGATTCGAATATCAGCACTTGTAAAATAGCTATAAATGCGGCCAGTGCTAGGGTAATACCAATCATACTTACGACACTTATAGTCAAGTTCTTTTTGGTATCCTGTATAAAAGTTCTTAAATAATTTTTAAGCATATTATTTTAATTGCAATAATAATATAAGAAGAAAAACTCTTTCTTCTTATAAAGGATCGATCTGTAGAATACAAGTTCCTTATTAATTCATGATACTCTTCAGCAAAGCGGACAAGAGATATCATCAATAATATCAAGCGCTCCAACTTTATGATCCAACAAGAAGTGGTCTATTAGTATCCATGGTTACTAGATGATCAAAATGATGATAAACATTTTCACACTCAACACGAAAAACTTCTTTTCTTTATATTCATCTCTAATTGTTGCCAATTCATCACGAATCTCCCGAAAGCTGGATATCAACTCAGACTTTATTTTTCTTGTTTATTTTGAATAGCAATGATTAGTAATTCTAACTTTAAAGTTCATACCCTTTGTTGAATTCTACACGCCATTCCAGCCTGGAAAGATCTTTATCCTCATTAAGTCTATAGTTAAGACCATTATGAATACTCAACTCTTCCCATATTTCATCTAGTTTTGATTTACTAGCTGGGGTCAAGAAAAAGATTGCCGCAGTTAATCTGGTTAGGATTTCTTCATAGGGCAATTCCCATTCGGCAATGACACCTTTTTTTTCCATTTTTTCCATATGTTCTTTA
>NZ_SMLW01000392.1 GCF_009711405.1 Fulvivirga kasyanovii | reverse complement strand
TCCTGGTTACTGTAATACTCCATTTCTATTTTTTCAAACAATTCCCAAATAATTTTTTCTTCCGCAGGTGAAAGGTGAAGGGCTTCATTGATCTCATAATCGAAAAAGCCATATCCTTTGATCTCTTCGTGAAGTGCATGCCCGTTTAAAAAATCTTCATGGAAGTAAATAATGAAACCATTTTCCTCGAACTCGATATCGCGCATACTTATTATCTGACGGGGCTTAACAAATGACATGGATCCACGATCATGATCATATTTGGTCTTGCCGTACCGCATCACACCTGATTTCATTTTTTTAAACCCTATCATATAGAAATCACTGGTGTGCTCTATGCCTGAGTTATTGCAGGTGCCGTCACATTTGGCTATACTGATCAAAGGATGTTCTGACGGTGGGAAACCCAGGGTATCGTGCAGTTCGCTTAATTGTTTGAAATGATGCATAATATTTGACAAATAATGGTTCTTGTATAAAACAAGGAAAGACTTTTATCATCCATAGAATGGCATAAAACCGCTCTTTAGGTATTGAAAAAAATCTTTCCTTATTCACGCAGATATTTCTTTAAACGGCGTGGAGACTTCTATCGTTGTTGTAATCGCTATTTTCCATGTGCAGCGACGGCAACCTCCTGCCACTCCTCCCATTCGGCAAGGCGCTGTTCATAAACTTGTCTCACCCATGGAAGGGCCACCTTACCAAGAAACAGGCGAAGAGGTGGGTTAGGCGTATCTATCAATTTCAGTATGGCATCTGTCGTAGCTTCGGGTACACCAAAAGAATCATCGGTAAGACCGGCCTGAAAGGCTTCCTTTACCGGCTCATAGGCCTGCATGGGCTGGGTATGGGCAGCAGAGGCTCCGGCCCAGTCGGTGGCAAAGCCATTCGGTTCTACAATAGTTACCTTGATCCCAAAATCCTTTACTTCGGCCGCAAGGGTCTCGCTGAGTCCTTCTACAGCAAATTTAGAGGCATTATAAATTCCCAAAACCGGCAGGGTCACGAGGCCTAATGTACTTGATACCTGGACGATATGTCCATGACCTTGCTCACGCATAACCGGAAGTACTGCCTGTGTAACCCATAATAATCCAAATACATTGGTTTCAATTTGTTCCCGCGCCTCCTGCTCACTGGTCTCTTCAATGGCACCGAACAGGCCAAAACCGGCATTATTGATGAGTACATCAATAGCACCAAAATGGTCTTTAGCCTGCCCTATAGCCTCAAAGCAGGCTTCCCGGTCATTTACATCCAGTTGTAAGGGTAAAATAGCATCACCGAATTGTTGTTGAAGATCCTTTAGCGAATCTGTATTTCTTGCCGTGGCCACCACCTGATGCCCTTGCTTTAAAAGTGCCTCAGCCCAGAGTTTTCCAAATCCTCTTGAAGCTCCTGTAATGAAAATAGTCTTTGTCATTGCTTAATGTTTTAATAAACGATGATACAAAGCTATTGAGGGCGGTATTCATGCTGCTTATACAAAAATCAGGAATACAGATACATTTTTACAATGAGGCAATTTCCAATTGTTGCAATCATCAAGAGCGCATTATTTATGATGAAGAGGTGTGGTAAGCGTATCTACTTCGTGGTTGCAAACCTGAAAAGCCTGGGCTATGGATAAATGGTGGTTAACATGTTTGGAAATCAAAATTTCGATCAGGCAACCGTTTTCTTGTGCGTAAAATTTATAGGCCGATAACTTTTTACCCTCCCAATCACTGAATACTATATCATCACTCCTTAAAGTTTTTATATCCAACTTCGCAACACCACTTATTACTTTGGGATTTTGCCAGTTTATCATTTGCGTAATTCGATAGTTAATAGTAGTGCTATCCAACACTTTAAATTCTATCCCATATACATATTCATGGACTGAATCTATCATGTCTTTTCCTATAAACAGTTCATAATTATGAAAAGCAGGAAGGTCAACGGAAACATCCTCATTATCAGCAATACCCTTTACTTGTAAAGAACCTTTTTCACTGCCGGATTGGCAACTCCATATCAAAATGGTTATTAATAGCAGATAATTTCTGTTCATAATAGGATAGCCCAGGTTTTATCTGAGCGAATTATCTACCTTAAACGTTAGAATACTTTTATCAGTGATAACATCAAGCTTATTTTCAGTATAATTTGCCAGGATCAGTTTAAAACCGTCCTCCAGATCCCTGCTACATACCAATGCCCCTCCTCTGTCAAGCATTTCTAATTTACCTGATTTAAAGCTGTAAGTGTGCATGTCTGATGGGTCTTGTACTAATTGAGCTGTGATCACACCAATGTTTTGACCGACAAGCAGCACCTGCAATATTCTCATATCCGTTCCTTTTATAGGATAACTCCATAGCACATTGCCGGTATGGGCATCCAACGTATAAAGGGTACACTTCAGCGTCCCCTTCTCCATACCCCAAGTGCTGATGTGCAATAACTCACCATCCTGGGTAATATGAATGCCTTCTCCCCTTTTCTTATACATGGCCAGTGACAAGCGATTTACAGGCTTTTCCCATATAAATGCACCTTCCAAATTATATTTAGTGAGGAAATGTTGACGGGTAGTATTGTCCTCCGAATAGAGCAATATGCCATCGGCAATTAGTTTTGTTGCTTTTATATATGTGTTTTGCTTTTCCGGATGCTTCAGGCTTCCGCTTTTTACTGTATCCTTCTCCTGAAAGATCATATATTCAAAATCCGGCTGGTCATTATCTGTGTTATATCTATTAATGAGAACACTTTTTTCGCCATACCCTGCAAACACTTCCATTAACTCACACGGTAACCTGACGCCATTTTTATTCCAATACCATAATGGCCCGGGACCTCCTTCGTCAGCATGGCCAATCGTGCTATCCATTAAAACCAGGTGATTGTTTTGTAGCCCGTATGCTCTGGTAGTGACTTTCATTCCGGCCATATAACTGTCAGGGTGAGCGCTATATGGCTGGTATTCTATTGTATAAATCCGCTCGTCCCATACTGCAAGGGCGTCTCCAAATTTTACAGGCTTTTGATAACTTTCATTCCCCCGCTGAACAAACTCATCTGAGATAAGGTAAATATCGCTCGTACGCTCATCTGGCAGAATATCATTTACAGGAAAATCCAGGGGCCTGCGGGACTGCTCTTTAATAATGACGTCGCACTCAGTTGTGTAAGTTGACTGAGCGTAAATATCCGGTTTTAAAAGACATAGAGCTATAAATAAGTATATATATTGTTTTCTGATTGCTATCAAAATTTACCAAAATTAAAATCTTTAACTCTCAATGTTTCAGGAGCTATTCTCATAACTGACCTATAGGAGCTAATTACCTCTCTTCTTTAATATAAAAAGCACAAGACCAAAAAGTACGACAATGCATGCTGCCGCCACAAAATAATATAAAGTACCGATTGGCTCATCTTCCGGCTTCTGACCAAACTCCTCATGCTGTCTGGCATCTTTTTGTTCCTGGAGGTAAGCACCTTTAGGAGGGAAATGCTCCTCAAAAACGGACTTTTTAAACCCATATTTCTCGAATAAGGGCATCAGGTTGTCAATCTTTTCTTTGGCCCCGAGTTTATTCTCCTTGTCATAATGCGCGGCCATTTTATAGGCCACATATGCATTTTCAATAGATACATGGATCTCTAAAAGTTCTCCAAGCTCCAGAAGTACATTTGCCAATAGCAAATCAGAATCCGGAGTAAAAGGTACTCTTTCTTCCAACTGGTGCCCGATTTGCCAGATGGTAAGCATAATTTTATCGTGTGCCTTAGTGTAAAGGCCTACCGTGTCTGTAAGGTTTAAGTTAAGTACCTGGTTTTTGAGTAGCCAATCGCCGTCCTTTTCTATATTCTTTTTTGCTTCTAAAATAGACAAATGCACCCACTCGCTGCCCATATGAGAATCAGGATTCAACTTCAAACCCTTTTCTATGTATTTATAGGCAGAATCTATTTGGCCATTAAGCTCATACAGCGTTCCCAGATTGGAGACTATCCTGTATTCATCCTTATGCTTATCATTTAACCAGATAAATATATCGAGAGCTTCCTTGTACTTACCTAACCTCGCCAAGTGAACTCCTACATCTGAGAAGTCCTTAAAATCAATATCATCTGGATCGGTAAGATCGATTTGATCCACTATCTTTTGCGAATGAGCAAGGTCAAAAGTCCTGTAAAAAATGGGAAGCCCTTCATATCGTTCATATACCTGACCTCTGGCGTTTACATTATATTCATTGAGGCATGCAAACGCTTTAACTGAGGACATTAAAATAAGGACTGCAAAAAATGTAGGTTTCATCTTGATTTAATATGTTTTTATCTTCATGGCTAGATACTTCACCAAAGCCTGTTGAGAGGAACAATACGTGACGCTTTTAATTTAAGCTTGCGGTCTGATAAGCGTGTAAGATAATAAATTTAGGGCATTACAACCAAGGATGTCTGATGATATGGGTTTAATACATCTGGCAAACTTAATTCATAATTTTCTTTCTTGATTTCTTCTAATGCACATGCCTCCCTCTCGCTAAACTCGGCTGTTCGGGTACAACGATTTGTCCAATAGGTGTTCTGTCTTTGTATATTATCACCCTTTTCTGTGAAAAAGAATGAGTGTAAATTGACTTTTTCGTTTGCATAAACAATATACTCCTGCCCTAGTTGAAACCTAAAGCCGCAGGAAGCCCCCCTGTTGGTGGTAAAAATGGTCACAACCTTGTCAACTTCATTTTTATAAGATTCAATAACACGCAGTCTCACTTCATACACCAGGCATGCTTCAAAAAATTCCTGATGCATAGATAAGCTTCGCTTTACCTCATCTACTTTGTCTGGACTAAGCGTCTCCTCAAATGAAATGAGGCTTTTGCTCTCGACGATCCCATGCACTACAACACCAGCATAACCGTAAGACTCCTCAACAGACCCCGGCCCTCCACATTTACAGGCTTGCCCTGCATAGCCAAAAGTGAGCAATAAACAGGTTAGTAGAATTTTTAATTTCACAGTTTTAGGTGTTAATTCTCACTATCTGATTTTTCTGAACGTCAGGCTCATCCTACCATTGATAGTGTCGGATTTAGGTATGGCATGTTGCCAACTATGCTGTACCTCATTTGACATATATATCAAAGATCCGGACATCAGTTCATAATCCTTTACAACTTCTTTATTATTAATATTCCTGAACTGTAAAGTTCTGGTCTCTCCTATTGATACTATAGCAACTCCGGTACCTTCATGTAAAATATCTGTTTGGTCTGAATGAAATCCCATACTTGATTTGCCATCGGAGTAGTAATTAATCAAACAATTATTAGGCAGAAATTTCAGTATTTTTGAAATAGAAGTAGCTATTTCTTCCAGTTCCTCAGTAAACGTTTGATATGGATAGCTAATTTGAGAATAGTTGTATGCTTTCCCATAACTGGCCGTTTTTCTTGCAGCCATTCTGGTATCCCAGGCAACAGTTGTCCTTAGCACTTCAAACAACTCAGAAGGATTGCTTATAAACTTATCTATATATGTTATTCCATCCATATCTTATTTAGCAAATAAATCCGATAACAACCTGTTCACTATCAGTAGCATCTGAATAAAACTCAATTACACTTTTTAAGCTTTCTTGTAAATACTCCTTCGAATCTTCCTCATCCCAAATTTCAGGGTATACATTTGCCTCATTAAGCTTCTTGCCATCAAAATTTGCCATAAGCGCTGTAATATTTACCTTATTAAGTTCCTTGGATATCTTATTTACCCGTTCCTGATCATTGTAGAAAGCAGGACCATATCCCAAGTCTTGTTCTTCATCAATAACTTTATCACTAAAGATCACATACTCAATAACTTTTGACGTTCCATCCATTTCTGTATCAGCGAGGCTCTTCCCGGATAAAACATAATGAATTGCTTCCCATGACTTATCTAAATCCAAATACCAATCTGCCTCAAGGTTAGCTTCATTATAAATCAAATTTTCAAGTTTTCCAGAATCTGCTTTAAACATCTCCAGGTCTTCTTTTGACACCCGAATGAGATTTCCTATCATTCCCATAACTCACTTTTTAATAATTAATAACCAATACTTTATATTCAGTGGCAACGCACATCAGAAAGTCTATCCACATAGATTCTCTGCCATTTAATAAGGGTCAAAGGTAATGTGTCAGGCTCTTTAATAAAATACAGGAGTTGTATTAAAAACCATTTCCATAAACAAATACCATTTTATGGCATTCAGTGCTATATTCGAGGCATATTTCTAAAAAATGGAAAGGATCAACCGAATAAAATAAGTACTGGTTATTAAGGGTATGCGCCAAAAGGAACTGGCCGAAAAGACAGGGAAGACTAGAAATGCTATAGCTTCAATCTGTAACAATAAAAGCCAGCCACACTTGAAAGACCTGAAAAAGATTGCTGCAATACTTGATGTGGACATTAGGGAATTACTGGTTCCCACAAAATAAAACCTGATATCAGGTTACTCGATGTCATTATCTTTGTCATCAAGTTTATACTTCTCATAGTCAACAATTTCCTTTTCAAAATAGTGATTTTGGGAGAGCAGTTCATCGATTTTCAAGATCAGCCCCTGGTTGTGCTCTGCCATAATAAAGGCCAGATCCCAAATATCAATAGAAAGGGTAAAGCTGCCCTGGTTGGAGTCCAAAACCAGCAAGACCTCGTCATTCATCCATAAGTCCTGAGCCGACTGTACCTTTACCTCCAATTCCTCCAGTGCTTTTTGCAATTCAGCCAGAAAGGTTTCTTTCTCAGGCCCATAGGTGAATTCCAACAGGAGTTCCGTTTTTCCATAGGCAGGACGCAGCCTGTATTTGTTCTTCTTTTGCATTTCTTAGGGCAGTTTAAAGCCTTACGACGTTGGTTCCAAAACTGGCAAAATCAATAGCCCTCTCTCCTGCTCTGATTTGAAAACTGATGTTGTTTTCCTCTCCTTCTGCCACCTTTATCAAAAACTCAACCTCCATTTCGCTATTTCCGGCTGTCAATGCCTCCACCTGATCAAAGAGCTTCTCTTTATCAGGAAACAGGTAAACTCTGATATCACCACTTTGCTGACGACTAAAGTACATGGTTATTTCAGAAGGAAGCACTTTTTTACCAGGTTTATGAAGCCATTGATAGGTAGTATCGTATCTAAGCTGCCGGAAATCACTGATGTTAACGCTGGATATCTCTCCCTCCCCTTCGATCGTCAAACCCCAGTTAAATTCCATTTTATCCATTGCCTCACGTTTGTTTAACCGGTCAGAGTTTTTAATCTCTTGGAGAGTTTTCCGGATATCTTCTTTGCTCGCCTGCCCCTGATTAACAGCATAGAATGCCTCTATCTTTTGGTTTTTCTCTTCCTGGCTTAGCGGTTTCACTTCCACTTTATGATAAGGGAAATACTGTTTATTACCTGGCCCAAAAAGCCTGACTTTACCTTCCGGAAGAATAAGCAGGTTTATACTCCTCATAGTTCTGCTGCCATCAGGCCAGTTTTTTATAGGGAAATGCCCGGCAGGAAATGGAAAGGTGTCACTATAATATGTTTCTTCTACAAATGAATACCACGAAAGCACAAACTGATCTGCCTCCACCGGAATACTTTCCCTTCGGTCAATCAGTAAATGATCCATTTCCCTGACCTTCTCTTCACTCTCAAGCACACTATCTATGCTGAATTCACTGACTGCAGTGACACTAAAGGTTGATGCACGACCGTTGGTGCTATTCATAAACTTGAGTTCATCTATATAAACAGGTAACTCCCGGTAGTGAGACACGTCGATATAAGCAGGAACAAAATAGGTGAGTTGCTCTTTTGATGCCAAAAATGCAAGATATTCCTTTCCTCCTATGTACAAAGTCGGAGTACCAATATACAGTACCAGCCAGGTGAAAAACCAGGGTTTATTCAGTACCCCGGTTTTGCTTAACTGTACCAGGTGGTAAATACCAAAACTGGTAAAAGCAATAAGCAGCAGCCCTCCCAAAAATATACTTGCAAACACCATTCGTAATTCTCCGGGGGCATAACTAACATAGCCGGTCACACTCCCGACGCCTTTTCCCCATTGATAGAAAAACTGGGCTCCAAAGGCGATCAATAAGGACAGCAAAACACCCGAGATCATAGCTCCTTTCACGCCATAGTAGAAATTAATAATCCACTGAACAGGTACTACAAGAAAAAATAGTAAGCCGAGGACGATAAGGAGGTAAAAATAAAAATCAGAATTTCCCATATATGCTTGATTAAAACAGGCTTGTTAACTACACCTATATGTTTGGTGTAACCAGCGTAAAGCTAAAGCACATTGAGTTCCTTTCTGTCACTCTTTATAGTGATTTTTATGATTACTGATTTTTAGGGGGAGGGTGTTGCTATTTTTACACGCCCCTA
>NZ_SMLW01000547.1 GCF_009711405.1 Fulvivirga kasyanovii | reverse complement strand
AAAGTACATTAGCTGCATACAAATCAAGGTCATGGGCAGGAATGCCTTTTAGCTGGAATACATCCTTTTTGAGTAAACCGGGCACCATGTGCATGCCGCGAACGCGTTGATGTGATTGCAGTACTTCTACCGGTTCTCTGTATAGAAATATTGCAGGCACACCGGGAAATGCCTGCCTGATAAGTTCATAATAAGCAAGGTGCCAACTGTCCCATTTGATGAAAAGGTATTGATGTGGAGCCTTTCTTTTTTGTCCCATAAGGGTGATGGCTGCTCTTAGCGTTTCAATCTTAACATCATGGCTGAGGTCTGAGCTCAGAATTTCATCAGTCAGCGGTGGCTCGGAATAAACGATGTTTTTGGCGGATTGGGCAAGCATCTGAGTAATCAGGGTTGAGCCGCACCGGGAAATATGGAAGATAAATAGTGCGGGCTTAATGGTATCGGTTGGTTTTGATGTGCCAAGCTCATTGAACTCGTGCAGAGAAGTATTTTTGGTTTTCGGAGACTCGTATCTAATCAATCTTATATCGTCTTCGAAAAATGGCTCCATGAAATCTTTATCTCCAGCATATATCCATTGTACCTCTTCTTTTTCTGCATCGAAGGCAACGGGTATCCATTTGTTGAAGTCATCAATGGTGCGTATGGCATTTTTGCTCGATGTCATTCAGTTTTTTTATTTAACAGATGATTGTACTGCTTAAATGTTTGTAGCTAAAATGTTAATTTTAAAAAAGCCATGTTTGGCCAGTCATTAAATTTAAACAACATTTTCAATGAAAAGCTATGCAAAATTGCCCTTTCAGTTTGATTCTGCACGGCTTCAGCAGGAGCTAGAGGTTTGTACACAAAACTGGACCAGGCATTTTAACACGGCATACTACTCTGGCGAGTGGAGTGGCATACCCCTACGGTCACCTCAGGGAGAGAGCCATGGCCTGTCGGCAGGCCATGCCGATAGCAGGCAGTTTGCCGATGAGTCGGTGCTGGAACACTTGCCTTATACCCGGTCGGTGATAGAAACTATCAACACCCCGAAAAGCTCCGTCAGGTACCTGCGATTGACTCCAGGATCAGAAATAAAGCCTCATAAAGATTACGATCTGGTATTTTGGGATGGATTTGTAAGGCTACACATTCCTATACTCACCAATGACCAGGTGAAATTTATGCTCAATGACGACCTGCTTAACATGCAATCCGGAGAATGCTGGTTTGCAGACTTTAGCCAAACCCACAGTGTGGAAAATGGTGGAAAAACTGACCGGGTACATCTGGTTATCGATTGCCAGGTAAATGAGTGGTTGAAGGCACTATTTATAGAAAATGGAATTATTGAAAGCGCAGAAAAGGCGCCCACAGAAATGGAGCAATATGATGAAGGTACAAAAAAAATGATTATTGAGCAGTTGGAGGCTCAGGGAACAGAAGTTGCACTACAATTAGCGGCTAAAATGAAAAAAACATAACATTCAAAAGAGATGGGGGGCAAGTACGACCCATATATTGCCAGATTGAAATAAAAAAAGTCCCAGGTCAAAAACCATGGGACTTCTCTTTATTTTTTAAGACCACTGGATCCTAATTAATATTTCTGAACTTTAATATCAACCAAAAGCCTGTCACTATTAACAGCTTTGGTTTTTATTACTCCTTTTCGGCCTGTTGATGTTTCAAATAAAACTGTATTGGGAATAGAGCCGTTCCCAAAACTATCATTGGTTTCTTCGATGGTTAAACCAGACAATTTGCCGTCATTGGTCATAGCATCGAACTCCTCAACGGTTATTGAAGGGGTCTCCTCATAATTGGTAACCTTTGTTGCTATTGCTCCAGGTACATTATAATCTTCGTCGGTTGGACTCTCGAAGAAATACATGGTATTGGCCATGCTGCCAAATGCCAGATTTATTTTTGAACCGTTATCCGAGCTTATCTCACTATCTTTATAAATTTCACCGGTTTCCAGAGAAAACAGGCGACCATAAGTAGCATCACCAGCGTTAAGACCAAATTCTACGTCATTAAAAGTTGTAATGGCAGTATTACCTGAAACAGATACTGTTTTGGTAGTCTTCTCTTCATTAGAACCATTGATTGCTATTAGAGAAATAGTAAGATCACCCGCTTTGTCCACCTTAACTGTTGGTACTTGCTCTTCTGACGACGAAATATCGGCACCCTCACTAAATGACCACTCATAGGCTGATGCTCCTGTAGAGTTATTAACGATTATGATTTCTGCATTGGGAGATTCGCCCGATACAGTAGCTGTAAAATCTGCAACCAGAGGAGTTTCCTCATCATCACTGGAGCAGGAAAAAAATAAAGCACTTGCAAACAATCCTAGAATAAACGTTTTCTTCATGATAAAAAATTTGTTGTTAATAAAGTGGTTATAAATAGGGACTCAACAGTGGAAGTAACCCCCATAAGGATGTTTTTTCCCGATAAAAAAATATAAATAACTTATGGATTGTCTAATTAATCAAAACAATTATTAAATTAATTTAACCATTGTTAACTAAACCTATCATGCGGCACTCGATTGCAACATATTGATTTATAATCTTACAAATGCAGGGTAAATCCTTCTCCGGATATAGCATCTTTATCATTTTATTTGTAAATTCCCTACCCGAAATCAGAGGTCGTTTGTTATTAACCTGCTAATGCTAAAATACATTTGGTTGGCAAACGTTATTACAATATGATAAACAGGCAAAGAAATATAGCGTTTAAACTGGTTGCACTGTTCTTCGCTATTGCATTCTTTAATGTTAGCCTTGCTCCTGATCAGTCTGAACAGGAAGCCGGCAAGGTTGCAGATATCTCTGTTTGTGATTCCATGTATCATCAAGCTGATGATGCTGATAATTTCTTTACGCAGGTACTGGAGGTAGGATGGGACATTTACCAGGCTATTCCCGATACTGAAACCACCCAAAAAGAAGAACAAAATTCAAAAAAGAGCCATACAGACTGGTTCTATAGCTTTGATCCCTTTCCGGTAGCCTGTATGTGTACAGACAAGCCACTACATAGTACTTTATTTCTTAATGTCGATTTTAGAAACTACATCAAGGAGGTCATTCCACCTCCTCCAAAGGTTTTAGTGTAATCAATGTCATTATACCTCATTATTGCCATTAGGCCTTAAGCCATATGAAATGTGTGCTTAAATGTGGCAAGTAATTATTGTCAGGTTATAAAAAGCCCTTTGGCCATAGTAGTTTCTCATGGCCTATAGATTAAACGAAAAGGCCAGGGGCATTTTTTCAAACTAATTAAAAAACAAGCAATGAAAACATCAATGCTGGAATACTATAAGATCGTGCTGAGAAAAGTTAGCTTTCATCCTCAGCTCTTCAGAAAAGAATACAGAAAAGCACTGTTTTACTTAACTGAGGACGAATCGCTCGAACTTAAGCTATGGCTGAGAGGAAATTTAGCATACATACCCACATGATGTAAACCTATTACTTTTTTCTAAAAAAATCCCGGCCAAAGCGGCTATTTAGCCTCCCCAGCCGGGATTTTTCAATTCATTGCTATTAGTACTTCTTAGTTCAATGTCGTAGACGCGGCAGGCAAATTACCCGCACAAGTCACCTATGAACAAGTAGCCAGTAAGCCTGCCCTACCACTTATCGTTCTGCCCTAAATTACCTCTGACCACGTCATCAAATGGAATAGGAAATAGGTTGTGTTTTCCCTCCACGAAGCCCAGGTCACCAAGTTCCTGCGAAGCACGACCCCAGCGCACAAGATCGAGAAATCGGAAGCCTTCAAAGGCAAGCTCCAGTTGTCGCTCAGTAACTATGGCTTCGAACAGTGCCGTACCTGATGCTGCTATATCATCCAGACCTGCCCGGTCACGCACTTTGTTGAGTTCAGTGAGGGCACGACCTTCATTGCCTGCGTTGTAGAAAGCCTCTGCAGCCATAAGGAGTACGTCGGCATAACGCATTAACCTCCAGTTAGTAGCATAATTTAGATCAGCCACGGCATCAGGGTTTGTTTGGGTACTATAGGTGCCATACTTCCTTCTGATAAAGCCATTGTAATCCCACACGTTTTCTCCTGTCCATGCTCCACCGGCAGCTACCAGTTCAGCTTCTGACATCAGCGTATTTACTTTTCTGGCACTATCACCGGCATTGACAAAGGCATCGTACAATTCTTCGGAAGGATACAGAAAACCCCAGCCCGCAATAAGTGAGTCTCCTGGTGCTGGTTCATAAAAACCCCCTCTTGGACCCATAAGCTGAATATGGATATTGCTCTCCTGTAGCCTGCCATTGTCCCATGGGAAGTTACCCCAATCGTAGCCCACCGAACTTACAAACTGCACTTCAAAAACGGACTCTTTGCCCAGTTCACCAGCTTCAGTCCAGTTGTCGGCATAGTTATCATGCAGATCATATTCGTTGGAGGCAATTACAGCATCGAGAAAATATGCGGCGCTGTCCCACTGCTGCTGATAGAGGTAAGCTTTGCCAAGCAGCGCCTGGGCTGTACCTTTCGAAACCCTGAACTGATCCGCTGCACTGTACTCGCTTTTCAGAGGCAATAGTTCGATTGCCTCACGCAGGTCTTTCTCAATTTGATCGTAAACAATATTACTGGCCACACGTTCCTGCTCATACTCTGATTGATCAGGCTCGGCAAGTAACAAAGGCACATCGCCAAACATAGAAACCAGTTCAAAGTAGTTGTATGCCCGAAGCGCCTTGGCCTCAGCGATCAAAGCCTTTCTGAAATCGTTCTCCGGCTCCACCAGGTTGATAACTTTATTGGCTCTGAATATACCAAAATAAGCCATTCTCCATGTACCCAACACACCGCCATTCTGAGAGTCGTATGTGTAGTCATCCAGGTTTTGATATTGTGGCTGGTCGCCACTACCTCCACCACCGGCAGTCCCCTCATCTGAAGGTAGTGTTTTTACCAGGTAGTTGCTTGACCAGCCCGTATTGTAGTGATATTGCAGGATGTCATAAACGGCTATGGTAGCCCTGAATGCATCCTGATCAGTTTTGTAAAATTCTTCAGTCGACTTTCTTCCATAGATCTCCTTATCAAGATAGTCGTCAGAGCATGAAGCCAGAACCGTCAGCGCGCTTAACATGCCCATTGCCCATATTTTTATATAATTCTTTTTCATAATCTCGTCGGTTTGTAATTAGAAGCTAAGTGATAATCCGGTCATGAACTTTTTAGGAATAGGATATACTCCCCTGTCTATGCCCTGGCTGTTATCATCATTACTACCAGCTTCAGGGTCAAGTCCCGGATATTTGGTAAATGTGAAGTAATCTTCCAGAGACACATAAACCCGGATGGAGTTGAACTTCAGCCTGTTGAGCAGGTTTTCCGGCAGGGTATAACCCAATTGCAACTGCTTTATACGCGCATACGAGCCGTTAAACACCATCAAATCACTGTTGTAGATGTATGGGTTATCAGTATCGGCGGCAAACCAGTCATTGGTGCTTCCTTCACCAGTCCATCGGTCCTCGTAAAAGAATTCAGGCTTATTCACAGTACCGCGGTCAGTTCTGTTGAAGCCCATGAGTATGTCATTGCCTTTTGAGCCTTGTACGAACACGGTCAGGTCAAAACCTTTGTAGCCTACGTTAACACGCCCGCCATATAAAAAGTCCGGATGAGGGTCGCCTATATAAGTCTGATCTTCAGGAGTGATTCGCCCATCCTGATTAACGTCTACCACTACTGGCTCACCCGGGGCCGGGCTGTACTCCGACAGGTTGTTGTCACTGATGTAGTTGTCGATCTGTTCCTGGTTCTGGAATATACCATCAGTCTTGTAACCTCTGAAATACCAGATAGGCAAACCTTCTTCAAAATATGATGCGGTCCAACCTGTACCTACGCCAGCACCCTGGATCTTGTCAGGCACGAGTGGGTTCAGGAAGATCACTTCATTATCTACGGTGGTCATATTAGCAGAGATCTCATAGTAGAAATCGCCTGCGGACTTGGTGTATGCTACTTCAAACTCAAAACCTTTGTTTCTTACATCTCCCCCGTTTACAGTGGCACCATCGTTACCAATGTAGTGAGGTGGTGTACTGGCAGTAAGAAGGCCTTTGGTTGTTTTATTGTAATAATCAACAGTTATTCTCAGTTGGTCATCAAGCAAGCCAAAATCCAGGCCAAGGTCTACCTGCTCACTGGTTTCCCATACCAGGTCCGGGTTAGGAAGGAAGTCTGGTTCTGCACCTACATAGAAGCCTCCTGTACCTGTAGGGTACCGTATACCTTGGGTGGTAATGATAGAGGCATACTGCCCGGGAGTAAGTGATCTGAGATTACCATTTTCTCCCCAACTTGCTCTTACTTTCAGGAAGTTGATGAAGGTTTCGGGGAAGAAATTCTCAGCAGATACTACCCAGCCGGCAGACACTGAGGGGAAAAGGTCCCATCGGTTGTCTTCAGGAAGAAGGGAAGATCCATCGTACCTGAATGTGGCATTGAGCAAATATTTGTCGGAGAAAGTATAGGAAACCCGTCCGAAGTATGATAAAAGGCTTTTGTCTTCTCTGGAGCTTCCTATAAGATCGCTTTCATCAGGAATATAATCATAGTATGCGAATTTATCGTCTTCATCAAACATCGGCCCGCCTGAGCCATTGAGCTTGTTGTAAACGGTATTAATGGCAGATGTACCTAACAGGATAGAGAAGTCATGCTCAGCAATGCTGTTGGTATAGGTAGCAAAATTTTCCCACTGGGTGGTGAACCACTTTTCATTGTTGTCCCTTACTGTTGGCGTGTTGTTTTTTCTCTCGTTAGAGAAATAATAAGTAGGGAACCATTCATGGTTAAGCTGAAAAGCCGCATCAATACCAAAACGAGAGGTAAATTTAATATGCTTAATAGGAGTCAGTTCAGCATAGATGTTACCCACTACTTTGTCCTGTACTATTTCTCCCCGGGTATTTTGGATCATGGCCAATGGATTGCCGATCTCTCCCTGTACAAACCTTGAAATACCATAGTAATTGCCATCATCATCTTGTGTAAGCGTTTCCCCGGCATCCAATGCAGCCTGCGCATGTGCTGGTAGCCCATTGGTATAAATTACCGGGGTCGTGGGATCCATGAGTATGGCATTACCTACTACTGAGCCAAATTCATCATCCTCGGCAATCGTACTTCTTTTGAAGTGAGAATAAGAGAGCCTGTTACCGATCTTCAGCCAGTCTTTGATCTGGTGGTCTGAGTTTAAACGGGCTGTATACCTGTCAAACTGCGCTTTGTCACCACCGGCAACACCATCTTGTGTATAGAAGCTCCCACCTACCAGGTAAGTTGAGTTTTCTGAGCCTCCACTAAGGTTAAGGCTATGTTTTTGGAGGGGTGCACTTTCGAACAGCTCATCCAGCCAGTCCGTTCCTTCTACACCCTGATAGTCGGCAGGGTCAGGTAAAGTTCCGGAAGCACCCGCTTCGTTAAGATACTCTGCATACTGCTGAGCATTCATCATGTCCATGCGGTCGCCGACCGTCTGGATACCATACTGAAAGTTATAGTTAATTTGTGGCTTTCCTGCTTTACCGGTTTTGGTAGAGATCAGGACTACACCATTGGCACCTTCAGCACCGTAGATAGCTGCCGAAGCCGCATCTTTCAGCACCTCTATTGAGGCTATCTCGCTGGGGTCGAGGTACTCTATGCCACCGGTCCTGATACCATCTACTATATAAAGCGGACCAGCATCTCCATTAGAGCCGGTACCTCTGATACGTACCTTCAGGCCACTACCGGGTGAGCCGGAGTTAGCCAGTACGTTAACACCGGCAGTTCGACCCTGAAGGGCCTGCTCTACTCTAAGTGTTGAGGTATTGGTGATTTGCTCTGCCTCAATACTGGATATGGCACCGGTCAGTAAGCTTTTTTGTTGCTCACCATAACCAATTACTACCACTTCTGACAGAGCAGTTACATCAGTGGAAAGGTTAACATCCACTACGGAACGGTTTTGAATGTTAACCTCTTCCGTGGCATAACCAATAAATGAAAAAATAAGGGTACTGCTACCTTCGGGCACCTGCAGACTATAGTTACCTTCTATGTCTGTAGTGGTACCAGTGGATGTACCCTTTACAATAATACTTACGCCTGGTAAGGCGCTGTTTGATTCTGCGTCCAGAACTCTTCCGGACACCTGTCTATCCTGTCCGTAAAGGACTATTGGTGCCCACAGGCAAACCAACAGGATAATCACTTTAAGGGGGTTAAGGTTCTTCATAAGCGATGATTGTTTTTAGTTTAGGTCAATATCATCGTCTAAGGGCAAATGTTGCGGGGATAAACCTTTCTTTTAAGATGGGTATTTATTGCAAACGTTTCCTGAACCCCTGAATAACAGCATCTTACACAATCGAACAGAATATTTTATTTATTGCACTTTGTTATTAGGTCTAAAGTATCGCGAGTAGGCAAAACGATGAGTATCCAGGTAATTCTACGCGGTTTATGCTTAGTCTGCGGCAGGGTGAAAATTATTGCTATTGGTTTCCCTTGTTTATCCTTAGTCTGCCGAAGGGTGACTAAGGATTTAAAATGAAAATGAGTGTCTGTGGCACGGCTTAATTTGCAGTACTTTAATTACAAGAAATCCACTTTCACCAATCCTGGCAAGCCGGCATAATCCCTGGCACTGGACCAACGGTAGTGCTCCGGCTCATCCACAAAGCCAGCCTTTACCGGATTCAGGTGGATGTAATCTAATTTCTGATCTTTAATAGAATTATAATCTAGCTCTATCGGATGGTTATCCTGTTGCCAAAATTGATAGGTTTTATTTCGTTTGTTTCTGGCTCCTACAGCTTTAAATATCCAGAGCATCCAGTTTTTTCTGCTCTCTTGCCCTGATCCATCAATAGCCTTTAAAATTTCCCTGGAGGTAAACTTTTTAAAATCGCGTAAAGTATCTGACAGACAATCCGTTTGGGATGCCACTATTACATGTAAATGGTTACTCATGATAACCCATGAATATACAACGAGGCCCTTTTCCCTGATACAGTAGTTCAAGCTGTCGACAACTATCTGACAATACTGTTCCCGAATAAATACATCAACCCATTCGACCACTGAAAAGGTTAGAAAGTGAATTCCAGACTGATTCCTTATTTTATACCCTCCTGACATGGGCGTCAATTTAGAAAAAGAATGGTAATTATGAAGTTTCGTTTTCCAATTACCGTGTCACAGACACTCGTTCTCATTATTAATTCGTAGTCCCTTCGGTAGACTACGAATAGGCGCTTAAAATTTTCTTGCTAAGGGAAGATGTGCTATTCTTTAATTTGAGTATAGGGCTTCAGATCATTGATCAGCGTATCCATGCTTTTTTGAACTGATGTCATAGTGTTTATGTCAGGAAACTCATTCTGCTGATAAGTTTTCATCATAGGTGCTGTTACTACTATCTTCATTAAGATTTCCTGATCTCGCAAGGATTTTTCCCGCGCATCGAGCAGCTTAGCCACTGAGTCAAGTGGTGATGTCTTTTTATCATATTTGCTCTCTAAAGCTTCTATGAAATTTTTCACTTCAGCCTGTAATGTTGTATCATTTAGCTGATCTGCATATTGTTTTAAGGAGCCCCAATAATTCTGATTGTTTCGAATATATTTATTAAAACTTTTGAGACTATCAGCTTTAATTTCGTCGATTTCAGCAATTCTTGAATTTATCGACCTTAGTTTTTCATCTTTACTGAGTGCCTCATCAAAAAGCTGCTGTATAATATCTTTCCCTCGTCGCTTGCCATATGACAAACTGATATCGGTCATATTCTCATTTAAAACCTCTGGGGTTTCTTCTAAATTCTCTGCTTGCTGCTGTGTATTCCGTTCATCTGTACATGAAAGCGAAAGTACCATTAATAAAAGGATAAGGATTTGCTTTTTCATATCCGGCAATTTAGAAAAAGAATAGTAATTATAAAGTTTTACCCTCCGATTACCACTTCCCGGACATTCGTTATCACTATCGATTAGTAATCCCATCGGTAGCCTACGAATAGTCTCGGAAAGATTTTGTCATGTATTGCTCTGCTGTGCAAACTCCGATGGATTGACTCCGTACTGCTTTTTGAAACATTGCCTGAAATAAGAGAGGTCGTTAAAACCTACCTGATAGGTGACCTCGGCTATGGTCAGGTTTTGTTGCTTCAGAAGCTGGGCTGCCCTTTTAAGTCGGATGGTACGAATAAACTCATTGGCAGACTGGCCGATTAAGCCTTTTAGCTTCCTGTAAAGCTGAATTTTGCTCATGCCCAAATGTGAGCAGAGGTCCTCCACCTGCAGCTCGGAGTTGTCCATGTTGTCCTCCACAAAGCCTACAGCTTTTTTGATGAAGCTTTCATCTGCCGTAGAGATAACCACATGCTTGGGTTCCAGGTTAATGGTTTTGTTATTAAGTACCTGATCCTTGAACATTTTGCGGCTCTTAAGGATATTCTTTATGCGCAGAGCAAGCAATTTTGGATTAAAAGGCTTAGTCACATAATAATTGGCGCCTAGCTCAAACCCCTGTTCTACGCTTTCATTGGAAGCTTTGGCTGTAAGTAATATTACCGGGATATGGCTGGTTTTTTCATCACTTTTTAATCGGGAGCAAAGCTTGTAGCCATCCATTCCGGGCATCATAATATCGGAGATAACGATATCAGGAATTTGCTCCAGTGCCAGCTCCAGGGCTTCCTTTCCATTGGTACACTCCAGTATCCGGTATTCACTTTCCAGATAGCTGCTGATAAATGATAGCATGTCTGCATTGTCTTCGGCTATGAGTACAAGCGGCAGGTCGTTTTCAGCCTTGATGCTTTCCACAGATGCAGCCGGTTCCGGATTCTTGTCAATCAATAACTCATCATGCTCATAATTATCAGTGTTGGCATGGTGGATTATGCGATCTTCGGAGATCTCAGAGGGCTCCAGGTGTTTACTTCCCAGAGGAAACTGCACCTTAAATGTTGTGCCTCGCCCTTCTACACTGCTAACCTCGATCTTGCCTTTGTGCAACTCCACCAGCTCCCTGGTCAGCGCCAGGCCTATGCCGGTACCTTTCAGGTTTACATGATGTTGGGCCCTGTAAAACCGGTTGAAAATATAAGAAACCTGGTCTTGAGGTATGCCGATACCTGAGTCAGCAATGATGATCTCCACCATATTGTCTTTTTGCTGTACGGTCAGGCAGACCTCTCCAAACTCCGGTGTATATTTGATGGCATTCGAAAGCAGGTTGGTAAATACCTTTTCAAGTTTGTCCTGCTCAAAATACATGTATATCGGCTCTTTTGGCAGGTTGGTTTTATAGGTAATGAACTGCTTGTCCGCATACGTGGCAAACGAAAAGGCTATAGGCTTTAAAAATTTAACCAGGTCCTGTTCACTGGCTTTGAGCTTCACACTACCGGATTCCAGCTTTGAAAGATCCAGTATTTGGTTGATCAGCCTGAGTAGCCGCTCTGCATTACGGATCATCATCCGCATTTGCTTTTTGTACTCATTCTTGGTTTCATCAAGGTAGAGTGACTTCAAAGGGCTAAGGATCAGGGTCAGCGGTGTACGGAATTCATGAGAAATATTGGCAAAGAATCGTGATTTCAACTGGTCAAGCTCCTGCATTTTGGTGAGTTCCAGATGCTCCAACTGAAGCTGAGCCTGCAACCGTTCTTTATAGATAATATTATGGCGGGCCCAAAGCAGCATAGCCAGGATGATCAATGCATAGGCTCCATAAGCCCAATATGTGCTGTACCACGGCTTGCTGATGTCAACAATGATGGAGGCTTCCTCTTCGCTCCAGATACCATCGTTGTTAGAACCCCTTACTTTAAAAGTATAAGTCCCCGGAGGTACATTGGTATAGTAGGCCTCTTTGCGGGTACCAGCCTTTTGCCAGTCTTCGTCATAGTTTTCGAGCTTATAAGCATATTCGTTTTTGGCCGACTGCGAAAAATTAAGAGCTGCAAATTCAAAGCTGAAATCATTCTGATCATAGTCAAGCTGAATTTTTTGGGTATTGACGATATTTTGGGCCAGTAGTGAGTTAGGGGCCGTTTTTACTACTTCATCAGAAAGCAGGAACTTGGTAATATAAACCGGAGGTGCATTGGGGTTTTTCTTCACATTTTCCGGATTAAACATATTGAAGCCTTTTATTCCTCCAAATACCAGGTGGCCGTCGCGGGTTTTCAGGCAGGCCGATTTGTAGAACTCGGATGATTGCAAGCCATCGGACTCGTTATAGATTTTAATATTACCGTCTTCTTTGGAATAGCTGGCCAGGCCATTGTTGGTGCTTATCCAGATATTTCTACTGTCGTCTTCCAATATGCCATAGACCACATTGTTTTGCAGGCGCTGGCTGCCCTCTATAACCAGAAACCGGTCTGCCTCCCGATCGTAGTGGTATATGCCTCCGCCCTCCGTTCCTACCCATAGCACACTGTCAGAATCCTCAAAGAGGTAAGTGATGGTGTTGTTATTCAGCCCGGAGTTGTTGGCATCACCATGACAATAGAAATGCTTGTCAGTTACATTCAACTCATCATCTACCCTGATCCGGTTGAGTCCGGCACCTTCGGTGCCTATCCACATATTGCCTTCGTAGTCTTGTAGGATTGACCTTACTTTATTTCCACTAAGTCCCGGCGTGGTCTCTTCATTGATATGATAGAATTTTTGCTTTTCAGGATCATAAATATCCAGTCCGTCGCGGAAAGCAGCTATCCAGACCCTGCCTTTGTTATCTTCGAATAGTTTGTAAATATCATTCCCGGAGAGGGAGTTATTATTATCAGGTCGGTGGATAAGGTGTTTGAATGCGGCTTTACCCTCCGGGAGTATTGAGATGCCACTTTCCCAGGTTGCTACCCACAGGTTGTTTTTTCTGTCGATAAGTACACTTACCACGGCATCGTTGGATAAGCTGCTGCTATCACCGGGTATTTGTTTATACCTTTTAAATTTACCCGTTCTGCGGTCAAAATAATTCAAGCCACCGCCATCAGTTCCCACCCATAAATTGCCCAGGCTGTCTTCTGCAAATGAGCTAATCACGTTATGGCTCAAGGTATGGCTGGGTATACCGCTTTGATAAAGGCCATCGAATTTCTCCTCGTATGGATCCATTTTGTACAGCCCCTGATTATAAGTTCCGATCCAGACGGTGCCATGCCGCCCGGTGCTTAATGACCAGATGGAATTACTGTTGACCCCATAATGGTTTTCAGGGGTATGGAAAAAGTGTTTTGCTGTGCCCCTGGCCTGATCTACCATGAAAAGTCCTTCGTTTTCTGTGCCTACCCAGATTCGGGCTTCCTGGTCTTCGCAAATAGTTAGTACCCGTACTTTAGAAAGGGCTTTGGATAGGGTGTGATTTGTCAGCACATCTTTAAAAATATAGCGCCCGTTGGTGTACACCAGCCGTTTAAGCCCTTGATGCGTGCCTACCAGCAGCGAGCCTTTAGACGTTTTGTAAATATACCTGACCACATTGCTGGCAAATGACTCACGTGACCCTGCTTTAAAAGCAATAAAATTTTTCTTGTTTACATCAAAAAGGTTGATACCACCTCCGTATGTACCCACCCAGAGGTTGCCGTTCCGATCCTGATTGATGGATGTGATGTTGTTGGAAGAGATGCTATATGGGTCTGCCTCATTGGACATAAAGCGTGTAAAGGTACCGCTTTCCTTGTTTAGCAGGTTCAAACCACCCTTTTCGGTGCCTACCCAAATGTTGCCATTAAAATCTTCGAAAACGGCTGTTATAAAATCATCACTTAGCGTATTGGGGTTGTTTTTAATATTCCGGTAAACATAAAAGCGATCTTCATCATAATTGTAATAGTTCAATCCCCCTCCATACGTGCCTATCCAAATGTTGCCATGTTTATCTTCTGCAAGGCACTGTACCGTACTGTTGCTGATCAAAGTAGTATCTCCGTTGATGTGTTCATAAGTCAGGTAGTCCTGCCCGTCGTACCTGTTCAGTCCGTGGCGTGTACCTATCCAGAGAAATCCTTTACTATCTTGCAAAAGGGAGGTAATGGAGTGCTGCGAGAGCCCCTTGGATACGGGATAGAACCGGACATCATTTTCCTGTCCACGGCAGTAGAAAGAAAAAAACAGAAGGATTATGATCAGTTGACTTTTAAACATGGATATGAATTACCATATTAATATGCGTAAAGTCAATTGCATGAAACAATTACCACCTTCAATTGATGTATTTACCAAGGTTAATATTGCCTCTAATTTTCAAGTTTTACAGTTCCCATATTTCGTTTAAAAATTTAAAAACACATATGAATTTCAGAAACAGCTTTAGAAGGGTCATGCAACATGGACTTCTGCTTATTGCAGGTCTGGGTTGCGGTATAGCCCATGCTCAAAAAACCAGCGAGAAGGATGTAGACCAAAAAGTGGAGGCTTTGCTTTCAAAAATGTCTATCGAGGAAAAAGTAGGACAGATGACGCAGGTGACTATTGATCTTATTCTTGATGACAACTCACTGGACGCTATCGATGAGAAAAAACTTAAAGAGGCCATACTTAATAAAAAAGTGGGCTCTATACTTAATGTTAAAGGCAGTGCCTACACCATGGATACATGGCACAAGATACAAAAGCGTATTCAGGAGGTGGCCACAAAAGAAACACCTAATAAAATTCCCGTGCTATATGGTATTGATGCCATTCACGGAGCTAATTATATCGAAGGTTCAACCCTGTACCCTCATAACATAGGGATGGCCGCAAGCCGTAATCCTGAGTTGGTGAGGCAGTCAGCAAAATTAACAGCCACCGAAACCCGCGCCAGCGGTATCCGCTGGAATTTCGACCCGGTGCTTGGTCTGGGAAGGCAGCCGTTATGGTCAAGATTTGAAGAAACCTTTGGGGAAGATGTACACCTGGTAACAGCAATGGGTACTGCCGCCATCAAAGGTTATGAAGAAGACGGCCTCAAAAGCCCTACGGCTGTGGCATCGTGTATGAAGCACTACCTGGGTTACTCTATCCCTGCCAGCGGAAAAGACCGTACCCCGGCTTACATACCGGAATATACCCTCAGAGAATATTTGTTGCCTCCTTTCAAAAGTGCCGTTGATGCAGGAACGTCTACCGTAATGATCAACTCAGGGGAAATCAACGGTGTGCCTGTTCATGCCAGCAAGTATCTTTTAACAGACCTCCTTCGAGGAGAGTTAGGCTTTGAAGGCGTAGCTGTTTCGGACTGGGAGGATGTAATCCGCCTGCACACCAGGCACAAAGTGGCCGACACACCTAAAGAGGCTGTGAGACTTGCCGTAGAAGCCGGTCTGGACATGAGCATGGTACCTTACGACTACTCTTTTTATGACTTATTACTTGAGCTTGTAAAAGAAGGTGCTATTTCTGAAAGTCGCATCGACGAATCTGTACGCAGGATAATCAAGTTAAAATACAAGCTGGGACTTTTCGACAATCCATTCCCCGAAAAGGCCGCTTTGGCAAAAGTTGATCCTAAAAAATCTCAGGAAGTGGCCCTGAATGCTGCAAGGGAAACCATTACCCTGCTAAAAAATGAAAAATCAGTACTACCGCTTAAGAAAGGCGCTAAAGTACTGGTAGCGGGACCAGCCGCCAACAATCTTACTTCACTCCACAGCTCGTGGTCATATGTATGGCAGGGTAACGACGACCGCCAGTATCCCAAGTCTACTTTGACCATAAAAGAAGGTCTGGAGGCTAAACTGGGCAAAGGCAATGTGATCAGCGCTGCCCAAAGAGATTATAACCATGCTGCTAATTTTGATGCAGGGCAATTGAAAAAAGATGCTGCGAGTGTCGATTACATTGTACTTTGCCTGGGTGAAGATGCTTATGCAGAAACTCCCGGCAACATCGACGACCTCACGCTTGACAGCAAGCAGCTTGCTTTGGCTTCGGCTGCTATGGCAACCGGAAAACCTGTTATTCTCGTGCTTGTGGAAGGTCGTCCCCGAGTGATCTCCTCTATCGAAAATGACATACCGGGTATATTATTGGCTTACAGGCCTTCAACCATGGGCGCTCAGGCCATAGCCGAAGTACTTACCGGAGAATATAATCCTAACGGTATACTTCCTTATACATATCCTAAACATACCGGAGACCTGATCAAGTATGATCATAAATACACTGAAGGTATCCGTGAAGATGAACCCAATACCTACACCAATGGAGCTTATCGTCCGCAGTGGGCATTCGGCCATGGTTTGAGTTATACTACTTTTGAGTTTAGCAATTTAAAGGCTGACAAAGCAACTTTTAGCGCAGGGGAAAAACTTAATCTCACTGTAACTGTTAAAAACACAGGTAAAAGAGCAGGAAAAGTAACGGTTGAACTCTATTCCAGGGACCTGTTTGCTTCGATAACTCCGAACTTTAAGCGACTTCGAAAATTCGAAAAGATAGAACTTGCTGCCGGAGCATCGAAGCAAGTCTCTTTTACCGTATCTCCCGAAGAGCTTGCTTTCATCAATGCACAAGGCAAGAAAGTGACTGAGCCGGGAACATTTGAATTTATAGTGAAGGACCAGGTAGTGAGTGTGGAATATAAAACAGGACAGGAGAACTAATGAAAAAGATCACAATTACCGTCCTGGCTCTTTTTGCACTCATTGGCTGCAAAAACCAGCAAGAGAGCATGAAAGAGAATGAGGTTATAGCTGAGAAAGAAGATAGCGTAGCAGTAGAGTCAGCATTTCTGTATGTAGACACCATTGCCGATCTGGGCGAAGGGGCTATATGGAACCACAAATCGAGGGAATACTACTGGATAGATATCGAAAAAGGGAAAGTATTTACTTTCGACCCTCTGACCGAACAGATGAGAACCATCGAAGTAGGGCAAAGGGTAGGTACGGTAGTGCCTTCAACTCAAGAAGGAATTGTATTGGTAGCCTTGCAAAATGGTATATACTCGCTCAACCTGGAGACAGAAGAGCTACAGCTTATGGAGAAGTCGCCATTTGACCCCGAGGTAATACGGTTCAATGATGGTAAATGTGATCCTGCCGGCAGGTTCTGGGTTGGCTCTATGGCCCTTGATACTAAGCCTAACGCCGCCGCTCTATATAGTTTTAATGGTGACAGCACGATCACACAGCAGTTGGATAGCATTTCTATTTCCAACGGTATATGCTGGTCGGCTGATAAGAAAACCATGTATTATATCGATACTCCCACGCAGGCAGTGAAAGCATTTGACTATAATAACGAAACCGGAGCCATTGAAAATGGAAGGGTGGTTGTCAAAATTGAAGACGAAAATGCTTTTCCTGATGGTATGACGATCGATAGCGAAGGCAAGCTCTGGATAGCTCTTTGGGGTGGTTCCAGTGTGGTCCGCTATGACCCGGATAATGGAAAATTATTAAACAAGGTAACTGTTCCCGCCAAAAACGTTACCTCCTGCGCTTTCGGAGGGCCAAACCTCGATACTCTGCTAATCACCACCGCCAGTATAGGCATGAGTGACGATGAAAAAGCAAAATATTCAAGAGCAGGTGCAGTTTACGCCACAGTTCCGGGCGTTAAAGGTGTGAATGGTAATTTCTTTGAGCTCAAAACGGATTAGGTGATCGGTTTCTGAGTACACCGATGTGTAGTGATCGGTATTTAAGTGATCGGTAACCGGTGAATTTTCACTGGTTACCGATTTTTTTTATAGATGCTAACCTATATTATTT
>NZ_SMLW01000558.1 GCF_009711405.1 Fulvivirga kasyanovii | reverse complement strand
CAATCTGGAAAGGGTTCTGTTGATTGGAACCCTTTTCCTGTTTAAAGGGGTTAGAAAAACTTTTAAAGATTGGTTTTTTGTTTTTGCATAGATGATTATTTTGTTAGTGATATGATATTACCGGAAAAGATTAAGAAGCAAATTGCCCAAAGTGATTACGTCAGCCGTGATCTGAGCTGGCTTAAATTTAATGATCGTGTTCTGGACCAGGCCAGGGACGCTAACAAGAGTATTATCGAAAGGTTGAGGTTTCTGGCCATTACAGAATCCAACCTCGATGAGTTTTTCACTATCAGGGTGGGTAGTTTGTATAACTATCTGGATTATAATAAGCCAAGGATCGATTACTCAGGTCTCAAAGAAATCCAGTTCAGGAAGGTAATATTTACCAGGACAAAACAATTCTCGCATCAGCAGCATAACCTTTTTATTAATGAACTCATACCTCTGTTTGAAGAGCATGATTTTTCTATTACTACCTATAAAAAACTGACCAGTGAAGAAAAAGCCAGGGTAAACAGCTATTTCGAAACCACGATCTACCCTATGCTTACACCCATGGCATATGACAATTACCACACATTTCCTATCCTGATATCCAACAGGCTGGTATTTGGTGTGGTTACAAAGGCGGAGGATGGCAGTGTGGATTATAAGAAGCTGTCCTTTATACAGATACCTTCCAACCTGCCTAAGTTTCTGGAGATTGAGAGGGAAGAAGTCATACATTTTGTACCCGTAGAAGATGTGATCAGAAACAATATCAAGCACCTTTTCAGGAATGTGGAGGTACTATCTGTTAACCTGTTCAGAATTACCCGAAACGGTGATTTTACCTTGGAAGAGAGTGATGATATTGAAGCAAACTTTCTGGAAGAGCTTAAGAAAAAGTTAAAAACGCGGAGGACAGGGCGTGTAGTGAGACTTGAGGTTTCCGGACGACCCGATCAGTGGATGCTCAAAGTATTAAAGGAAAGGTGGGACATTGATGATGACAATATTTTTAAAATAAAGAGAAAGAGCCTTCTGGATTTTACGGGACTGATGCAAATAGTCAATCACCCTCAGTTCAGGGATCTTCGGATGGAAGTGCCAGTGCCAGTTCCTCCATTGAGCTATCCTGAGATCCATGACTACAACATCCTGGATGTACTGAACGAGCGTGACGTATTGCTGCACCATCCGTACAACAGCATTGAGCCTGTACTCGAACTTTTGGAGAAAGCCGCCGAGGATCCGGGAGTGCTGGCTATAAAAATCACCATTTACAGGCTTGCTAAAGATAGTCGCGTAACTGCCGCCTTGTTGAAAGCGGCCGAAAACGGTAAACACGTTTCTGTACTGTTTGAGGTTAAAGCCCGCTTTGATGAAGAGAATAACCTTCGTGAAGCGCAAAGGCTGCAGAAGGCCGGATGCTTTGTTATTTATGGAATCAGTAGCTTTAAAACCCATACCAAGCTGCTCCTTATCGTGCGAAAAGAAGGTGAGAAAGTGACTCGCTATGTACACCTTTCAAGCGGTAACTACAACGAATCCACCTCTAAATTCTATACCGATCTTGGGTTGCTGACCACCAACGAGGTTTATGCCCATGATGTGTCAGAGTTCTTCAATGTTATTACCGGGCACTCCATGCCCAATGTTTACCTGAACCTGATCACTGCACCTAAAGATATGCGCCAGCAGCTTGTAGAGCTGATCAGAGCAGAGGCTGAAAATGCCAGGAAAGGCCTGCCTTCGGGGATTGTTATCAAGATCAATTCACTGCAAGACAAGGAGTCAATAGATGAGTTATATGCAGCCTCTCAGGCAGGAGTACCCATTAAGCTCATTGTGCGCGGCATGTGCTGCCTTAGGCCGGGTAGGGCAGGGCTTAGTGAAAATATACAGGTTATGTCCATCGTGGGGCAGTATCTCGAGCATTCACGTATCTATTATTTCCATAGCAATGGAGAATCAAAAGTATACATTGGTAGTGCAGATATGATGGTGCGCAGTTTTGAGCGTCGCCTTGAATCCCTATTTATGATCACTGATGACCTGTTGAAAAAGCAGATCATTAACATCCTCCAGTATAACCTCAAGGATAATGTAAACAGCTATGTGATGCATGAAGACGGCACCTACAGCAAGAAGCATCCAGACGGTGACGAGCCTGAATTCAACATTCACAAAGAGTTTTATAATGTTTCCAGGGAGACACTGCTGGACCTTGACCTAACCTTGAAAAAGCCGGTAATAGAGAAATCGCTACCCGAGGTAACAGTGGAGGAGAAGGTTAGTAATGATATAGATGCTGGCTTAAACTAGCTGAATTTAATCGTTTCCTTGTTCGTATTGCGCTCATACAGGTGTTGCATAATGCCATCTTTCAGGCCTACGTCAGGCACGATGATGTTTTTGGCACCCGCCCATTCCATCACAGCAATGTAGATTTCTGAGGCCGGAATGATCACATCAGCCCTGTCTGGGTTAAGCTGTAGTTCGTTAATCCGGTCTTCCATACTGAGTCCCCTGATAAATGTCTGCACTTCTTTTACTTTGGTGAGCGACATTTTGTCTCCGGGAGCCTTCTGGGCCAGTTCAAAGATCTTGTTGATGTTACCACCTGTACCAACGGCAGTTATTTTATCTTTATACTCAACCATTTTTTCAGAAACCCACTTTTTCATGTTCCGCCAGATCACAGGCGAGTCGTGGTGCTCCAGCCTTCTTACAGACCCGATCTTAAATGACCTTGAAGCGACTTTTTTGCCACCTTTAAGGATGGTCAGCTCTGTGCTTCCACCCCCAACATCTATATGGAGGTAGTTCTTCTTTCTGTCCAGGAATGAACTAATGGCATTGTTGATGAGCAGTGCTTCATTTTTGCCATCAATCACCCGGATCTTTAGCTTTACATCTTCCTCTATCTCCTTTACGATTTCCATTCCGTTTTTAGACTCCCTCATAGCAGAAGTAGCGCACGCCATGTAATCGTCTACCTCATAAAGGTCTATGAGCAGTTTAAAAGCCTTCATCAGTTTCTTGAATTTCGCCTTTTTTGCCGGACTGATACTTCCGGTATTAAAAACGTCCTGTCCTAACCGGAGCGGGAACCTGACATATTCAAGCTTTTTGAAATTCAGTTGACCCTTGGTGCGTATGGTATTAGTTACTTGTAGCCTGATGGCATTAGATCCGATGTCTATAGCTGCTAGTTTCAAATTGATGCTTTTTATACCAGAACCAAAACTAAATAATAAAGTTTAGCTATCAATTTTTCATATTGATTTCTTTTTATTAACAATATTAATCCGGTTATTAGCATAATGAAGCGCGTAAAATACATTTTCTTAAGTCTAATATTTTGTAGTTGCGTATATACTGATGATGAACCTCAGGAAAATCTGGGGGAAATGGAAGTGTACGCCCCGATATATGCTGACAACGAAAGTTCGACAATAAACTTCCAGGACAGCTATCCTCTGAAAAAGCCGGGCAAAATATATGTTTATGGTAGCTATTTATTTGTTAATGAACAGTATGCCGGTATTCATGTAATCAATAATCAAGACCCCTCAACTCCTGAATATTTAGGATTTATGAAAATACAGGGCAATATTGATATGGCCGTGAGAGGCAACTATTTGTATGCAGATCATGTGGGGGACCTGGTTACAATAAATATTAGTGACCTGCGTAACCCGGAGATTACTGCCCGTGAAGAAGGAGTATATTCTTATATGGTAACCATGCCGCCTGAGCAGGGGTATTTCGAGTGTATTGACAGGGCAAGAAAACATCTCATCGTGGGATGGGAAAAGAAAGTAGTTATGAATCCTGAATGCTATTGGTAATGAAAAAAGAAACGTTAATTTATATTGGTTTTTTATGGCTACTGATCTTTTGCTATGGTTGTGCCGGTGACTCAGACAATGCATCAGTCAACCTTTCCGGTCAGGGAGGATCACTGGCCAGGTTTGCCATCAGTGGCAACAATCTATACGTGGTGGGGGAGTCAGAATTGTTAAATTACAGTCTTGCTGACCCTGCCAAGCCACAATTCAAGACAAAAACCCCTATTGGTTTTGATATTGAGACTATCTTTCCAAGAGGAAACTATTTATATATCGGAGCCCAATCCGGTATGCACATTTTTGATATTTCCAACCCCGACAATCCTGTTAAATCAAGCACTTACGAACATGTTACTAACTGCGATCCTGTTGTAGTGAATGGTAACTTTGCTTATGTATCACTGCGCGCGGGTTGTGGATTTAACAATGCAAATTTATTTGAGGTAATAGACATCACCGATCCGGTGAATCCTAAACAACTGGGGCAATACAGTGACCTTGAGTCTCCCTATGGTCTGGGAGTTGCAGGTAATTATGTCTATCTGTGTGAAGGGCAGCATGGCCTTAAGATTCTCAACGTAGAGGATCCTTCAAATGTATTTCTTGAAAAAGAGCTGGAAATGGATGCCTATGACGTCATTGTTATTGATCAGGGCAGGCTTTTGCTTACCGGAGCCGATGGTATTTACCAGTTTGATATTAGTGATCCTGTTACCCCTCTGCTATTAAGTGAAATCCCGGTTATAGAATGAAGATTATCCAGGTAGTGTTTTTGATATTGGCAGCATATGCTACTGTCAATGGTCAGGATAATAAAAACAACGAGAAAATATACGGTGGCATACCTGCTCTTTCCGTCAAATGGAGCCCACTCCATCTTATCAATACTTTTCCAACAGTGCAAATAGATGCTGAGGTGAAGATCAGAGACAGGATGACAGTGCAGGTGGGTGGTTCACCGGTGGTTCGTCTGAGTGAAGTCGATCATAGGTATAATCTGGACAAAAAGCGAGGATATAAGCTAAAGTCGGAAGTAAGGTATTACTTTTTGCCTGTCCGGCAGGAAGATAAAAAGCTGGCGTATGTGTCCCTTTCTTTTGATTATAATAGGTTAAAAAATGATAAATCGGTTACCTTTGAATATGATTGCAATGGCCAGGGCTGTCAATATCGTCAACGGACAGAAATTGAGGAGAGAAGGATCATTTATTCGTTAACTCACCGCATAGGAGTTCAA
This sequence comes from Fulvivirga kasyanovii, assembly GCF_009711405.1. Classification (GTDB taxonomy): domain Bacteria; phylum Bacteroidota; class Bacteroidia; order Cytophagales; family Cyclobacteriaceae; genus Fulvivirga; species Fulvivirga kasyanovii. The sequence goes on along the minus strand of NZ_SMLW01000558.1, from coordinate 14,170 downwards.
AAATATTTGTCCCCGAGCTTCCTGATAGATATTAATGCCGGTTGGGGAGTAAGGTGGGGTAACTATGCACGCTTCAATGAGCCTGCAGGTTACGATAATGCTAATGAAACGACGGATTTTTTTGGTTTTTTTTCGGACTATGTCGAGACCAGAGTTGCCATTGGCTTAGGTGTTAAACTTTCAGTAAGAATAAAATGACAATACAGGAAATACTTTCAAAGCGTATATTGGTTCTGGACGGAGCCATGGGTACCATGATCCAGCGGCATACACTGACCGAGGAGGATTTTAGAGGAGAAGTATTCAAAGACCATAAATACCCACTCAAGGGCAATAATGATCTGCTTTCGATCACCAGGCCTGATATTATCAAAGATATCCACAGGCAATACTTTGAAGCCGGAGCTGATATTGCAGAGACAAACACCTTTAGCAGCACAACCATAGCACAGGCCGATTACCACCTGGAAGATGCTGTGTATGAACTCAACTATCAATCTGCTAAAATAGCGAGGGAAGCAGCCGATGAATTTACCGCTGCAGAACCTGATAAACCAAGATTTGTAGCCGGTTCCATCGGGCCTACAAATAAAACCGCTTCAATATCACCTGATGTAAATAATCCGGGCTATCGCGGAGTAAGTTTTGATGAACTTGCGGCTGCTTATAAGGAGCAGGCAAAAGCACTTATCGACGGTGGAGTTGATATGCTGTTGGTCGAAACGGTTTTTGATACCCTGAATGCCAAAGCCGCATTATTTGGTATTTCAGAGCTTTTTGATGAAATAGGGAAGGAGATCCCCGTGATGGTTTCAGGTACAATTACCGACGCCAGCGGCCGTACCCTTTCAGGTCAGACTACCCAGGCTTTCCTCATTTCTTTGGAACATATGCCACTGCTCAGTATTGGTTTAAATTGTGCGTTGGGAGCAAAAGATCTGAGGCCTTACCTGCAAGTGCTCAACAAAGATTCACATTTCTTTGTAAGTGCGCACCCTAATGCCGGTTTGCCCAATGAATTCGGAGCGTATGACGAAACCCCGGAGGCTATGGCAGCGCAGATAGAAGTGTTTTTAAAAGAAGGGTTGATCAACATTATAGGGGGATGCTGTGGTACTACCCCCGATCATATCAGGGCTATCGCTGACGTGGCGGCAAAATACCCGCCAAGACGCATACCTGAGTTGCAGGCTGGCTGAAAAAATTAACCCAAACGTTTAATTTTTTGTCTGCCATGCATATTGTGCAAGGAGTTGTCCCCAGGCTCATTGTAATCGTTTGCGGTTTTGTCGCAAACCTTGGAAAACGGTAAACCAAAGGCAGGTTTGCCTGTTATTTTGGTGATAGTTTGGCTTTAACTCTTTTCTCATTACAATTTCATTTGGTATATTCAAGCATGGCAAGAACAATAATAGTTTCTAACAGACTTCCTGTTAAAGTACAAAAAGACAATAAAGGAGAATTACAATACAAACCCAGCGAAGGGGGTCTGGCAACAGGCCTTGGTTCAATTTATAAAGAGGGCGATAATGTGTGGGTAGGCTGGCCCGGCTTGTATTTTCAGGATGAGGACAACAAAAAGGAGGCTACAGAAAGGCTTAAGGATGAAAACATGTGGCCGGTCTTTTTAACCGAGAATGAAATAAAGCTCTATTATGAGGGCTTTAGTAATGAAACATTGTGGCCGACCTTCCATTATTTTAATCAATACGCTTTATACAAAAAATCATACTGGCTCGAATACCAGAAAGTAAACCAAAAATTTTGTGACGAAGTAGTTGCAGTGGCCAATCCGGATGATACCATTTGGGTGCATGATTATCAGTTAATGCTTTTACCAGACATGATCAGGCAGAAGCTTCCCGATGCAAGCATAGGGTTCTTTCTGCATATACCCTTTCCATCTTTTGAGGTGTTCCGTCTTCTTCCGTGGAGGAGGGAACTTCTCGACGGTGTACTTGGCTCTGATCTCATTGGTTTCCATACTTATGACGATATGCGCCACTTCCTGAGTTCGGTAAGCCGGATCAATTTTATAGGTAACCACCACGGTCAGATCATGCGCGACCGCAGGACCATTGTGGTGGATTCGTTCCCTATTGGTATTGACTACGATAAATATGCTGCTTCCGCGGCATCACCTGCCACACTGAGCAGGGAAGTGAAGTTCAGGACATCCTTAGGAGACCAGAAGTTAATGCTCTCCATCGACCGGCTGGATTACTCCAAAGGTATACCGGCCCGTCTGCAGATCTTTGATATCTTCCTGAGCAAACACCCGGAATACCAGGGCAAAGTATCCCTGCTGATGATTGTGGTGCCTTCGAGAGACAATGTTGAGAAGTACAAACACCTGAAAGAGGAGGTAGATCTGTTGGTAGGCCGGATCAACGGAAAGTATGGCTCCATGAACTGGACGCCTATCCATTATTTCTACAGATCTTTCCCGCTGGAAGACCTGTCGGCTTTCTATCGTATGGCCGATGTAGCACTGGTTACACCTATGCGGGATGGTATGAACCTCGTATGTAAAGAGTTTATAGCCAGTAAACTGGATAAGCATGGCGTACTGATTCTCAGTGAGATGGCCGGGGCATCTAAAGAGCTTTCAGAGGCGATCATAGTAAACCCTAATGATAAACATCAGGTAGTGGATGCTATATATGAGGCACTGACTATGCCCGAAGAGGAGCAGGAAGTGCATATGAACTATATGCAGGATACGTTGAAGAAATTCAGTATTCACCATTGGGTGAAGTTGTTCCTTGATAGGTTAACAGGGGTTAAGGACAAACAGAAGAAGATGGCTACCAAGGTGATGGATGCATCCATGAAGGCCAAACTCCTGAAGGACTTTGAAGAAAGCAAGGAAAGACTGCTCTTCCTGGATTATGATGGTACGCTGGTGCCCTTTAACAGTGATCCTCAGAAAGCGAAACCGGACCAACAGTTACTCGATATTATCAGTGCTCTTACCGCTATGGAAAATACGCATGTGATCATGATCAGCGGAAGGGACAAGAATACCCTCCAAAACTGGCTGGGACATTTCGATGTAGAGTTCGTAGGCGAGCATGGTGTATGGGTACGCATGAGAGGAAAAGAGTGGAAGACCATCGATACTCTTGACGGCACCTGGAAGGAAGAGATCAGGCCGATACTTGAAATGTATTGCGATAAAACGCCACGTTCCTTTATTGAAGAGAAGGACTACTCACTGGTATGGCATTACCGTAAAGTGGAAACCGGTCTGGGTGAACTCAGGGCCAGGGAAATCATCAGTCATTTAAAATACCTTTCTGTTAACATGAACCTTCAGGTACTGGAAGGGAATAAGGTAGTGGAGATCAAGAACCTTGAAGTAAACAAAGGAAAAGCAAGCTCAAGATGGATTGAGAAGAGTAAAGCAGACTTTGTAATGGCTATTGGAGATGACTGGACGGATGAAGATACTTTTAAAGCCATGCCTAAGCACGCCTATACCATTAAAGTTGGAGATCTGCGTTCAGGAGCCAGATTCAGCGTGCGCGACCATCTTGCGGTCAGAGACCTGCTTGAAAAAATGGTCGCACAGGCTAAAACTCCTATAAAAAGTTAGGCTTGTCCAGCTTTCTGCTTATTCTGTAAGCAGCATTAACCAATCCTACGTGACTGTAAGCTTGGGGGAAATTCCCCCACTGGCTGCCTGTTTTGGCATCCACGTCTTCACTTAGCAAGCCAAGGTGGTTGCTGTAAGTCAGGAGGTTTTCAAAAGCTTTTATAGCCTCGTCTATTCGTCCTGCGCAAGTCAAGGCTTCTACATGCCAGAATGCGCAGATCAGGAAAGTAGTTTCCGGTTCGCCAAAATCATCCGCATGTTTGTAGCGGTAGAACAGGCCTTCGTTGGACTTGAGTTCTGCTTCAAGCGCTCTGAGGTGCTTTTGTGTAGCTTCAGAACCATTTTCCAGGTATCCCATCATAATCAATTGAAGGTTACTGGCGTCCAGGTTTTTAGAGCCAATGGCTTGTGTGTACACTCCCCGGGTAGCATCAAAGCAGGCCTCTATTTTTTCAGAAGCTTCTTTAATGAGCTTTTCTGAGAGTTGTGTAATTCTTTCATCGCCAAACATCTTGCCTATTTTATAAGCAGCCTTTGCACCGGTCCAGTGGAACAGATAGGTATAGCAATGGTACTGGCTCAGCGTACGGAACTCCCAAAGCCCGGCATCCGGCTCGTGCATGAGCTGGTCGATCTGTTTTAGGATGTCATATACCAGATGCAATGAATCCGAGCGTTCCAGGTTAATAAACCGGCGGTCAACATACAGCGGTAGTAGTGCCGCCAGTATTTGTCCATACACGTCATTTTGCACGTGGGTAAAAGCCTGATTGCCTATCCTGACCGGTTGATTGCCCATGTAACCTTTAAGGTCGAGCGTGCGCTCCGTGAGCATTTCTTCTCCGGTAATACCATAAAGAGGCTGAAATCTTTCCCTCGACTTCACCGATATATTGACGATGTAGTTAAAGTACCTCTCCAGTTCTTCAAAGTGACCAATATTGTTGAATGCCGTAAGTGTATAATAAGCATCGCGCATCCAGCAATAGCGGTAGTCCCAGTTCCGTCCACTGCCGGGAGCTTCCGGCAAGCTAGTAGTTCCGGCAGCTATTATGGCCCCGGTGTCTTCATATTGGTGGATCTTAAGCACCAGCGCTGACCGGTTGATGTCCGCCTGATGGAAATTACTCACGCTAAGGTTCTTTACCCATCCTCTCCAGTACCTCTTGGTACGGTCCAGGAAAGTTTCACAAGTACTGACCAGTGGTGCTTCCAAAGGAGCGCCGTAGGTAAGAGCCAGATACTTGGTTTCATTGAGTACAATATAATTATCCTGAACTATGTATGACAGCGGGAAGTTGGTGGTTAGCCTTACTTCTTTATCCAGACCGAGGTATTCAATGTGGTTGCTTGCTTCATACTGGGTCGGTTTAAGGTTGCCATAGTCGCCTACTGGGTGACAGGCAACTTTTACCCTGGGCCTTCCCTCAATTGGCTCCACCTTTCTGATCAGCATCAGAGGTTTAAAATACCTGTCGTATTGATGAAAACGGGGAGCAAAGTCCGTTACCCTGTACCGTCCTTCTTCTGAGGCGATCTCGGTACAAAGGATGTTGGTATTTTCCAGGTAGTATTGTTTGCTTTCTTTTATTTCTCCATCTGGCAATATTGAAAATTCCCCACCCTTGTCAGTGTCCAGCATTTTTCCGAATATGAAACTGCTGTCAAAACGGGGCCAGCACATCCATTCAATATTGGTGTTTTTGTGAATATGCGCCTGATAGGAGCAGTTACCGATCAAGCCATAGTCATACGTATGTTTTGTCATATATTAACTGAAGATTTCTTGTTTAAATGGTCTACCACCAGGCTGCTTGCACCTAAAATAGGAGCACTCTGATTTTGAAGTCCTGAAGGTAATACTTTTACTTTGTTTTTGTAAATAGGCATGAGGTTGGCTTCGAGGTGTTTACGGGTAGGGGCAAAGATCAAATCACCGGCCAGGGACAAGCCTCCGAAAATGAATATAGCTTCCGGGTTAGTATGGGCTACGCTATCGGCCAGTTTGGAACCCAGTATTTTCCCGGTGTACTCAAACGCCGCTTTAGCCACGGAGTCCCCGCGTTCTGCTGCTTCTGTAATCATTTTGGTAGACAAGTCATGAAAGCTGATGCCGCGCAGTTCGCTTTCTTCAATATGGTCTGCGAGCAATTTATATACTGTTCTTTTTATTCCTGTAGCGGATACATAGGTTTCTAGGCAACCGACCCTGCCACATCCACAGTTTCTGCCGTTAGGGTTCACTGTTACATGGCCTAGTTCTGCAGCAAAACCGTCGTATCCATAGATAAGTTCACCATTGGCCACAATACCTGAACCCAGGCCCGTACCCAAAGTGATGACGATAAAGTCTTTCATGTTTTTAGCGTTGCCATAGATCATTTCACCCATGGCTGCTGCATTGGCATCATTCGTTATGATCACCGGCACGTTAAAATCCTCCTGCATTATTTCTACGATCGGAATTATGCCTTTCCAAACCAGGTTGGGAGCATGTTCGATAGTGCCGCGGTAAAAGTTTGCATTTGGAGCACCTACTCCGATGCCGGTGATATGAAGGTCACCGGGAGTTTGCTCTATTCCGTATTTTATAGCACCATCCAGCTCCTGGATATAATCTTTGAAATCAGCGTGTTTTTGGGTAGGCAGCTTGCTCTGGTAAAGCACAGTGCCAGCGCTGTCAACGATGCCGAATTTGGTGTTTGTACCACCTATATCAATGCCGACTGTTACTTCCTTCATGATTTTTGATAATGTTTTTTAATGTGATATTGTACCAGGTCATTGATAGGTTCTTTAATGATCTTCCCGACCAGGATGCCCTTCTCCTCTGCAACAGGTTTGAGTATGTTCTGGAAAATGTACGAAATAGCACCTGTAAAATGGGTCTTGATCGTCTGATGTTTACTGAAAGGGGTAACATAAAGATCCATGAATTCACTCATGCCCTCATGGAGCATGCTCTGAAAGTATTCATCCTCTTTGTACTCTTCAATGAACTTCATGAATGAAGCCAGGTAGACATTGGCATAGGGCTTCATGTATACATTCTCAAGTATTTCATCTTTGGTAAGGCTATACTTTTCAGAGAATGCATCGTGCAGGTTTGCCGGTAGCTTTTTATAGAGATAGGCATTCAGCAATTTTTTGCCATAATAGCTGCCACCGCCCTGATCTCCCAGAATATAATCAAGCGCCGGGGTTTCCTGCCTCACAATATCACCATCAAAATAACATGAATTCGAACCTGTGCCTAAGATGCACGATATATTTGGTACGCCTTCGTATGTAGCCAGAGCAGAGGCTACAATGTCATGGTTCACATAATGATGGGCCTTGGGAATTACCTTGGAAAGGGCTCTTTTTACGATGGACTGCAGGCTCTTGCTGCCACAGCCTGCACTGTAAATAAATACAACCTCAATATCATCGAAGTGGCTGGCAAGTTCCCCTGCGGATTTTATGGTTTCGGCAATCTTTTCTTCACTATGGAAGAATGGATTAATGCCATCAGTGCTTACTTGTTTTAAGATCTTAGCGTCCTCTACAAGCCGCCAGTCGCATTTTGTAGAGCCGCTGATGCCAATTAATATCATATAGACAAGATTTTAGCTATTCTTAATAATTCCGGTTCAATCTCACGGTCCTTATTCATGGTGGTATTAAAGTCATTATATACCATTGTCTTGTCACGAACACCTACCATAACGTCAGTTTTACCCTGGATCAACCCTTCAATAGCAGCTATACCCATCTTGCTGGCCAACACCCTGTCAAAGTAGGATGGCGAACCTCCCCGCTGTAAGTGACCTAATATAGTCACTTTTGTATCATAATAACTAAATTTTTCATTGACTTGTTTAGCTATTTCAATAGCACTTCCACTTTTTCCTCCCTCGGCGACTATTACCAGGCTTGAGCGTTTGTCACTTTTGTCCAGCATAGCGATCAGCTCATCAGTGGTCATTTTTTCTTCGGGGATGATTGCGGCTATCGCTCCTCCGGCAATACCACTGTTGATGGCAATATAACCGGAGTCCCTTCCCATAACTTCAATGAAAAAGAGTCTGTTGTGAGATAAGGCTGTGTCACGGATCTTATCGATAGCTTCTACTGCAGTATTGGTGGCAGTATCGTATCCTATGGTATAATCAGTGCCGGGAAGGTCATTATCAATAGTGCCGGGAATACATATCACAGGCATATTGAACTCTTCATAGAATTTGTGAAGCCCGGTAAAGGTACCATCTCCGCCTATACCTACCAAAGCATCAATGCCGCGGGCGCGGAGGTTGTCATAGGCCTGCTTACGGCCTTCCGGTGTTCTGAATTCTTTGCTTCGTGCAGATTTCAGTATGGTTCCACCTCGTTGAATAATGTTACCTACTGACCGGGCATCCAAGGGAACGATATCATTATCGATCATGCCTTCATAGCCTCTGTATACTGCGAAAACCTCTTTGTCGTAGTAAATACTGGCTCTTACTACGGCCCGGATGGCCGCGTTCATTCCGGGAGCATCTCCACCGGAAGTAAAGACCGCAATTTTTTTTATTTCAGTGCTCATTAATATTTTTTTATATTTGACAATCAAAGTTAGTGTAAAAGATACACTTAGGCAATAGGAAATTGACAAGGAATACAGTAAATAACTTTAACCCACACGTGTCGGTAGACTGTGTGATATTCGGTTTCGACGGAGTCCGGCTCAACGTACTTATTATAGAACGTGAGCAGGGGGGAGGTGTTTCAGCGTTGCCGGGAGATTTAATTCTGGATGATGAAACCCTTGACGATTCGGCAAACCGGGTGCTCTATGAATTAACGGGTTTGTCAGATATTTATTTGAAGCAATTACAGGCTTTTGGCGACCCGGACAGGATCAAGGACTTGCGGGATGTGCAATGGTTGAGAAATGTAAGAGAGGAGCCATCGGCCAGGGTAATAACAATTGCTTACTACTCTCTGGTCAACCTCCAGAATTTTTCGCCCAAAGCGGCTTCCTTTGCCCGGGATGTACGGTGGGAGCCGGTATATGAGTTGGGAGAACTGGCTTTTGACCACAACGTGATCGTTGATAAGGCATTGGAACAACTCAGGCTTAATTTGAAATATGACCCCTTAATAGGGTTTGAGCTTTTGCCTGAAAAGTTTACCCTGCGTCAGCTACAGAAGCTTTATGAGGCGGTGTTGAACCATACTATTGATAAGAGGAATTTCAGGAAAAAATTCCTTACAGCAAAATTACTCAAGCCCCTAAATGAAAAAGAGCAGGGTGTTCCACACAAGCCTGCTCAATATTATGAATTTGACCGCAAGCGCTACATGCGGATCAAAGATAAATTCTGGTTTTAATCTATTCTTGACGAACCTTCAATCATGAGCTCGGCAGTTGCCGGGTTGGTGGCCAATGGAATGTTATGTACATCGCATATTCTAAGCAACATTTGAACATCCGGTTCGTGTGGATGCTTGCCCAGCGGGTCCCTGAAGAAGATAACCATATCTAATTCATTGGTTGCCGCCATGGATGCAATCTGAGCATCACCACCTATCGGACCTGATAAGAGCTTGGTTACTTTCAGCCCGGCATTGGCTACATGGCCACCGGTGGTACCGGTGGCAAATAGCTCAACTTGTTTCAATTTATCTTTGTTTTTGAGTAAAAAAGCCACCATTTCAGGCTTTTTTCCATCATGTGCTATTATCGCAATGCGCATATTATTTTTTTCTTGATATGACCTTAAGAGCAGCCTCTACAATGTCGTTAGGGCCAAGTCCATATTTTTCGAGTAACTCTTCCGGGGTTCCGCTCTCACCGAATGAATCCTGAACAGCTACCATTTCAACAGGAGCAGGATAGTTGGCCGTTAAGGTGGTGGCTACGCTTTCGCCCAAGCCACCATTGATCTGATGTTCTTCAGCAGTAACAGCGCAACCGGTTTTCTTCACAGAATCAAGAATTGCCTGCGTATCCAGTGGCTTAATGGTGTGGATGTTGATGATCTCAGCGCTGATACCTTTTTCTGCCAGGATTTCTTCTGCCAGAATAGCCTGCCAAACCATGTGCCCGTTGGCGAAGATGGTAACATCAGAACCTTCTACCATTTTTATGGCTTTACCGATTTCGAACTTTTCATCTGCAGGAGTGAAAACAGGCCATTTTGGTCTTCCGAATCTCAGGTAAACAGGGCCTTCATGTTCAGCAATGGCTATGGTAGCCGCTTTGGTTTGATTGTAGTCACATGGTACAATCACAGTCATGTGAGGCAGCATTTTCATCATGCCTACATCTTCCAGTATCTGGTGGGTTGCACCATCTTCTCCGAGGGTTAACCCGGCATGGGAAGCACATATTTTAACATTTTTGCCAGAATAGGCTACTGATTGCCTGATTTGATCATAAACCCTTCCGGTAGAAAAATTGGCAAATGTACCTGTGAAAGGGATTTTGCCTCCAATAGTCATACCTGCCGCCAATCCGATCATATTAGCTTCTGCAATGCCTACCTGAAAGAACCTTTCAGGAAACTCTTTTTTGAAGTCACCCATTTTTAATGACCCGGTGAGGTCTGCACAAAGGCCAACAACTTTGTCATTTTTTTTACCGGCTTCCAATAAGCCGTCTCCAAAGCCTGAACGCGTATCTTTTTTTTCTGAAAATGTGAATTTAGCCACTGCTAGGTATGATTTAATAAAGTGATCAATTTTTTCGAAGCCCAAATTTAAGAGTTTACTTTTAAAATCAGTAAAAATGTTTTGTAATTACTTGATGGCTTTAAAGTAAGGGTCAGTTAAAGAGTTTGACCACTGCCGACCTGCCGGATTCAATGGTCACTGTTTTGATGGCGGTATATTTACTGCCAGGGGCTTTATCTACTCTGAATACTATTTTATATGTTCCCGGCTGTAGTGCCAGGCTTATTCTTGACTGGTCGTGGGCCAGATCGTAGACCCATTCCTGCCTTCCCGATTCGTCTATTTCATATATACTGCCATACCCGGGAGCATTATTATAAAGATTGAGCAGCCCGGGGTCAGGCAGGGTAAGGGTGGTAGTCTGGTCCTGATTAATTTCTACATTCCTGAAATGTCTGCGAGGTGTAGTAAGCACTTCCACGTCATATTTGCCTACCAGGTACTGCTGCTGGGTGTTGATGTCATGAATATTAACAATAGCAGTTTTGCCTCGTTCCCGGATGATAGCCCTTACACCATTCTGGTAAGTTGATGCAGATTTTTGCTTAATGGAAAGTTTGCCCTGGGGAGAAGAGATGGTGATCACATTGTGTTTTCCGGGTATTAAATTTACGTTTCGTTTAATTACCGGTGGCAGGGTGTTCACCACCACATCGTACGTTAACACCGGGTCAAGCTGTACTGAATCTGGCCGCCCCTGAGGATCCCGGTAGTGGACAAAGTCAAAGGCAGGCTCTTTGGTAAAGTTGTTGATGAATGAAACATTGACATTGGTTTCCCTGGGCCGTTTGTTAATGTCAAGCAACTCAATGCTGGCCGTGGTTTTATCGAGGCTGGTGCTTACCGCTTTGGCCAGTGCCTTTTGGAATGAGCTGATGTCTTTGGCATCGTAATACTCACCTATACATTTGAATTGCTCTTTGAAATCCTGCCCCATACCTATACCTATAATAAATGGCTTCAGGAAGATGCCTCTCTTTTGCAAAGCCAGTGATACTGCACAAGGGTCACCGTCGCATGACTCAATACCATCAGTAATAATGATCACAATATTCCTGTAGCCAGCCGTTGACGGGAAGTCATTTGCCGCCTGTTCAAGTGAATATGCAATAGGAGTGGTGCCTTTAGGTTCAATGGTCTTAAGTTCATTGATGATCTGGTTGTGGTTGTTTTTTCCAAAACCTACCTCAAGCCTGGTATCCTTGCAGTTCTGGCTCGACCGGCGATAGAGGTGGCCATATACGCGAAGGGCCAGGTCAAGCTTCGGGTTGGCTTTGAGCGAGTCCACCAGGTCGCCTAGTAGCTCTTTGGCTGCTGTTATTCTGTTGGTATCGCCCCAGCCGGCCAGCATACTCCCTGAGCCATCGAGCAGAAATAATATCCGGGTTTTGTCAGGCAACTGCTGCTGAACTTCCTGGGCATGGCCTAAGCCTGCCAGTAAAAGCAGGAGCAGGATAATATGTAGTGCTTTTTTTATCAATGACCTTTCGGTTTTAGATCAAGAACAAGTCAATGAATAAATTTATTCACATCTGCTTAGAATAAAAAACACTATTTTCAGCGAGGAGTTTTTAGTCGTGAGTATTGAGACTGAATACTCACGACTAATATCTCATATCTCAATTCTCATTAACCCACCACTGGTTGCCAAACGGATCCTGGAACCCGCCACCATAGCCATAGTCCCTTTTTTCTACTTCCTGAAGTTTTTTTGCGCCATTTTGAAGGGCTTTGGCAAATACTGAATCCACATTTTCAACATAGATGAACATACCTGACGGTGAAGGTGTGAATTCTTCACCGGCTTCGGCATACATAACTACTGCATCACCTATTCTCAGTTCCCCATGCATGATGCCACGTTCACCTGGTACCACTAGCTGGTCTTTGGCATCAAAAACAGTTTTCATGAAATCAGCGAATTTGTCAGCCCCTTTTAGGATAAGGTAGGGCATAATCGGTAAATAATTCTCCGGGATTTTCATAGTGTTATTTCTTTTATGATTGCTTTCACAAAGATTAGACATTCATTGCGGTCCGAATTGGAAAATTACGACATTTCGCTATCCCGCCATGCAGTTCCTTCTGCTTCACCGGAAAAGTAGGTTGAAGGATTGAAGCCGGAAAACTCTTTGAAGTCATTGATGAAATGGGATTGGTCATAATAACCACATTGGTAAGCGATTTCAGTCAGGCTTTTTCCTGAGGCTCCATATTGGGCTGCTGCTGTCTGGAACCTGATTATGCGCGAGTATAATTTGGGGCTAAAACCTGAGTATTCTTTAAATTTTCTTTCAAACTGTCGCAAAGAAAGGCAGCAATGTTCTGCCAGTGCGGGAATGTCTACGATCCCTCTGTGGCTGAGCATATGGTGAACAGCAACTGAAATATTTGCAGGTACTTCAAGGTTTTTTTTGAGCTGATGCTCCAAAAATGTTGATAGAATATTTGCCCTCTCATAGTTGCTTGAAGCTAGCATAATTTGCTCCTCCAGCCTGTCACCGGCCGCGCCTAACAGATTTTTTAAGTCAGGCATTTCATTGCTCACGGCAATGGTTGGCAAGGAAAAAAGTTTTGGAATAGCAAAGGGATAAATATAAACCCCAAATATTCCAAACCCGCTGTCAATAATAAACCTTCTGAATTTTCTGGTAGGCCCGTGTAAGCCGGAAGAAAAAGATTTTTCCCTCTGGTTCTCATCGCACAACTCATCAAAAATACCATTGTAGTGAAAGATCAATTCTGCACAACCATCTGCAAGTCCGCGGTGCAGGTAGGGTTCATTGCTTTCCAGTATCCAGAAGAAGCGAATGAAAGGGGATAATCTGGCCGGTGGTGGAATAATCTCATAGTTCATATCCACCATGAATTTAAGAAAAAAACAATAAAAAAAGGATCCTGGCGACCAGGATCCTTTTTGATGATTATAGTTTGTCTTAATTAATAATCCTTGAATGTTTCTTCAAGCTGGGCAAGCGCTTGCTCCAATTGCTCATCGTTAGGGGCAACACCATGCCATTTGTGCGTACCCATCATGAAGTCTACACCATGGCCCATTTCCGTGGTCATCAGGTTCAATACCGGCTTACCTTTGCCTGTCAATGAACGGGCTTCTTTTATTTTAACGATCAGAGATTCCATATCATTGCCGTAGCTTTCTATCACATGCCAGCCGAAGGCTTCCCATTTGGCTTTCAGGTCTTGCAGGTCGAGTACCTCCTTGAGAGGGCCATCTATTTGCTGTCCGTTGTAATCTATGGTAGCTATGATATTGTCTACTTTGTTATGTGCCGCATACATGGCTGCTTCCCACACTTGTCCTTCCTGCTGCTCTCCATCCCCCATAAGTACATATACATGGTGATTGTCGTCGTTAAGTTTTTTGGCTTGTGCAGCCCCAATCGCTACGGACAATCCCTGTCCCAAAGAGCCTGATGCAACGCGTATTCCAGGAAGGCCTTCTTCCGTGGCGGGGTGACCCTGCAATCTGCTGTCCAGCTTTCTGAAAGTAGCCAGTTCAGAAATATCAAAGTACCCGCTTCGGGCTAAAGTGCTGTACCAGACAGGGGAGATGTGGCCATTTGATAAAAAGAACAGATCTTCACCAATACCATCAGGATTAAAGTTGTTGCTATGTTTCATAATGTGGAAGTACATGGCTACAAAATATTCTGTACAACCTAAAGAACCGCCGGGGTGGCCCGACTGTACGGCATGTACCATTCTTAAAATATCTCTTCTTACCTGAGATGCAATTTTTTCTAATTCTTCAATATTGGGCTGGTTCATAACTGATCTGCGTGTGAAATTTTAAAGTTGCGAATTTAAAGAAACCTATCGAATTTAAGACCCAATCTGGAAGGATTATATTTT
>NZ_SMLW01000549.1 GCF_009711405.1 Fulvivirga kasyanovii | reverse complement strand
CGGTTAAAGCCCTGTGCGAGAGTGTAGATGAAGGTGTAAAGGCTATCAGAGAGCATAGACCCGACATGATCTTTCTCGATATCCAGATGCAACGTGAAACGGGCTTTGACTTACTCAACAAAATAGAGAACATAGACTTTGAAGTTGTTTTCACTACTGCACACTCTGAATATGCCATTAAAGCCTTTAAATTTTGTGCGGTGGACTACTTGCTCAAACCTATCGACCTGGAAGAACTCAAACAATCCATTGCCAGAGTCAGGGACAGGCTTCACCAGGACATTTCCCAGCGGTTGGAGCAGTTGATGAAGAGCCTCTCCCCTGCCCAAAATCAGATCAGCAAACTCGCGCTGCCTACTTCCACAGGATTGTCTTTTGTCAGGATTGAAGATATCCTCTATTGTGAAGCGGTAAGTAATTACACAAAGTTTTTTCTTGCCGACGGCAGTATGCATCTGGTGAGCCGGACACTCAAAGAATATGATTCCATGCTCTCCGGACATAACTTCTGCCGGATACACAATTCGTACCTCATCAACCTCAATGCCATCAAAGAGTACGTACGCGGTGAAGGAGGATATGTGGTGTTGAACAACAACATTACACTGGATGTATCGAAGCGCAAAAAAGTAGAATTCCTCAAAAAACTGGGTTATTAAGGGTTTCACTTATATGGTCGGGGGTACATAGCATAATCTTCCCACCTACTCAATTTTACCTGCCACTTAATAATTGTCGCTATTAATAATCGGCATGGCTAGAGACCTTTGTTTCAACATACGTTTTAACAAAATCACTATCTATGCGGAAATTTACTATGGTTGGTGCCCTGGCAGGTATATTGTTTTGTTCAAATGTCTCTGCTCAAGATACCACCGACAATAAATTTGGAAAAGGGATATCGGTAGTCGCCAGCGACTCATCCTTTTCACTTCGCTTCAAAACCCGATTTCAAACCCTCTATACCGGCACTTTCAATGAGGCCACCGAAAAGTACAAGGACAACCTCATGATCAGACGTGCGCGGCTTAAATTTGACGGCTTTGCCTATACGCCACGCTTAAAATATAAGGTAGAACTGGGGCTGAGCAACAGGGATACCGGGGGCAGTATCCCTCAGGCCAACAATACGGCAAACATAATACTGGATGCGGTTTTAAAGTATAATTTTTACGGGCGCTGGAGCATCTGGTTTGGACAAACCAAACTACCCGGAAATATCGAAAGGGTGATCTCCTCTGCTGCTCTCCAACTGGTAGATCGCAGTAACCTCAACTCCCGGTTCAACATAGACCGTGATGCCGGTATCCAGCTACGTTATGCATCATCACATTTCAGGTCAAGTACGGCCATCTCCAAAGGGGAAGGCAGAAATATTACGGCAAGCAATGCCGGTGGCTACGACTATACCCAACGCTTTGAGTGGCTCCCGTTTGGCCAGTTTACCGGCAAAGGTGACTATTTCGGGGCAGACCTCAAGCGAGAGCCTTCTCCAAAACTAATGCTCGGTGTTACCTATGATTATAATGACCGCGCCACCAGGGAAAGAGGGCAACTGGGAGGTTTTCTTCCGGAAGAAAGAACTCTTGAAACCTGGTTTTTGGATGCTCATTTTAAATATCAGGGCTTCTCGACTATGATAGAATATGCCAATAAAAAAGCCCACAATGGCCCGTCCATAACAGATGAAACCGGTGCTACCATTGGCACATTTTATACCGGAACAGGCTTCAATATCCAGTCAGGGTACCTATTTAAAAACGACATTGAATTGGCCGGCAGATACACCAGCGTAGCTCCTGATGAAGAAACCGGGAAAGCACAAAACGATCAATACACACTGGGCCTTTCAAAATACCTTGTGGGGCATGCACTGAAAATACAAAGCGATATTTCCCTTATCGATGAGGAAGGCGCTGACCGTGAGTACATGTACAGGTTCCAGGTAGAATTTTCTCTTTAAATAAACAAATCCATACTATGAAATTTAATCTGTTCAGTCAAAGGAAGATCAAAGGAAAGCTTCTGGGCTCCTTTGCAATTGTGCTGGTACTTTCCAGCATACTGGCCGGTTGGGGTTATTATTCCATCAACAGGATCCTGGAGATCCGCCGGTTAAAGGAAAATATCATGACCATCAATGAAATTGTTCTCAAAATGCGTAAGGCAGAGAAGGATTTTATGATGCGGGAGATCGTAGACAACGAATTTATGTCTAAAGGCAAGAGCAAGTATGCTGAGGACATAGACCTCTATACGCTTCAACAAGACTCCATCATCAACCAACTGCTGGGCAACGACTGGTCTGCATCGCTGGAGATAAAGGATGAACTTTCCGACCTTAAGTCTTACCTCAATGGCTATCATGATACTTTTAGAAAGATTGTCCAAGCTTACCTCAAAAGAGGCTTTCAGGACTACGGGAATGAAGGCGAGCTTAGGGCTGCCATCCATACCATAGAAAACTCAGGCAAGAAGATCAACGAAGTACGAATGCTCACACTGAGAAGACATGAGAAAGATTATTTCCTACGCAAGGATCCTAAATATATTGACAGGTTTAATGAAGAGCTTTCCATATTCAAGGAAGAACTGAACAACAGTACATCTGACAGGGAGCTTCGGGCCCAACTGGATATCTATGGCACCAAATTTAACGATGTAGTAGCCATTGAAAAGGCCATCGGACTGGATGAAAATAGTGGATTAAAAGGTGAAATGAGAAATTTCATCCATAATATCGAGCCTATGGTCGATGAGCTAACAGCCTTGGTTGATAGCAGGACAGACGAGATCACTTACAACACTACATTGACGTTTGTAGGAGTATTTTTACTGCAGATCGCTATAGGGATTTTCCTTGCCATAGTATTCTCCAACAGGCTGACCACAAGCATTCTCTCCATCAGGGGTGCAGCACTTAAACTGGCAGATGGTATAATACCAGAACATCTGAAAGTGAACTCCAAAGACGAGCTTGGAGATACCCAGCAATCAGTTAATCAGCTAATCAACAGCCTGAATGACAGCGTTACCGTAGCCAACCTCGTGTCTAAAGGGAACCTGCACAGTGCTCAGGAAGAAGCCAAGACCAGACTGAAAGACGGTGACCTTGACCGAGCCCTGAAAAACATGATCAAAAAGCTCACAGACATTGTAAAGCATATTAATAAAGGAGCTGATGATATTACTGTCGGATCAGGCGAAATCAGCAAGAGCTCTCAAACCGTAGCCCAGGGATCAACCGAACAAGCCAGTGCGCTGGAGGAGATTTCTTCATCGGTAGAGCAAATGGTGAGCAACATCAACCAAAATGCTGATAATGCCGCACAGGCCGAAAAAATGACCCGTGAAGCTGCCGATAAAATGAACACGGTAAAAGAGGTAACCCAGATGACTTTTGACTCGATCAGGGAAATCACCGAAAAAATAGATGTGATCAGTGAAATAGCTGACAAAACCAATCTCCTGGCCATCAACGCCGCCGTGGAAGCTGCCCGCGCCGGGGAGCATGGAAAAGGTTTTGCCGTGGTAGCCAATGAAGTACGCAAACTGGCAGAAAAGAGCCAGCAATCAGCAGAAGGCATCATTGTACTTTCCAAAAGCTGTATCAAAGAAGCCCAAAACTCCAGCCACTTGCTCGACGAGCTGGCGCCGGACGTTATGAAGTCGTTTAACCTCGTACGTGAGATATCTTCTTCCAGTGCTGAGCAAAGATCAGGAGCTGAGCAGATCAATGTGGCCCTGTCACAACTCAATCAGGTAACACAGCAAAATGCATCTTCTTCTGAAGAACTGGCTTCTGCTGCCAACAACTTCAATACACAGGCCAGACAACTAAAAGAGGTAGTGGCATTTTTTAAACTGGTAAAAACAGCGGAAGAATACTCTCAAAGGCAGCAGGTCATCGACAGGATCGAGCAATTGAAGGCCTTGCTTGGGGATGGAAATGGCAAATCAGAAAAAGCCAACCATACCTACAGCATTACAGAGGTTGCTGATGTGAAAAATGAAGAGCGTACCCCCGCTAGAACTTACAATAAAACTACAGAGAGCTATACCGGCCCGGCCATACAACTGGACGACTTCGATGCTGACTTTGACACTGACGAGGAGATTGATTTTACCTTGAAGGAAGAAGAGAAGAAGAAAGACGACAGCAATAAATCCTAAGCGCTTAATAGACAAGATGATGACACAGAACAATCTACATGTACTATTATTCACGCTGCAAAAGGAGCTGTTTGGAATATCTGTGATGAACGTAATCCGTGTTACAAACATTGAGAAGCTTATCCGTATTCCTAAAGCACCGGCCTTTATCGCCGGAGCAATCAACTTCGAAGGGAATGTAATACCTGTGGTAGACCTGGCCAGCAAAATAGAGCTGGGTACCACTACGGCATTACCGGGCACTAAAGTAATTATACTGGAGGTAGATCATGACGGAGACAGCCTTGAGGTAGGGATAATGATCGATGAGGTGCTGGACGTGGCCCAGGTGGAAGCTGCGTCCCTCCTGCCTCCCCCTTTGGACAATATGGGGTTCAATACAAATGCTTTAACAGGTATGCATAAAATTGAGGATGATTTTTATATGATCCTCAGCGCGCGAAAAATTTTCGAAAAGGAACTGGCTTCGCTGGTCCAATAAATTAACTGATCACGACAAATGAACAAAAAAATCATAGTTGCCGAGGATTTCAATGTATCCCGCAAAATAATTGTAAGCGTTTTAACCAAACTGGGACATACTGTGATGGAGGCATCAAACGGTCTCGAGGCGGTGTCATTATTTGATGGCAGGCCGGTTGACCTCCTTATCACAGATTATAATATGCCTGAAATGAACGGTGCCGAGCTGATCAAAACCGTGCGAGCACATGATAAATACGCTTACATCCCTATTTTGCTGTTGACCACAGAGGTTAACGAGCAAAAGATAAAGACGGCCCTGGATGAGAACATTACGGCCTGGATCAAAAAGCCTTTCCAGACGGAAGACTTTTTAAAAATAGTAAACAAAGCACTTCGCTAATTTAATACGTTATGGATTTTCAGCAGGAATATATCGAAGAGGTAAGACAGATCCTAAAGGACCTGGAAAAGTCACTGATGCAACTGGATGAAAATCCGGACCACGCTGATGAGATCGCCAATGTGTACCGGTACCTTCATACCTTAAAGGGAAGTGCCGGCATGTTTGGCTTTCACCAGATCGAAAAGCTTACTCACGAACTGGAATACCTGTACTCTGATGTCAGGGACGGTATCCGTGCTCATGATGAGCAGATCATGGACCTTACGCTGCACTCGGTAGATGTACTGGCCGACCTCATTGAAGGGCAGCCTGCTGACGACGAAGTAGAGAAGATCATCCGGACGGTGCTGGCGATGCGTGACACCGCGGCCTCACCTTCCCTCACTACACTGGCGTCGGATACAGGTAAGCAACTCCCTCAGGCTGTTATCATATTTTTTACGCCTGACAGCAATATTTTTAAGCGCGGCATCAACCTGAACGCCATTCTTGACGACATCAGGGAACTTGGCCATGCAGAGATCATAGTGCACAATGAATCAGTGCCGCTGGAAAAGCAACTGGAGTCCAGGGAGCTTACTTCATGGTTTGAAGTATTGCTTGTACCGGAGCAGGATATGGAGGAGATCAGGGATGTGTTTATGTTCCTGGGAGAAAATGAATATGAGATCCTGGAGCTGACTTCTCCTGAGCAGTTTATGACTGAGCCCTACACCAGGAGGATCACATTAAGCGAAGAGCAGATCAATGACAGGATCAATACTCTGAAAGCATGGTCTCCCCAGCTATTTGAGGCAGGCGTTGAAGAAATTATCGAAGAGCCAACTGCCGGTAAAGCTGTTGACCTGAAAGCAAATGCTGAAGGTCAGGAAGATGAGGAGACGTTTACCTTTGAAACCAAAAAATCCAAAAAGAACAAAGGAAACATCAGCGTTTCCACCCCTAAGCTTGATCAGCTTATCAATATTGTGAGCGAACTGGTCACCTTCAGGTCAGAGCTGCAACACCTTATGAGCGACAACCGCAATACCAAGGTAGTTGAGGCTATGGAAAAGCTAGACTTTCTCACGCTCAGGCTGAGGGATTCTGCCTTCAACATCAGGCTGGTGCCATTGAGCATCCTGCAAGTGAAACTTCAGCGCCTGATCCGCAGCGTATCCAAAGAGCTGAACAAGGATGTGGAATTCATCACCGAAGGATTGGATACGGAGCTTGACAGAAGCATTATCAATGCGCTGGAGGCACCATTAATGCATATCATCCGTAACGCCATGGATCATGGTATTGAGCAGCCGGAAGAGCGAATGAAGCGAAACAAACCTGAAAAGGGCCTGCTCAAATTGTACTCTTACAACAGTGGCGATCATGTGTTTATCCAGGTGCAGGATGATGGAAACGGAATAGATTTTGACAAAATACGGGAAAAAGGTATCGCAAAAGGCCTGCTGAATGCCCAGCAAAACTACTCTGAAAAAGAACTGATCAACGTGATGATGTCGCCGGGTTTTTCTACAGCCAGCGCCGTAACCACTGTTAGCGGCCGGGGCGTAGGTATGGATATTGTTAAAAAGGAAGTCAATGCCCTCCGCGGAGATGTAGAGATCAGCTCTGAAAAAGGACTGGGAACGATCATTACACTTCGCCTGCCTTTGACCCTGACTATACTGGACACGCTTGTGGTCCGGGTTGCCGACCAGAAGTATCTTATACCCGTAAGCGAAGTGGAATATTGCTATGAAGAGCAACACGCCAACTTATTCAGTAAAAAGAGCCGTCACATCCGCTATGAGAAACAGTTGGTCCCATTCTTCTCCCTTCGTGAATATTTTGAAAGAGAAGAGCATCCGGAAAAAGAAACTGTAATAGTCGTCAATAAAAACGATACACGCGTAGCTGTAGTGGTTGACGGTATAGCAGGCCAGTACCAGACTGTATACAAGCCATTGAACGAATTGCTGCAGCCGGTGGATTGCTTCTCCGGCGCCTCCATACTCGGGGATGGCAGCACAGCCCTGATCCTAAATGCATTGAAACTTAAAAACTGATCCTTATGTCATACACTTACTCCGTTTTGGTGATTGATGATATGAAGAGCATTTTTAATGCAATTTCCTCTATTTTGGTAAAGCACGACTGCAAGGTAGATTATGCAGAGAATGGTCGTCTGGGCCTGGAAGCAGCCCGTAAAAAGGCTTATGACCTGATTATCCTTGATATTCACCTGCCGGATAGTAGCGGGCTGGATATCTGTAGTATCATCAAAAACATTCCGGCCTATCATTACCGGCCAGTGTTATTGCTTACTTCTGACAACAATAACCTGGAAAAAGGTCTTATGGCAGGTGCCTCTGATTACATCATCAAGCCCTTCAATACCGTTGAGATGCTGGCCCGTGTATTCACACAGATCAATATCAGCAAGGCCCATATCTCCACCCGCGAGCAGGAGCAGAAGCTCCGGGAAGACCTGGTAGTGGAGCGAGCCAGGCTCACTGAGGCACAAAATGACCTGCAAAGCTATTTTTATCAGACATCGCACAGATTAGGGGCTCCGTTGAGCACGCTCAAAGGCCTGCTAAACCTTCATAAAATAGAGCACCCGGAAGTAGCCCAAAACATCTACCTGAAACTTATTGAAGATTCTATTGGCAAAATGTGCCACATTAATGAACAGGTAGCACGGATCGGCAACCTCAGGTCGATGTCGCTAAACCCCAGGACATTCTCGCTGCACTTTGCCCTGGAAAACCTGACTCGCAGATACCCTTATGGCAATCACAATATTGAGTTGGATATCAACGAAGACATTGTACTTTTAACCGATCTTAACTTCTTTCTTAAGGGACTGGAGCCGATTGTAAAAAATGCCCTGCACTACTACAGGAGTGGTGAAAACAAGCCGGGCAGGATCAATATACACACCACATCAGAAGACAATAAAACCCTGCTAATAATCAGGGATAATGGCCAGGGAATCCCTGAAAAGGAGCTTTCTAAGGTATTTGACATGTTCCACATCAGCGATGAAAAATCCACTGGCAACGGATTGGGCCTTTTTATCAGCAAGGTAGCCCTGGGCAGGCTGGATATGACCGTCAGTATCGACAGTAAGGAAGGACACTACACCTGCGTTACCATTGATCTTACAAACACTGTTATTCTTAAAAAAGCTGCAAATGAAAGCACCCGGATCGGACAATAACCAGGAAATAACTACATCGCGGCAAATAAGTGAAGAACACTTTGGCCGTATCACAGGTTACCTTCAAAAAAAATACGGGCTCAGGATTCCTGCGGAAAAGAAAGTAATGCTGGAATCGAGGTTTTTAAAAAGACTACATGCCTTGAACATGAATTCATTTTCAAGCTATTTGGAGTATGTATTCAAAGAGGGAAAAACAGATGAATATCTGAATTTCATTGACCTCGTTACCACCCACAAAACGAGTTTTTTCCGGGAAGACTACCAGTTCAATTTTATCAACAAGATCCTGCCACAGTATTGCCCGAAAGCTGTTGGCAATCACCGGTTAAATGTATGGAGTGCGGGGTGCTCTACAGGTGAGGAAGTGTATACGCTGGGAATGGTACTTCACGAATTCAAAAAGCAGCAATCCAATTTCGACTATAAAATTACTGGCACGGACATTTCCAGACCCTCCCTGCTAAAAGCGGCAACAGGAATTTACAGCATGGAAGAGCTTCAGGGACTTCCCAATGATTTAATAAAGAAATACTTTAACCTACAGGATGATGGCAAAGCAGTCTCTTTTTCCAACAGCGAGGTGAAAGCCCGTATCAGGTTAGGCATGCTCAACCTGAACAATCCCGCTTATAAGCTTGAAGGTACATTTGACTTTATTTTTTGCAGGAATGTGATCATCTATTTCGATTTTGAAACCCAGCGAAAAGTGCTTGAAAAACTGGTTTCGAAACTCAGACCGGGAGGCTACCTGTTCCTGGGGCACTCCGAAACGGCAATAGGCACCACCCTGCCTATTCGTAGTATTCAACCCACTATTTATCAAAAACTAAACCTATGAACCAGATCAAAGTATTAATTGTGGATGACTCCGCCCTGGTGAGGCAGACCTTCAAGTCCATACTTGAAAGGGACCCGTCCATCAAGGTTATTGGTACTGCCAGTGATCCGTATATAGCCGTTCAAAAAATCCATAAGGAAAAGCCTGACGTAATCACGCTCGACATAGAAATGCCAAAAATGGATGGCCTGACGTTCCTGTCCAAACTTATGCGGCAGGCACCTATGCCAGTGGTAGTTATATCCAATCAAACATCGGACGGCGCACGTATAGCGCTGAAAGCCCTGGAAATAGGAGCTGTGGACGTGATGACAAAGCCTGACCTGAGCACCGAAGGCCATCGCACCGAATCCGGTATTAACCTTGTCGACAAAGTGAGGTCAGCCTTTTACGCCGGGCAAAAATCATCCAGAGCAAATGCTCCAACCGTAGAAAAGCAAGACAACAAGACAAGAAGTAGCGATACACCTGCAAACAGGATGGAAAAAGTAAAATTTCCACCTTCAACTGTTATCGCCGTTGGTGCCTCAACAGGCGGTACAGAGGCCATCAAATCATTCCTGGAAGTGCTTCCCGAAGAGATGCCCCCTATCCTGATCGTGCAGCATATGCCTGAAAAGTTTACTGCCAGCTTTGCCAAAAGGCTTAATGAAACATGCGCCCTGCATGTAAAAGAAGCAGAAAACAACGAGCCTGTACTGAATAACACGGTATACATTGCACCCGGCAACTACCATATGTCAATACTCCAGGCCGGTGCCAGGAGGGTTATAAAAATTACAGATGGAGAACTTGTAAACCGTCACCGGCCTTCGGTAAACGTGCTGTTCAATTCCGTTGCGGAGCATGTACGGCACCACGGCATCGGGATTATCCTCACAGGCATGGGTGATGACGGTGCATCCGGAATGAAAGCCATGCAACAAACCGGCGCGTATACAATAGCCCAGAATGAAGAGACTTCCGTGGTTTATGGCATGCCTTACAAAGCGGTGTTGGCCGGTGGTGTTAAGGATGTGCTACCGTTGAACGACATTCCTTATGCCGTTTGTAAATATCTTGAGCGCGACGGCAGAGATTAATATTAAATTTAGCATTTGCAACATCAGATAAGTATTTTCAAATAAAGATCAACAAAGTGGCCAGATCCCTCAAAGCACTCTTCCAGACAGGCGTTACGGATGACCTTAACTATCCGGCGAAGAGGCTCATAGTGCTATCCAACTATGTGGCGTTTATACTTTCATGTGTAAATATCCTGCTTCTTGTCATCATTCCGGCAAACCACAACCTGACTACGTTGTTTGAAACTTCCGTGGCCCTAGTCCTGTTTACCATCCCGTTTGCATTCAATCACTGGCATTTTCATGTATTTAACAGGTTTTATCTTTCATGGCTCCCTCCCCTGCTCATAGCCTTCCACATGATCACGCTTATGCGCCAAAGTGAAGCCATTCCCGCGACTACATATGATGGCTTCAGGTTTTATATACTGGCCTGCGGGTGCATCCCCTACCTGCTTTTTGGTAAGAATACCCCGTTTAAACTTGCACTGGCTGTTCTGCCCAGCTTTGCACTACTCGTATTTGCCGATACCATTTTCACATGGACAGGCATCGGTTATGAGGTGGTGGGTATTCCTGACCCGGGTTATAGCTTTACCCCTATCCGCGCCTTTATGGCCTATATTATCATTAGCGGAAGCTGCCTGGCATTAAAAGTACTGGTAGAGAAAAATGACGATATTAACCTGAAACTGCTGCATGAGCTTGGCCTTAAAAACAAAATGCTACAGGCCCAGGCACGTACAGAGCTTGACAAAGTCAACGAAGAGCTTCGTGAAAGGGAGTTTAAGTACAGAAGTCTCTTTGAGAAGGCTTTTGACCCTATACTGGTGATCAACTTTTCCGGCCAGATCACTGATGTTAATACAGGGTTCCTTAAGCTTACAGGTTTCGGGAGAGAAACATTGATTGACCAAAACATCAGCAACTATTTTGATGAAAAGGATGCTGATAAATTCCCATTGCACCATGATAAGTTGCTAAAAGGTGAACACCTGTATTATGAAGGCAAGTTACTGAAACAGGATGGTGCCGTCGTTGAGGTGGAGATCAGTGTACAAGCCTCAGGTGAAGATCGTATACTTGTGATCATGCGTGACCTTACAGACCTGAGACAGGCTTACAAGCAACTGGAAGAAAGCGAAGCCCGTTTCCGTACTGCCTTTGAGCACTCAGCCATTGGTATGGCGTTGGTCTCATTCGACGGACAATTTCTAAAAGTCAATAGTCAGCTTGCACACATCACTGGTTACACGGTCAATGAACTGATAGAACGCAAGTTTCAGGAAATCACTCTTTCAGAAGACATGGAGACGGATATGATCCTTTTCAGGGAAACTCTAGAAGGTAAACGGTCAAACTACCAAAGGGAAAAGAGGTACATCCATAAAAACGGGAACCTCATCTGGGTCAATATTTCCGTTTCCCTTGTCAGGCACAATAGCGGCATACCGTTGTATTTTGTTACTCAGGTAGAGAATATCTCAGATCGTAAAAGGGCCGAAAATGAGTTGATTGAAGCAGAAACAAGGTTCAGAACCCTGGTGGAGAAATCTCTCGTAGGCGTGTACATCCTGAAAGACGGAAGGTACAACTACGTTAACCCGGCATTTGCTGATATTTTTAAGTACACGACCGAGGAGATTGTAAACGAGTTGCCTATCGAAGGGCTGATACACCCTGAAGACCGTGAATTATTTTTAAAACATGTAGATGCGCGTCTCAATCAGAAAGTTGACAGCATCCGCTATGAGATCAGGGGAGTTAAAAGCAACAATGAAATAATATGGACAGAGGTGTTTGGCAGCCTTATTCCCTACCAGGGTGGCGAAGCCATTATCGGCACCCTGATAGATATTACCGAAAGAAAGCGCTTTGAAGAAAAACAGGCACTCCTGTCGTCAATAATTATTTCGTCTGACGATGCCATTATCAGTACATCACTGGATGGTAACATCAATTCCTGGAACCCAGGTGCAACCAGGATATTCGGCTATACCGAAGAAGAAGCTATGGGCAGGACTTTATCAGAGCTTACGCCATCCGACCTCGCCATATCAAATCCTGATTTTTTCAAAATCATAAATGATCAAAGCCACATTGAACAATACGAAACCCAATGGAAAAAGCGTGACGGGAAAGTGATCGACGTGTCGCTTAGCGTTTCGGTGCTGAAAGATGACAAAGGCAATATTGTAGGCTCATCCATCATAGCCCAGGATGTAACCTTCCGAATGCAGGCAGAACGCGCCATCCGCGAAAGCGAAGAACGCTACAGGGTACTGGTAGAAAATGCCACGGAAGCGCTGGTAGTGATCAATATGGACACTGGTAAATTTATAAACGTCAGTGAGAGCGCTGTCAGACTCTTCAAATACTCCAAAGATGAGCTTCTCACCCGCGGCCCTATTGACATCAGTCCGGAATACCAGCCGGACGGTAACCCGTCTGCGGAAAAAGCTCCGCAGCAGCTTAATGAAGCCATACAGAAGGGTACATCATCATTCGAGTGGATGCATATAGACTCCGAAGGAAGAAAAATACCCTGCGAAATAAGGTTGATTGTACTTCCCGGAGAAGATGAAAAGTTAATAAGAGGCAGTATAGTCGACATCAGCGAGCGTCTGGAAAAGAAAAGGCAACTGGCAGAAGCCCAAAAGAAAATCGGTGAACTCAAGCTAATGGCGCTAAGGTCGGTAATGAGTCCTCACTTTGTATTTAATGTACTCAATTCCATACAGTACTACATTATCAAAAATGACCGGGTAAATGCCATCAACTATTTATCCACGTTTTCCAAGCTGATCAGGAGTGTACTCACTCACTCGATTGATAACAAGATCAAGCTTTCGGATGAACTGGATATATTGAAAAACTATATCGAACTGGAGCTGGCAAGGTTTGAGAATAAGTTTGAATATGTGCTGAATGTGGATGAGGATATTGATACCGACTCTATAGAGATCCCTTCATTACTGCTACAACCTTATATCGAAAATGCTATTAATCATGGCTTGTACAATAAGACAGAGAAAGGCCTTTTAACCATCAACATTTTTGAAGACGGGGATTTGATTTATTTCATGATTGAAGATAATGGAATAGGCAGGCAAGCGGCTATGGAATTAAGAAAAAAGAACTTCCCGGGCCACCGCTCAGTAGGTGCCAAACTTACTGAAGAGAGACTGCGCCTGATCAACGAAGAGCATCGTATTACCTTTGTGGTCGAAGACATTGAAGAAGAAGGAAAACCGGCAGGTACACGGGTAACTATCGGTATGGCTTTTTAATTCGCTAGCTACAGACAATCAAATACATATATGGCGTATATACAATAGGATAACCGTAAATAATCTGCTATATTCATTAACTATAGCTTTTATTTAATGTTGCACCTGTTCAAAATCTTACTGGTTTTATCTGCCTTAGTGCTGGCAGGCACTAACTTATCCCAGGCCCAATCCAAAAGGCTTTCCATGCCTGGTAGTCCGGATATTCAATACTATATAGACCGCTGGACCACGGACGACGGCCTGCCCGCCAATACACTGACCTATATCCACAAATCGCAAAAGGGATATATCTGGATATCATCGTTTGACGGTATCGTGAAGTTTGATGGCATTGAATTCAAAACTTACAACCGGGCCAAAAACAACCTGCCTTCCAATGCCATTTCAAAGATCGAAGAAGATGCTAACCATAAATTATGGATAGGTACTTATGGAGAAGGCCTGATGTCTTATGAAAATGGTGAATTTAAAAATGAGAACAATGAAAGCCTGAAATCCCAGTCGATTCAAACACTGTATATTGATGGCACCGGCAGGATGTGGATCGGTACAAGAGGCCACGGCTTATATTACAGGGAAGGTACCGAAATAAAAGAATTCCGACGACACTCTTCCATAGAGAACATTACCGTAAGCGCTGTTACAAAAACAAAAGAAGGAGACCTGTGGATTGGCACCGAAGGCAATGGTCTGGTAAAATACAAAGACAACAATTTCCAGGTATTCACTACTGACGATGGCCTGCCGGAAGACCAGATCGTAACCCTGTATTTTGATCATGAGGGCACCATGTGGGTAGGTACAAATATCGGACTCACCCGGTTTAATGGTAGATCCTTCGAATTGATAAATGAAATCGGGGCGTGCTATATAACCAAAATGTTTGAAGATGCCGACAATAGCCTGTATGCAGCTACTGACTGCGGTTTATTTAAGAAGCTCTCAGGATCAAAAGAATGGTTAAAACTACCCATGGAAGAGATCATTCCGGGAGAATTTTTCACCGATGCTTTTGTAGATGAAGACGGTAGCATCTGGGCCACGACTTATTATACCGGCCTGGCCCTCATCAGGAAAAGTAAATTTATCAACTATACTGTGCAGGATGGGCTGGCCTCCCAGTCTATAAGCAGCGTAGCCAAATATGACAGCAATACCCTTCTGGTTGGCACCAACGCAGGTGTGATCAATACCATACGTAACGGAAAAGTGGGTACCCTCGACCTGAAAACAAACCTGCCAGACAGGAGGGTCAGAAGTATATTAAAAGACTCCAAGGGGAACCTGTGGGTAGGCACGTCCATGGGCTTACTGCTTAAAAAAGCATCTGGTGAAGAAAAATGGTACACTTCGGAAAACGGGCTACCTGATATTAAAGTAAGGCTGGTATATGAAGATACAAAAGGAACCATATGGATAGGTACAAGATCCGGAGGGCTGGCAAAAGTTACCGGTGAAGACAAATTTACCATCATCAACAAATCCACCCTTCTCAATTCGGATTTTATCATGTCTATCAAGGAAGATGGTCAGGGCAATCTTTTAATAGGAACCAATGAAAATGGCCTGAACATCTTACAGCCAGACGGAAGTGTCAGATACATTACCAAAGAAGATGGTTTGCCCAGTAATTTAATATTCAACACCCATACGGACAAGGACAGTGTAACCTGGATCATGACCAATGCAGGTCTGTGCAGAATGAAAGGTCAGGATTTCTTCAATATTACCGCGGCGCACGGACTGGCTACAGATGCCCCGTTTGATTTTATTGAAGATGAACATGGAGATGTCTGGCTACCTACCAGTAAAGGCGTGGTAAAGGCAAGTAAAAAGCAACTGAACGATTTTGCCGAGGGCAGAATAGACAAAATAAATTTTCGCCTGTATGATAAACAGGACGGTCTGGATGTGGCTGAATGCACCGGTGCGGCCAAATCATTATTAACTGCCGGCGGAGAGATATGGATACCGGCACTAAATGGTGTATTTGTGATCAAGCCAGGAGCTATAGGCCGTAATCAAACACCCCCACCGGTATTTGTTACAAAAGCCCTTCTTAATTCAACTGAACATCGGATAAAAAATGACACCCTTCGGCTCACCCCTGATATCCAACGGCTGGTGATCAAATATGAGGCCCTGAACTATACAGCTCCATCTAAAGTAAAGTACAAATTCATGCTCAAAGGTTTTGACGAACATTGGGTTGAAAACCAGAATGTGCGAGAAGCCCAGTACACAAACCTCAAACATGGTACTTATACGTTCATGGTCACCGCCAGTAACGAAGATGGCGTTTGGAATGAAGATCCCGCCATACTTACGGTAATTGTCGAACCACATTTCTACGAAACTTCTGCCTTCATACTCGCTGTGGTTTTAGTTATTATAGCATTTATTTTCGGAGCATTTCGCTTAAGTGTTTACAATGTAGAAAGGCGCAACAAAAACCTGACAGCACTGGTGGAAGAGCAAACCTCAGAGCTTAGAGACATCAATGCACGGCTGGAAGAACAAAAAGAAGAACTCATGCGACAGCATGAACTACTCTCTCAGAAAAACATTGAACTGGAAGGTGCCCATGAAAAGATCACCCATGTAAATGAAGAGCTGACCAAGGTCAACTCACGGCTTGAAGACAAGGTAGAAGAAAGAACCAAAGACCTGAGCCAGACGCTGGAAAAGCTTAAAGCTACCAACGAGGAACTGGATACCTTTATATACCGGGCTTCACATGATCTTAAAGGTCCTACTGCCAGCCTCCTTGGCCTGGCTATGCTCGGCAAGACACTCTCCAGAGACCCGAAGTACCTGGAATTCTTCCTTCGCATTGAGGACACCTCCAACAACATGAACAACATCCTGGGCAAGCTGCTTTCCATGCATGTAATCATGCAAACTACGGTTAGCTACACTCCTATTAATCTTGAAGCTTTGATTAGTGAGGTTAAAGCATCGCTAAGAATTGAAAAAAGCAATTATTTGATAACAAAGCAATTAGAGGATAATCTTACCTTCTATTCAGACCAAAACCTGTTAAAAATAATACTCAAAAACCTGATCGAAAATTCCCTGATTTTCAGCGACATATCACGCGACATCACCGTAAAGGTCAGCGCCCGCAAAAAGCGCTCCTCCATATACCTGTGTGTGGAAGACAATGGTGAAGGTATAGAATCAGATATCAGGCCGCGAATATTTGACCTCTTCTACCGCGGCTCCCAAAAGTCCAAGGGCAACGGCCTCGGCCTTTACCTCGTAAAAAAAGCCGTTGAGAAACTTAACGGGTCTATTGAACTGGAAAGTCAAGTCAATAAGTACACTAAGTTCACTATTATACTACCATCGAAAGATATTGTTTAGTATTTAAGACTCATGAGAAGATATCGACCAAATGGAATACGTGTCGACTCATGATTTTCTCTCGCAATTTGGATAACAGGCGCTCATGATTTACCTCATCGTTTGTCAAGTCTGTACCTGTAATCCATCGCTTCCCAATAGCCGTGCTCCTCCAACCCATTTCTCTATCTCTACTCGTTTACCGGCTCAGGGTAGTAAGATCCCGGCAGCATTCCGATATATAGGGACCGAACCTATTCCAAGTTATCCCCGGATAATGCGCCTTGACACTTATGTCTGCTCCATATATGTACCAGCTTTCCGTATGAGTTTCGAACTTTGGAGAGATATTGTCCTCCTTACCTAACTGCCGCACCTAGTATAAAAGTTCTTGTTCATCAGGCCAGCGGTTTGTTTTCAGCTTCCCTTGCTGGTCGACTAGTACTTCCTCTCATCGGGCGTACAGATTACTTCTACCTCCAAGATTGGCCCCCTGCCTGGCCCGGGCGCACAAACAAAAAAGCCCGCTAATGCGGGCTCTTATTATTGTCTCTGGAGTTATTCAGTGATTAGGCATCACCATCTTCTTTCAATTTCATTTGGGCTTCGATCTTCTCGTATCTTGCTTTCAAAGATTCGTCAGAAGCCAGCCCTGATTTAATAGCTTTGTAGGTTTTTCCACCGCCAGGGAGCATTTTTGTAGCCAGTACTTGTACAACTTCCCCAATAGCTTCTTTTCTTTCGTCCTGCTCTTTAGTAACTAGCTCCATGAACTTCTTCTCAAACTCTTTGGCACCCATTTCATCTAGCTTGGCATCGTCGCCTTTAGCGGCAGAAAGCTCCATATATCTCTTTCCTGACATACCTTCCTGGTTCCTGATCATTTCATTGGTGATGTCGCTTATTTCTTGCTTCATCGCGTCTACCACCTCCATCATCAAGGCGTATCTTCTCAAATCTTCGTTGCTGATCTCCTCATCCTGGGCAACTGCTGTATTACCAGCAACAAACAACATTAATGCAACGAATAGATAACTTAACTTCTTCATGTGTCAATCTCTTTTATGGGTAACTAATTAATTTTATTGTATAACAACCTCGAATAAAGGCCTTTTAACCAATTAAATCAAATTTTATG
>NZ_SMLW01000671.1 GCF_009711405.1 Fulvivirga kasyanovii | reverse complement strand
AGATCGGTACTGATCAGTCCAATGATTTCCGCTTCCGGGAGCCATTCTACCCCTAAACCAGTTGGTGGAGCTTCCTGAACGCCCTGAGCCTCCGGTTGAAGCATCCTGATAGACGGGCAGGCCAAACTGCTGGTCCTCGGGTGCCAGCCCCATGGGATCGTTGAAGCTTATTGGGTTGTTAAATGCATACTGATACGGCGTAACACCACTCATCTGGTGGGTTAGCGCATCCGCTCCGGTAAACCTTCCTGTAGCAGGGTCATATCGCCTGAAGGGTGTCATGTACTGCCCGGTGTTTTCATCCAGTTCAGAACCGCTGTTATAGAGATACTTGTTTTTCAAACTCGTTACCCGGGTCCAGCTTGAGGCATGCTGCAAGCCAAAAGGGTAGTAATCTGTTACCGCTATTACCGGATGCTCATTGACTGTTATGCTCAGATCATCAAAGTGAACATCCACCAGGTATGGGTTCTCATTACTCACATATACCATGACATAGCCATTGGCAGGTGCTTCAAAGCCTTCAACTTTCAGTTCATCAAAGGGACGGTTGACGCCATCGCCCACCGGTTGGGTAAAGCCTGCACTCAGTTGGTCATACGCAAAAGTAGTACCATGCTCCAGGGAGATCACTTCTCCTTCCGGCAGGAACATCACATTCAGGAAAGCATATGGGGCGTTCTGATCCTCATAAGGGAATCCTGCACTTCCTATCAGGGAGCCTTCCCCAAAACTGTTGTGTATAGACTGGCTGCCTGTTTCAGCTACCCCTGTTGAGCCTGTAAAAGCCCCCACCAGGGTACTGGCAATGGAGGTTGTGGCTCCTGAGAGGGTCTCTGTTACTTCTACATATTTGGCAAAAGCCTTTGCCGTGACCTTGTCGCCTGCACCTACCGGAATGGCTATCACTGAGCCTACACGCTCACCCTCACTGCCACGTAGCAATTGGGAGTGCTTGGCCGTGGTACCGGCGTCGGTGTGGTCCATCAGGTTGTTCTCATGGGTGGTCACAGCCTCAAAAAGATCCGCATCATCGGGCATGCTTTCATTGTTCTCATAATTGAGTGTAAACACGATCTCTTTGGGCTTTGTAGTAAAGGCTGTCCGTGTGTTGCCCTGGTGGTCGCCTATAAAATACTGATACTCATAGCTACCATCAGTTGTGGGTACAATGCGCCCTTCAGCATGCATAATGTATTGAAGCAGATCGTTTTCGTAGATATAGCCTCCTGCATAGTCGGTACGCTTTAGCAGGGTGTTGGCATCGTCATATATCTCTTCTGCCAGTTTTTCTCCTGCACCTGTGTAAATGTACCGGATTCTGCTTCCGTCTTGTCGCGTTATGGTGTCTGGCAGGTTCAGGGTATTGTATGTGATCTGGCTTATCTCGTTGTTCAGGTCCCGGGTCATATTACCGTCCTGGTCGTAAATATAGTCATTGCCAGTCATATGTCCATCATCAAACCCAGCCTTACCGGTAGCCCCGTTATCGCTGATGCTCATAAGTTGGTGACCGTCATATACATAGGAGAGCTCATCCATATTTTCTCCCTGTGCTCCTTTTCTGTTCAGGGACTTGATATTGCCCCCGGCATCATATTGCAGGCCATTTACGCTATAGGCATCCATCAGGCTCTTACCTGCCTGGGTTACTTCAAAATAGCCTGCGGCCTGCAGTCTGCCAAAGTTGTCGTAAGTATAGTCGTAGCCTTTCTGTTTTACATTTCCTGCCTGGCCGCTACTCCAGGTCAGGCTGTTAATTTTTCCATCTAAAGCATTGTACTCGAAGGCCATACCAAAGTAATCGGTATTTTCATCATTATCAGCGCTTATAGTCAACGTAGGGTTGTTGATGCTGGTAAGCCAGCCTTTTATGTTATAACGATAGTCTATGGACTGGGCGAAGTTCAGTCCATCTTCGGCATGCAGTTTTTTATCTATCAATTGTCCCAGGGCATTGAATTCGTTACGCGTAAGTATTACGTCGGGGCCGTTGTCGATATTGTGTACTACTTCCAGAAGCCTGCCCTGATGGTCGTAGTTATAAGTGTAATGCTGGCTGATGCTCTGGTGGGAGGTTTCTACCTCCAGAGCCTTGCCTTCGAAGTCATACTTTACCGTGGTGACGTCGGTGCCCCCCAGGTGGTGGTCGTTCAGGTTTTGTATGGCCCTGCCACGGTCGTCATAATATACCACGGCATGTAGCCAGGCATTGTCCTGCCCAAGTACTTTTACCTTGGAGCCTGTTACGGCCCCTTTAACATGGTCATGAGCGTTTTGATGGCCTAACGCCTGCTGCATGGGGTAAGCAGAGGCGTGGGCAAAGTTGTAATCGTCATAATATACTATACTCAGGTAGTTGTTTTCATCGGCTTCCTGCGGGTAGGCATTGTTGGTATATCCATGTACCGCATTCCCCCTGTCTTCATGATATACGGAGCTGTTATGTACTGCCAGACGGATGGCGGCTACATCTGCGCTTAGTTCGGTAATACCGGTCAGGATAGTCCTGTTGTAGCGATCATACTTAACGAAAGACCATTCACCTGCCGACCTTGCCCTTTGATTGCCATTCTGGCTCAGCACAACGCGGTTTCTTCTATCGTATACCTGATACACAGGCGCTATGCCCGGCGCCTGGCTTTCTATTATTCTTCCGTACTTGTCGTAGGTGTATTTATATAAGTATTTTTGGATAAAGGTCTCATCAGGCTGATAATTGGCCTGTTCCAGAGCCAGTGGGGGTATGATATACACCAGCCTGTCGAAGAGGTCATACACATAATATTTACTTAGTGTTTCTCCGGTCGGGGCTATGCTTTTTTCCAATAGCACACGGCCTCTTTTGTCTACAAAGGTCTGGGCTTTTGCCCCCTGGCTGTCGACCACCTCACTCATGGATACCTGGCTGGCAGGGTACTCACTGGTGCTGACTGGTTTTCCCTGGGCATCCAGCTCCCACTTTCTGACTCCTGCTACATTGTTTTTCCAGTCATACCGGGTGGTATGGCCACCGGGTTGCCAGAGGCTGCCTGCACTTCCGGCTTCACGTATGGTGTGTAAGGGGCTGGCCTCGTATACGCTTGTGGCGTAGGGATCGTTATCGTGTGCTACTGCGGGAGTGTTTTGGTAAAACTGATATTGCTCACTGGCCTGGTAACCTCCTTCGGCGGTTAGTGCTTCTTTGTGGTAAGAGCCATCGGCCAGGTTACTTACATAAGGCATGTAGGCGGCTACGGGACGGCCAAACCGATCGTAGGCCGCGGCATGTACCACGTCCTGCCCTTGCGGCGAGGCTTGCAGGGCTACCTCCTGGAGGGGGCGCCCGAAGCCATCTTTGTAGGTGATGGACGATCGCTTATCTGCATTGTTGAGTGTAGAGAGGTCTGCACGGGCTACGCCGGGCTTCAGCACGCGGGTAATAGCGTGGCTGTTATAACCAGAGGAGGCAAGCATATCATCACTAATCACGGTGACAGTGACAGGTGTTGAGGACAGCTCGCGGCCGGCACTGGTAGCCCTTACTTCATAAACACCCGGAATAGAGGTGGTAATATGTTGCGAGGTGTAAGGTATTTGTACACCTCCCCGGTACCACTGGTAGGTATCGAAGCCTTCCAGCGCAGTAAGGGTAACGTTTTCACCGGCATACAGGGACAGGCTGCCGGATACATCAATGGTTGGCGCCATAGATGCGGTTACAGGCACACTGTTTTCAGACTCACACCCTGCTGCTGAAACGGTGGAAACCCGGAAGGTACTTGTGGTGGTGATGAAGGGGCTATAGGTTGCCGTGTTTGCTCCTGCAATGATGTTGTCTTCGCTATCATACCACCGGTAGCCGGAACCACTGCCTCCGGAGACTCTCAGGGTAACTGTACCCGGTCCATAGCGCAACTCATCGTGGGCAGTGGTGGGGCCGTCCGGGATGGTGTTTACGTTTACATTCACGGTAGTAACATCACTCCAGCAGCCCGTGCTACCCCTGGCCCTCAGGTATAGGGTGCCCGGTTGGGTGAGGTCTTTATAACTGTCATTGGCTGCGCCGCTGGTAGTGGTGCCGGAGGTCCAGTAGTAACTTATTGACGAAGTATTGGCAGGCTTATATACACGGGTGTCACCACAGTTTTCTGTCATCGAAGGTATCCCCGGAGTGGCAGGTTTGGTGCTGGTGGTTACATAGACCCGGGAAGATGAAGTGCTCCAAAGGCCGCTACTCGTACTATAGGCCCGCAGGTAATAATAACCGGAGCTGGTGGCTGAATAATACAAAGCTGAGGAGGACTTGGAGGTACCACTGGAGCTTTTTCCCTGCCAGTACCAGGTTACTCCACTTGGAGGTGAGCCTCGCTTGATGGTATAGGTGCCGTCGCAGTTGTTGCTATATAAAACCGGGGTACCAGGCGTACCCGGAGGGGGCACGGCTTCTACCTTCACATACAGCTTGGCGGTTTGGGTACCCGCAGAGGTATTGGCCGTACATTGTACATAACGGTTGGTGCCGGCACTGGTCCATTTTACCTGTACCCACCCCTGGTATTCACTTACTTTTTGTCCTCCATATACTGTCCACTGGTGGTTGCTTTGAGAGCTTGCCCCTATGAAGTAGTACATATGAGTGGTGCCATTGTCTACTATGGCAGGGCCGTCGATATAGGGGTCGGCGCTGCTACCGCCACCACCAAATTGAGCCTGTCCGGTGCTATAGGTTTGTAATATTACACTTATTGCTAGTATCAATACGGACCAAAACGGACGGGGTCTGGCATTATTCATTCTTAACAAGGGCGTTGTTTTATATATATTGATCATTATTATTTGCTCCAAGGGTATATATTAATTCGGTATCTCTCTCAACATAGGAACTTCTACATAGCTGGAATAGGCACCATTGGCATCCTTTACCCGCACGCGAACACTGAAGGCTCCTGAATAGGTCTCTCCACTCCCGGTGGTGGGAAAGGTGAATGCTTCCTGAGGTGCACTTCCCGTGCGGAGCAACTGCCAGGTGTCGCTGTCTCCTTTGGCTTCCCAGTACCACGTAAGGCTGGGTTTTCCATATTTTACCGCGGTGGTGATGGTATAAATATCGTCATCAACACCTGCACCCTGATAGTCGATCTGTACGGTTACGTCATCATCTTCCAGTACAGGTGCGGCATAGTCCACATTTACCGTCAGTGTGGCTTCTGGGGTAGCTGCATAATACTCATGGGTTTGATAAGCTGTTACGGTATAGGTACCAGGGGTTTGGTAACGGTGCTTAAAAGTGTTGCCATGGCTACCATCGCCATAGTCTATTACAGTTTCAGCATCAGGAGGGTTACTGTTCAGAACAGGAGAAAAGCTGGCTTCCTGATTTTGTATAACGTTGTATATGGTTGGGTTGAAGGCAAGGGTCATCGTGCCGGAGAGCAAGTGATGGGCTTCCCTTATTGTTTCTATGCCCTCAGGATGTTTTATAACCAGCCTGAGGGTTTTCCTGCCCAGTCTGTGAAACTGATAGTTTTGTGATTGTCCGGAGAGGCTGGTATTATCGTCAGGGAGCTCCCAGGTATACGTGGTACCTGTTAGGTTGGCTTCACTGCCTGATACACTTAGTGCCACCTGCCGGTTGCCCAGGTCTTCTATCTGTATTTCACCGCTAAGCTCTACATATACCTGCCTGGTATAAACGTCTATAATGTCTTCTCCATCACTAATGGTTAGTGTTACGGTATGTGCTCCTGGCTGGCTGTAGGTTTTGTTTACCGTTTGGCCATTCAGAGCAGCTTGTCCATCGCCAAAATCCCAGGAATAGTCCAGTGCAGATCGTCCATCGGAAGTGGCAAAGGAAAAGGCTGAAGGAGTTCCCAATAGTAGGGGTTGGTGCTCTATAAACCCGGCTATACCCACCACACCATAATTTAAGTGGCTAACAATATTCCCATCCTGGTCTTTTATCAGCCTTTTGCGATGTAGGCCATCATATTCATAGTATACTGACTGGCCGTTGACACCGGTGCTGCTGGTCAGACCGATATCTGGTTTGTAAGTAGAGGTTTGCATCAGGGCTCCTTCAGGGTAGAGTCGTACCTCATCGATCAATGCCCCGGTATTATTGATAGTTATGCTACCTCCGCTGAGGCCTTCCCATACATAATAGGTCCATGCAGGGCTGGTGGTTTTTGATTTACCCGCTATGGTGATGCTATGACCTGTGCCTTTGGCCCATAGTGCTACAGTATAGGTTCCTGCAGGTAAGCAACATTTGCTGAGCGAGCCGCTGTAGGAACGGTTACCGGTTTTGCTGTCATGTTCCTCAATCATATTGTCGTCCAGGTTTTCCCAGTTGCCGGGGGCAGTGGCTTCAAAGCTACCATATGCTATCTGGTTATGATGGGCATGGCTTACGCGTGCTATGGCTACTTTATCGGCGTAGCCATAAAGCATACTCTCATACTGCCCGGTCTTGTCGGTCACCTCTATAAGGGTGGCATCTTCATCATAGGTATAGGTGGCATTCAGCTCGTAGGGGCTTGCTGGCTCTCCGTAACCGTTATAGGAGGTCCAGTTGTTCGCGGGGGTTTCCAGTACTGCGCTGTAGTTACTCGACGGTACGATCATGTTATTGATGTGGTCAAAAAGGGTGACCTGGCTTCCATATAACTTTTCCGTGCCGTTTTCCTCTACCCATTGTTGCTGGTCAATGATAATGCCCAACTGGTTGAGGGATTTTATTATTCCCACTACTCCGTTCATCGCAGCATCGTCGAAGTCGGTCACTCGCCGGTACTTGGATTTGTAGGTCTTGCCAGTACCATCTACGGCCCACTCTTCGCGGGTAAGGTAGGGGTAGCTGGTATTATACAAATATTGCGTGGAAGACGAGGTGGCATTACCGGTAAGGGACTCTTTGCCATCATAGGCTACCCGGGTAGTGCCTTGCAGTGAAATTAGAGAGGACTGGTAGGTATAGCCTGCCATTTCCAGGTATTTACAGCCTTCATTGGCGGGCAGGTTGATTTTATCTACCAGACCAGACAGTATCCACCCTTTTACGGCCGTCTTGGGGGTGGTGATATAGTTATAGGTAGTTTCTTTCACGGGGTAGTAACCAGACTGATAGTAGCGTTCCACAGTGGATTTTTTGAGGTAGCCTTTTCTTGGTTCAGTTACGACGGGAGGTACTCCGGGAAGTGGTGTTTGCTCATAGCTCGATGATGGCAGGCCGGAGTCAATAATGTAGCCATAGTTAGGTTCATCGGAGGCATTGTAGTATTCATAGATTACCCTTCCATTTGAAGGTTGTTGCTCCTCACCTTCATATACAGTGACATAATCATACCCTACGTACCCTCCCTGAGCTGAGGTGGCCAGTGGTACTACACTGGTAGATTGTGCAATAAGGTAAGTGCAGTTGTGTACTGCCACTACGTTGTTACCCAGGTCCGTCTCATAGTAGGGCATATCACTATAGTAATAGTATTGGGGCCTGATCATCAATCTGCCGGAAGAAGTTGTAGTGCCAGGATCGGTGTATTCATACCTTTTTACCAGGGAAGGGTTCAGCCCCTGTCCATCTTTTTCTACAATTTTTTTGACCCGCAGCCCACCTCCATGAGAGATGTAGCCCGGAACTCCAACTTTCGTATATGTATTATAGTTTACCGAAATAGAGGCTTTTTGACCACCGTTTTGATGGTCGACATTTCCCGCATAGTCTACCCACATTTCATAATTGCCCATAGGAAGCGTAAGGGACTGGGTACCGGAGATTTCGCCTACATCCGGCAGATTCTTGGTAAAAACTATTGCCCCCGTACCGGTGTTTTTGATATGAACTGCGGTTTTAGTGGTTACATTGTTGTAGGTTTCTTCGGTGCGTTTCAGGTGATAGTTCACCTGCACAAGGCTGTTTTCGCGGTTCAGACTGAAGCTGGATGTACCGGTAACTTCATTGCCCGCACATTCGGTAAAGCCTCCATAACAAAGTTCGCGGCTCTGGGGCACGGGCTCATACGTATAAGTCTCTGTAACAGTGTAAGGCTTATACTGTTGAGATTCATAATCGTACTCAGTGATACTACCCTGAGGGTGGTCTATACGATGGAGTACACCGTATTTCACTTTCTCAATATCGGTGTCGCGGTTAGCGCCATCATAAAAATGGGTAGAAGAAGTGTTAAATGCCGGGACCAGATCTTCATTATTGGCAGCATTATAGTATCCCCAATGGTCCTGGGCGTAGGAATCTACACCTGGAAGCAGGGCTTTGTTGTAGTAGCCGAATCGGGTTGGACGCAGCATACTGCCATCTTCTCCGCTCTCCTGCATACTCATAAGCCATAGGCGCTGTTTGGAGGCATCGCACTCATATTGAAAGGAAATTTTTTTGAGTAACTCATCCTGGTTGTGGTATATTCTAATCGCGTCTACCTTTTTTGCGCCGGGAAGGTCGCACCGCTCAGATGTCACAAACTCTATTCTGGAGTCGTTTAGGATGATTTCTGCAGGGTAGAAAGTGGTAATGGTCTCATTCCTTTCTACTTCTGTGGTTTTACTTTCGCAGGCAGTACCTTTGATCAGGTGGTGACGGGTTTTTAGTGCGGGAAGGGGTTGTGTAAAAGATACCTGCTCATAGTTAAAAACGGCCACTTCACCGCTTAGGTCAGTTATTTTCTTTAAATACCAGGCTGTAGCTACATCATTGCTGGTTTCTACATGGCTGGCTCCTCCAAAAGTATATTGGGTACCGCTCAGGGTCGTAAGTACCCATGTGCCTGTAGGCCCATCCGGTTTTTCTATTTTAAGCCCGAACTGGTCCAGCACCACCGGATGGCCGTTGTTGTCAAATACAAATTTGCCAGAACCTCCCGGAAACGTAAAGTAAAAAATATCGGGACTGCTATCACGGGTACCTCCAAGCATTTGTTCTACTTTGTTATATTGGTCAGTGCCATTCACAAGGCAGGATTTATTCAGGTCCGTAAGGTCAGCAACGGGCATATTCAGATGCCCCCGAGTATCAAAATCATCTATGCCTCGTACCACCCTACTGATCGTACCTCCGGCTGAAAGAGACCAGCCAAGCCCTACACTGGAAGCGTAGTCTTCCACTTTTACGCCTCCGGCA
Source organism: Fulvivirga kasyanovii (assembly GCF_009711405.1). GTDB lineage: Bacteria > Bacteroidota > Bacteroidia > Cytophagales > Cyclobacteriaceae > Fulvivirga > Fulvivirga kasyanovii. The sequence goes on along the minus strand of NZ_SMLW01000671.1, from coordinate 46,089 downwards.
TGGTAGCTCATCGATAAGCCCACTGATAAGCTGTGGCTGTCAATACCTCCTACAGGGAGACTAATTCCTGGAATACCGGAATACAACCCTACAGGGTTTTGTGCAAAGCGGTTGGTGGCAGCCACGTCCGGGGATTGTCCTTGTACAACTCCTAACTGCAGCCCTAACGAAACCAAAAGAAAGAATAACACTACTAAAGAGGATGAATACCCCTTAAACAACAAAGTATTAGACATTAGATAAATTTATTGGTTAATAACTGTTGAATATGTAATAAAACGGTTCTTTACAGGAAACACGCAAGAAGCTTGTAGCCTTGACCTCAGTGGCTCAACTGATGAACAGGGCAACTTAATAGTTACACGAAAAGCAGTCTCAGGTGTAGCCGGTTCGAATGCTGCAGCAGCATGCTCCCCAAAGAAATGAAAAATTAATTGCAGAATACCATTCCAGAATACAGGTTGGATAAGGTGGATAACTAATAATGAACCGGTCATAAACGCTTTTTGAAAATTTTAACACCAACCTGTAACGCCACAACCTGCCCTGCCCATCACCTTTACCGGTCCTGGTATTTTATTCTTTATTTTTGTTTGTCTAAGTTCTACAGAAATGCTGTACATATGGGGAGTGCAAGCGGCCTGTGGAAAAATCGCCCGCAATAAAAGTATTCAATCCCTGAAATCAAAATATATACTAAATTAATTTGATTATTTTATGACCTAACCTGCAGTATTTAACTTATCTCAGGGGTAAAGTGCAGTTTATTTGCAGTGTGGATGCTCATACTACCATAGCATGCGAAAACATTCACTTTTATACGACTGTTCTTTATGAAGAAAGTTTAATCTCTATTCATGCCCGCGTCATGTCATATAAAACCTTTTTGCCTGGAACATTTGTACTTAGCATCCTCTTCGCATCGTGCCTTACTCAACAACCTATTCCTAAAACCGACCACACCCCTAACGACACCCTGCCCCCTCCATATGCCACCAAGGGCGTGGCTAATTTCAGTAAAGTGAAAGGTTGGAACGGCCGTAAACCAAAAGCACCGGAAGGCTTTACTGTTTCAAAATACGCAGACGGACTGGAGAACCCGAGATGGATGTATGTGCTGCCGAATGGTGATGTGCTGGTAGCCGAAAGTAATTCCAATTACGGGCTGCTCAAGAAAATTGGTGCCGTGCTCATAGGAGCACACAGATCAAAAAGCCTTAAACACAGTGCCGACCGGATCACATTGCTGCGTGATGCCAATGGTGATGGATCCCCGGAAAGCAGCTATATTTTTTTGAAAAACCTGAATCAGCCTTTCGGTATGCTGGTTCTGAATGGATGGTTTTATGTCGCCAATACTGACGGTGTATGGCGCTATCCTTATAAATCAGGTCAAACAGCCATAGAAGGTAAGGGTGAAAGGATAACCGTGCTTCCGGCGGGCAAGCATAACCAGCACTGGACAAGGAATATCATTGCTAACCGGGATGGGTCAAAGATCTACATAGCGGTTGGCTCGGGCAGCAATGTGGCTGAAGATGGCATAAAAGCCGAGTTTATGAAGGCCAATATACTTGAAATGAATCCTGACGGATCAGCATTGAAGGTTTATGCCGGAGGCCTGAGAAATCCCGTAGGTATGGACTGGGCGCCAGGGTCAGATGAGCTTTGGACCGTAGTCAATGAACGCGATATGCTTGGCGATGAGCTTGTTCCGGATTACCTCACGAGTGTAAAAGAAGGTGGTTTTTACGGCTGGCCTTATGTTTACTTTGGAAATCATGATGAGCCACGTGTAGCCGAAAAGCCGCCTGTTGCTGACCAAACCATTGTTCCTGATTATGCACTCCGGTCTCATACAGCCTCATTGGGATTGGCTTTTTACAATGGCAGCAGCTTCCCTGAGAAGTATCATGGTGGTGCTTTTATAGCGCAGCATGGCTCCTGGAACCGGTCCTCATTAGTTGGCTACTGTGTAAAGTTTGTACCTTTCAAGCATGGGAAACCCGCCGGAAAGGCCAAGGATTTCCTTTCAGGATTTATCGATGAACCTGATCAGGCAAAGGTGTATGGAAGGCCGGTAGGTGTGATTGAGATGCCTGATGGTTCCTTACTGGTAACGGACGACGTCACCAATACCATCTGGAAGGTCACCTATGACCAATAATCTGTTTAAAACAATCTGTAGTAACTGCTGTTTTTAAGGTGGTTGGCTTCAATAATAGTTCCCCAACGGGATAGATCCTGAACAAATATACAATGAGCACAAGATCAGGCAATTATTGGAAGCAAGCAGCCGTAGGCGTAAAGGGGCAGCTAAATCAGGACCATGTTTCCATAGTGGCGGCCGGCATCGCTTTTTATTTTTTTATGGCCATATTTCCAGCCATTGCAGCGGTTGTATCCATTTATGGCCTTATTATGGATCCTGCCGAAGTAGAACAGCAAATCTCTCAAATCTCCGGCGAATTACCGGAGCAGGCCAGTAGCCTGATCAGTGATATACTAAAGGGCATTTCTGCCGAACCTGACCATGCACTGGGCTGGAGTCTGGCTCTTGGTATTTTGCTTAGCCTATGGAGTGCAAACAAAGGTACTTCTGCTGTATTTGAAGGGGTTAATATTGCTTATAATGAAATTGATGAACGTGGTTTCCTTAAGAAATACGCCATTACCCTTCTCTTTACCCTGGCAGGGGTAATTACAGGTTTCCTGTGTATTGCTTTCGTTGTCGGTTTTCCTGCTATAGTGGACAGGATCAACCTGCCTTCAACTCTGAAAACCATTGTACAGTGGACCAGGTGGCCTTTACTGGCTGTGGTGGTCATGGGTGCCCTGTCTCTCATCTACAAAGTTGCTCCTGACAGGGTTGGCAATAGTAAATTCCAACGGACGATGCCAGGAGCTTTAATGGCTACCATATTCTGGCTTTTCGGATCACTTCTTTTCACTCTTTATATAGATAACTTCGGAAGTTATGATGAGACTTATGGAAGTTTTGCAGCCATAATAATTTTAATGCTCTGGTTTTATCTTACCGGGTTTATCATATTGCTTGGTGCTGAGTTCAATTCACAAATTGAACGCCAGGTTGCCAAAGGAACGGCCAGCCAAAAGCCCCATAAGGAGCATGACATCTGGTTTTCTTATGAGCAGGAAGAAAAAGAAGAACCTGTAAAGCGCCATGAATGAAAAAGCCCCGCAGGAATAATCCCGCGAGACTCTTTACTCAAACCTGCGAATCAATTTACTTTAAAATGTATGTTCATACAGTTCAATTTCTGACAGGTAAAAATCCGGACCGTTCTGGGTGTTCATTGGCACCACATATACCTTTAAGGTCTCTCCTGCCGGTAATTTTTTGACTGCCTCGGTTACGTCAAATACAAAGGTGTGGCTAAACTCCTGACCCTTTACCATGGCGCCCATGGCATGATGTCCGCCACCATGCTCCATAGGGTGCGTTGAGCCGAACACAGCCGTAACCCCATGTACATAGGCATCGTCCAGGTCGCATGCATTCCAGTCCATATCAGAAGGGATGGAGAATACTGCCAGTTGCTGGAACATGTTCCTGCCAAACTTCAGGCTTACTTCAATGGTATAGCGAGCCTCTCCTCCATTGGACTTCAATGCTTTGGCGTTATTGAGAGCCAAGGCATGGGGCTTTCCGACTTCGCCTAAAACCTCAGGGGTCTTCTTTACAATTTCATTAACCAATTGCGAGGCTTTCGGCTTTTGCTGGGCGCTGAGCATTTTCTTATTCACCGATGGAAGTTCTTCATACGTATAGTCTATGGCATGGGCTGCATCCAGCATCTCCTGCATGCTGTTGTAAGTGATCCAGGAGTTTGTTGGTGTATCCCAAAACTGGTAGATATGCTTGATAGAATCCCACTTGCCGGCATAGGTATTCATATCCTCAATGGTAATGGGGCCATAGGTGGCTTCCCATGCGGCAAACATACGGTCGACATTAGAGTGGTGAAGAAAGAAGATCGGGTCAAACCCTGCACTTGGGATCTGCCCCATCAGGCCAAAGCCGCTTTTGGTGCTTTGATAGATACGGTTATACAGATCATGGGCCAGGTCCACCGAGTCCACGGCACCACCAATATAATCGTGCATCACATTATGCAGGCGGTCTTCCAGGCCACGTGAAAACTCACTCACATCCGGTAATGAGAGAAAATCATTAACATCAAGCGCCTGTTCCATAGTTTTGATGCATAGGTTCTTTACCGATCCATCCGGTAAAGTAACCGCGATGCTATCACTGGAGTTATAGTCTATTGGCTGTCGGTCCATCAACGTAGGAGAACGGCCAATTTCATAAAGCGGGTTATCTACCAATTTTACGTTTTCAAAATCATACGATTTTACTGTAAACGGCTTAGGCATATTCCCCTGATCGGTATAATCCCAGTACGGCAGACTAAACTGGTTGGCGATGGAATCACCCAAACCAGGAAGCCCTTCTCCTCCTTTGGCTATATGATGTCTGATGTTACGCTCATAATAATAGATGTACAGCCTGTGCCACGTGAGGAAGTTGAGCTGCTGGTGCGTCGGGTACATGTGAGGACAAGAGTTCCAGGCTCTCAAAGGCGGAACAGAATCGTAGGGTGGGCATAGCTCTACCGTAGGTCCTTCAATTTCGTCTCTGGGTGGTACGGAATGCATACTCCCCTGGTAGTACCAGCTTGCAGGGTCAGTACAGTCCAGCTTTTTAATGATAGCCATACCATACGCATACAGGTCCAGTACTTTGTTGGCATCAGGGCTTGTGTCGGCATTCACACGTTCATACCTTACTTCCTCAACCACTTCGGTGGTAGTATCTGAGTTGTTTTCTGCCGGGCCACAACTGAACAGCACAGGGCAGGCACAAAGGGTAAATAGCAGTTTAAATTTCCAGGTTTTCAATTTTTGTTGGTTTTTAAAGTTGGTTATACATTAATTTAAAGCAGAAAGGCTGCCGATCCGCTGTCCCATCAAAACGGAAACAGAAGAAAAAGCTCCTTTTTGAAATAACAGGATATTCAGGGAGCCTCCATAAGCAAAATGCCCCAACTCATCTCCTTTTTTCACTTTCACCGGAGGGTTTCCCGGAGGCACCATAGTAGATGATTTATTGATCATGGACGGCTTGATGGCACTGATGGTATTGAGGCCTACCGGTACCACTCCTACATAACCGTATTTAGAGGTTTTGATGATGAAGTATGCCCTGTGGAAATCCTCAAAAATGCTGAAATCAGTAGTACTTTCACCGACATTGAAAATGTTGAACCAATCTTCACCATCCATAATGCCATTGTAAATCCCTGGTATTTCAACTGACTCCACTATTTCACCGGTAACAGGGGCATGGTACCTATGGTAATTGTTAGGCATGAGCACACACGAGATGGCATTGCCTCCTACAAACTCAGCGGCATACTTTGAACCCTTAAGCAATTCATTCATACTGATTTGCCTTGATTTTATATCCATCATGGTGTCCAATGTCAGCTCAGATTCAATGAAATTAATTTCGGAGTCGGCACTGGCAACTACCACAGAATCATCATCCGGTTTGGAAATTGGTCTGGGATTGGCAGATGGCTTCAATTCCCGGGTAAAGAATTGATTAAATGATTTAAAGCCTCCTTGCGGAACGATAAAATCATCGATGTGGGTAGAAGGATCTTTGATCCAGCTATCAATATATTTTAATGATTCTTCTGAATCCATAAACTCGCCACGTGCCTTGATAAACTTCACTGTCCAGTCAAAGATCTCTGTAGTATAAGGTTTGTCGGGGCTTTTCCTGCTCTTAAACTCATTGAGGAAGTAGAAAGCAGACTCATTGTTATAATAAAAATAAGTAAACGGCACAATTTTGCCGAGTCCACCGGCAGGCTGAGGCAAAAAGGCAAACCATGATTCAAAGTATTCTACAAAGTAATCGATGGTCTGTCCTTTCCAGGGGTTAGGTGCTCCTGTCCATAAAATGGGATGCACATTGGCAATGGCGTCGTTATAGGCTGCTTCCACTACTGGGTTGCTCACAATTTCGCGAAGCTCCCTGATCAGTGAAGCCAGCTTGTCATTCTCAAACTTTTTTACTTTTTCAATAGGTTCGGTTTCCATGGCTTTATTGTTTTGAAGTAATTATTTGTTCAAATTTTTCGACGTAATTCTTGATTTGTGAAGGATTGGCATTTTCCAGGGCTTCATCTACCGTAAGCAGTAGATCAGGCTGAGGTACAGGCTTACCGGCACCAAAGTCGAGCAGGAAGCTGAAATCCGTGCCTCCGATCTGGGCCTGGCCATGGCAACCCTGGCAACCACCCATGTTGTATGATTCGCCTTTGTACACTACATTTTGAAGGCTTGCATTAAATGGGTCGGCAAATGATCCGTGAAACACTGTTAACAGGCTGTCGGATTCGATCACATAGTTGGCCATAAAATAGTTGTCATCCTGCCCCTTATTGGTATAGTCAACCGGTATGCCCTGAACCCCTATCAGTTGATAGTATTGCCAGAGGGACTCAGGGTTTTGGGAGGTTATCAGGTTATGTGCCTCGGTGTTTACAGATTGCAGTGTGGCTGGAATATTTCTCGGAACTACTGGCTCAAGCTGATGAGGATCAACATTAGGGTCCGGCATATTGTTTACCAGCGGAGTATCCAGTCCTATGGTTTGCATGTCGGCATTTCGTACGTCTAGCTGCTCCCAGGAGGCAAAGATGAATGAAGGGTAATTTTGAGTCTTACGGATGATATGCATCCCTATAAGGCCCATGGTACCGGTATGTGCCGTAGGCAAACCATTTTCTTCAGTGTAGTAAACTACCGATTTGGTAATGAACCTTGACGGATCATCTTTCCCATTGAGCAGGAACCTCCAGGCGGTTTTAATTTCAATGGTTCCCTCCTCGGTATCACTGCCACAGGGCAAACATATTACATGACTGGCGGTATCGCTATTGCAGGTTGCTCCTTCCTGAGTCACCTTCTTAAGGTAGCTCAGACTGGGGTCCGTACCGTTATCTACCGCAATTTTGAGCAGGCTATCCGTTGGGAAGTTGTTTTTTACGTAAGTATATTCCACCAGGTTGGATTTAGCCATATACAGGACTTCGGTGGAGTCATAGGCAAAAACGTACGCAGAGCCTATCTCATTATCCTCATCAAGATTGACCCAGTAATCGCTGAGTGCTACATTGTTGGTGGTGGTGTCAACCGGATTAATGAAGGTATAGTAGGGCTTACCTGACGTCAGGCTACGGGTACGCTTTCCGTTGGCAGGCCGTAGCTCTGTTCTGTGAATGTACGTTTCCCAAACAGCTACACCGGGAGCAGGACCACTTCCGGCAAACTTCCAACTGGTATTGGGAGTAGCTCTTTTTTGGTCATTGGGCCAGGAAGAAGCCCAGTTTAATGCAAAGAATTCATTCCAGGCAAATTTGGCAAGTTCCTCTTCTGACGCATCCGCGGGAAGGTCGCCGGGAATTTGATAAGAAATATTCAGTGTAATTGAGTCTTCTGAATTTTCCAGAAGAGCTTCATCCTTCGTGGATGATTCTTTGTTGCCGCCACAGCTCATGAGCAATAGCAAAGCAAGAGCATAATAATGCATGTTGGTTTTCATGGGTAGTTAGTTTAGGTCATAAACACAGCGCTTTTTGAACCCCGGTTATGTGGCCCGAAAAGATGCATTTAGCAGGTTCTTCTACCCAATAAGCAATAATTATGGTATAGAGGCAATACCCAACCTTGGGTATATGGAAGTAGCTTCAGGCCAAGAAGGTCACGGTCAGGATGTTCCGAAGAAAGAAAAATTTAAGAAAATTTAAATAATTTTTCCTTTTGGTATTTAGACATATGAAATGGATTATAAATTACCTGCAATGGATAATTCTACCCAACAGACAACAGGTAACTTTTTCCTTGATGTATAAGGTGGTAAATCAAATCACTTCAGCAACCAATACATCAGAGTTCTGCTCAATGCTTTTGATCAACCCATCGAACTCGTTAAAAATATATTTCAGGGTGTCGGCAGTGTAAAGACCGGAAACATAGCTGCACTGGATCTTTATACCATTGTTATAGATCAACACGCCAAAATCCATATCGAAATAAGGATGACATACTGTATTATCCGGACCATTTAAATATATATCTTCCGTAATCGTAGTGTCCTCAACATTCATAACGTTGAGAAAAACCTTGCTTATCGCATGCAATGGTTTATCCAGATTATTGATGAGCGTTTCAACAGGATAAAGGCTGTGGTCATAAGCCTCAAGCAGGTTTTCATCTACAGCTTTCACAAAGTCTTTCACCGGGAGGTCTTTATCTGCTTTGTTGCGAAAAAAAATAGTGTTTGTCATCATCCCAATCATATCCTTTAGGTTTCCATTCTCTCGAAGCATTCGGTTGAGGGCTATTATGGTGTCTGTCTCCTTGGTTACTCTGCTTAAAAGCAAACTAAAAATAGCTACTAAGGTTACCGAAACAGAAGTATTTGTGGCTGATGCAAGCCTTTTCAAAGTATCCAGAATTTCGTGGCCTCTTGTATAGTCATACCTGTAGCCTTTTCTGAATTCAATAATTGCCAGTACTCCAAAAAAGTTTTCTTCCTCTTCCGGGGTCATTGTCCTGTACCCCTGCCCTTCTCTCAGTTCCTTTCTAAGCTTCTCTTTATAAGTCAACCCAAGGTTCGGTGATTTCGCATAACCCAGCTCTGTTTCAATATTTCGTATGGGTAATTCCCTGAGCTTATTAAACCAATAAAGCTGATGTGAGTTGGCATCATCTCTGGCAATCATTCTGCTCGTCCAATGCACATAATCTTTGAAATGGATTTCTACAGGAGCCATCGAGGGAGTACGTCCTGCAAGTAACTCGGAGTAGATATGCGCCAGCTCCTTCTCAATAATACCTATCGACCATTTATCGGAAATAGAATGGTGTATGGTAAATATCAATAAGTGTCGCTTATCTTCTACATGTACCAGGCGCAGGTCAAATAATGGTCCTTTTTCGAAGTCGAAAATGACTGGCTCACTTTTTAATTTTTTAACGTATTCTTCGACATTTTCCGAGTCTCTGGCATCCAGTTGTACCAATTCCCAATCCAACTCGTGAGGAGCCAGCACCTTTTGTTTAACCTTATTATTCACGAGAACAAGTACCGTCCTTAACACTTCATGACGCTCAACTAAAATAGAAAATGCCCTTTTCAAAGCAGGTATGTCAGCATCCTCAACCTCCAGTGTCCTTTCAATGTTGAAGGTATATTCATATTTTTCTTCAGGGTTCCTAAACAAAGTAGCCAAGAGTGATGCCTGCTGACTTATGGATGCATCATAGTAGTCCATTTTTTTAACCGGTTTCAAGGCATAGACATCTTCTGTTAACTGACGTATATATGAGATCAGGTTGTGCTTATTTTCCTTGACCTCCAGAAGAATATCAGTAGCATCGAGCTTATCTGGAATATTTAATTTAAGCCGGTCTTCAATGACACTAATAGAAATATTATTTTTTTTAAGTTTTAGGATCAGTTCTTCCATGGTTTTGGGGCGGTTGAGTTAAAATATGATCAGCATAGTTTCTGCCTATCGACAGTAACCAACTAGAGATCAAAGGGTTCTGCGATTTAGAATATTTTTATCTTTCCTAAAGTAGTAAATTACCCTGTTTTTGCTAAAAAATGAGCAACAACATTATGTTACCTTTTACAGTAAACAGCTAATAATGTGGGATCTTTATAGCATTCATCCATGGCCTAAGGGCGGCTCGATATTAACCCTTTGCAGAAGCATTATTTGAGTTATATTGATTCAAATCGATAAACAAAAAACTGCTGATTATTTTACAGGCGCGTCGCGTATCATTCATCTAACCCAGTTACTGCGGTATGCCGCCAATGTGCTCTGAATATCCGCTTTATACTCATATTCATTCAGGCATTGTCCGCAGATGATCCCCATCTTTGTGCTGAATAATTTGCTAAGAGGTTCCTCATCGGCATCCTCTCGTACCTCATAAACATCATGGAGCTTCAATTGCTCTTTTAAGGTATTAGTAACCACATAATTCATGTCGAGAAGCAGTTCATCACTGTCAAAATAAAGCACCTTGACCTCTGCAAGATTGTCATCATGCAATCGGTCACCTTTTAGCATCTTTTCACATATTTCCCGCTGGATGTTTATGGCAATACCTTGCTTACCATGTTTATTGCATATGATCAACCCCATTGTTTAACTATTATTAATCCCAGAAATTTCCATCATGATGTTAACCCACTTAAGCTTGTAATAAGCAAATCAAAATTAGATTTCAATAAGATTTGAAAAAAGCCTGTTTTTGGTGATTTTCATCTATCACTGTATTTAGTGATTAGCTATGGGAGCGAAAATTTTAAAATTACAACTTCAGTCAGGCAATTAAACTCTAAGTGAGCGCTTGTATATTACCATGATCACATAATTACTACAATTATTACCAATGAAATCAAAAAGAGAACATGCATTAAACCCGGAAGACCGGAGGTATGAGATTACCAGAAAATTTGGGAGGGAAAATACAGAGCTCGTAGAACAACTTCTGTCACAAGTAAAAGACCCAAAGGAAAATATATTGGGAGCCATCATATACCTCGCCAGGGATGGTAAAATTGATGATGTCAAAAACTATGTTCAGATGGCCAATGAGCAGGTTGAAGTCCTGCTCCGGTGTGCAACAGTCAAAGAAGAACGCTCCTACTAACCTGTTACGATTCCTAATGCATTAAAGCTGTTCAAGCGCATATGCATAATCCGCCTGAATATCCTCATGTAGTGAAGACAGGGCTTTTTTAATTTTTACCAATAGCCTGTCGTACATATTGCTGATCACGCTGCTGCGGTGTATGGCAATACCCGAATCTTTAATGGATCTGGCAAAATGAAGAAGCACTTCTACCTCCGTTTGCTTATTACCGGAGTACCTGATGTATTTATTGAGGTTGCGGTTGATTTTTTGAAGTCCTTTCTTGGCATAATATAGATGGCTTGTATTGATCTCCTCAATCATTTCGTCAATTTCGTATTTGATGGAAGAAATATAGCCCTCTTCATCATTTGCATCGAAAAGCAGGTAGGTAAGCAGCTCTTTATTGTCTTTTTTAAAACGACCGAGCCGGAGGCATATTTGCATGATCTCCTCAGGGTCGCGATGTTTCAGTTCTTTTTTTATCTCTGATAAAGTAGCAGCTTTCATTTGTTGTTTTTAGGTAAAAGGCACGACAGCCCTACAATGTTGATTTTCAAATTTTGATTTCATTCATAATTTCTGCAAATATTCGGTAAGAATTGATCCTATCTTCATGGTGAAATATATGCGATGATACAATGACTTCATCGATCCCGGTTTGTTTCAGAAATTCTACTGTTTTCTCCTTTACGGTATCTTTGCTTCCTCTGAAAGCATAGGTCAGCATGCGCTGGAATGCTGGGTTTTGCTGCAAGTCTCTCAACTCCGGTGTCATATCAATAGGCTCTTGCATATAATCCAGGTTATTGGTCAATACTCCCAGAAGCATTCTGATCATAGTGGTTGAGATCCTTTCGGCTTCCTTATCCGTATCAGCGGCAATCACATTGATACCTGCAATGGTGTAAGGCTCCTCGAGAAACTCGGAGGGCTGGAACTGGTTGTAATAGATATTTAGTGCTTCAAAAAGATGGGTAGGTGCGAAATGACTGGCAAAAGCGTACGGCAGGCCTTTCTTAGCAGCCAAATATGCGCTGTCAGTGCTTGACCCCAAAATGTAAAGTGGAACATTTACACCTTCAGCTACATTCACACGGACCCGCGCACCCCTGTTATCAGAAAAATACTGCTGTATCTGGCCTACTGCCTCCGGAAACTGGTAAACAGCCTGCATCCTGTCTGGCCGGATGGCCTGAGCTGTGGCCTGGTCGGTACCTGGCGCCCTTCCGAGGCCAAGATCAATACGATCCGGGTAAAGGCTTCCTAAGGTACCAAACTGTTCCGCTACAATAAGTGGTGTATGGTTGGGCAACATGACACCGCCGGAACCTACCCTGATTTTACTGGTACCCCCAGCGATATAACCTATCAGTACAGCGGTCGCAGAGCTGGCAATACTTATCATATTATGGTGTTCTGCCAGCCAAAAGCGGGTATATCCCATCTCTTCAGCCTTTTGGGCAAGATCAAGGCTTCTTTTAAAAGTTTCATTAATAGTAGTACCGTAAGCGACACTGGCAAGTTCAAGAATGGAGTAATTTATATTCTTCGACATATCAAAGTTATAACTCCGATCGTCAGGTTCATGTTTCGTTTTGAAAGAAGTATTTATGGTTCACAATTCAAAGTTGCTGTAAACTATAAACCAGGAACAGTGAACTGCAAACAGTATTTTTTTACATAATTCACTTATAAGGTTGTGACGTTTTTTAATATTGTCTATTATATAAGTTCAATTTACTTACTATACCTAAGGTTATACCACACTACACCATAGAATGAAATACATTTTATCAATTGCCTTACTACTTACCACAACTTTTATTGCGGTCGCTCAAAAGAAAAAGGATTTTTATGCTACTCACTGGCTGAAGGTTTATCGCCTAGAGTTGAAGGAATTACCCAAATCCGCTCTGGCCATTGTTGACTCTATTCATGACTATGCCATACAGCATAAAAATGATGAACAACATATTAAAGCCTTAATCTATCAGTTGAAGTTTGCCCTGACGCTGGAAGAAGATGCAGAGTTGAAGGTGGTCCAAAAGCTTGAAAAGGAGATCGCAAGAACAAAAGCTCCTGCCAAGGCTATACTCCACAACTATCTGGCTGAGGTTTACGATCAGTATTACAACCAGTACAGGTGGAAGCTCTTTCGTAGAACAGATGTTGATGAAAAAGTAGATTCGGTCGACTTCCGCACCTGGGATGCCCGTACCCTGCTGAAGGAGATGCACTGGCATTACAGGCAATCCCTGCAACCCTGGAATGAATTAAAAAAAGCAAGCCTGGCCAACTTCAAAGTATTAACTGAACAGTACAACCCTAAATATGACATCTACCGCCCTACCCTTTTAGACCTGCTGGTGCATGACGCCATTGACTTCTACAAGTCGGATTATTCCCTACTCGTTCCGGGCAAAGAATTTGAACCTGACAGCTCCTATTTCGATGCATTCGACAAAATCAACCTTTCAGATACTGCTACAACAGCGCAGCATGAGGTACTTAAACTTTACCTGAAGCTATTGAAGTATCATGCAGAAAGAAATGATACCCACGCTTTAGTCGCCCTTGACCTGGAACGGCTATCTTATATTTCAGGCACCTCTTCAACAGCCCCTTTTAAATACACTAACAGCCTGGAGCGACTTTTGGCCACCCATAAGGAACATCCCGCTTCCACGCTTATAGAGTTTGCCCTGGCTTCGCATTACAGGAATTGGGGTGATTTGAATAAGGCCCTGAAATATTGTGAAAGCGCAATCAGGCGCTTTCCGGATAGTGATGGGGCGCAAAAGGCACGCGAACTACAGGAGACGATTTTAGCCAAATCACTCAGCATCACTACGGAGGAATTTGTAGTACCAGACAAGCCTTTTAAAGCCCTTGTAAAATACACTAACGTGGATTCCCTGCATTTCAGGATTTTCAGGTTAAGTCAATCGCAGATCAGGATCTGGAACAATATCAGGTTTGATTCCGTGCGGGTGGATTTCATTAAAAACTTATCCCCGGTAGTGTCGTGGTCAGACAGCCTGATCAATCCCGGAGATTACCAGCACCACGGGACTGAGGTTATTTTTCCAGCCCTGGACAAAGGTAGCTACCTCATCTATAGCACAACAGAGAACAACAGTGGTTATGACCCTATTACAGCCTTTGGACTTATTCAGGTAACTGATATAGCTTTAATTACGGCCAACATCAATAACCGCCAAAGGTTTCAACTGGTAGACCGAAGTACAGGAAAACCTCTGGAAGGCGGAACTATACGTGTTATCAATGATCCATTGAGCCATTCCAATGTCAGCCTGGATGAAACATTGACCAGCAATGAGCGAGGTTTTGCTTTTATTCCCCTGACTGATAATTATATTCCTACCCTTATAACAGTTTTCATGGATGGGGATACTGTAAATTTTGGCAGACACCATATTAACAGAAGTTACAGGTCTTCTCAAAACAATGAAAATGAATATGTAACAGCCAGGGCATTCCTTTTCACAGACAGGAGTATCTACCGGCCGGGACAAACCATTTACTTCAAAGGCATTCTTATCAAGGAAGTCAATGATAAGTCTTCCATAGTTCCAGGAGAATTTGTCGAGGTTTATCTTGATGATGTCAACAGTGAAGAGGTAGGCTTTTTAAGATTGAAAACCAACGAGTTTGGTTCTTTTAGTGGTGAATTTAAAATTCCGTCTACCGGGCTGAACGGAGAGTACATGCTGTATGCAGAAGAGGACACAGAAGACACCAGCAAATTCTATGATGAAGAAATAGATAATTTTGCCTACAGTGAACTTTACATTTCTGTTGAAGAATATAAGCGGCCCACTTTCGAAGTTAACTTTAATGCCATAAAACAAACTTTCAGTGTAAATGATACCATAAGTGTTGATGGCAAAGCTAAATCCTTCAGCGGTGCCGGTATCAGTAATGCCAAAGTTAAATACGCCGTTGAGCGAGGTGTAGAGCTTCCTTATTGGTATAGATGGGGGTACAACTCCAGGTTCTACTCTCCTCCTGTTGAGATCGCCTCAGGTGAAGTCATTACTGATAGTGAAGGTAACTATGAAATAAAATTTAAAGCTATTCCTGATGAAAGCACGGATGTTTCTGACCTTCCTGTTTTTACCTATAAAATAACCGCGGATGTAATTGATATTAACGGGGAAACACGCTCATCAACCACCAACGTCAAAGTGGGGTACCACATGCTATCAGCTTCATTAAAGGTGAAAGACAACATTGATGTTAATGAGAAAACACCAAAGCTGGGCTATGAGATAACCAACCTTAATGGTGAAAAAGCAACTGCCAGTGGAATGATAAAAATATACAAGTTGCAGGCTCCTGCTGCACCACTTAAAAAACGGCCATGGTCATTGCCTGATCTGCCTAAAATTTCGGAAGAAGAATATGGGAAGTTATTTCCCCATGAGCCTTATAGTGAACCGGGAGACTGGAAATCGTGGCCTACAGGTGAAGTTTACATGAGTACTGAGTTTAATACCGCGGACTCTACCCGAAGCCTGCCTGTAAATATCAATGAGAGCTGGCCACTGGGCGCTTACCTTGCCGAACTTATCACCACCGATGAAAAAGGCAATGAGATTAAGGCCAAGGCATGGTTTAAGGTGTACAACTCCAAGGTGCCGAAAGTTAGTGATAACCAACTGATAGAAGTAAAAACGGACAAAGCAGTGTATAACGTCGGTGATCAGGTTAAGCTTACCGTCGGGACTGCTTCCAAAGACCTGACGCTCATAGTAGAAGTTGATAAAGACTACAAAATCAGTGAAACCCATATTATTCAGCTTTCTGATGAGTCGAAAGTGCTGACGATAGACGTAACCGGCAATGACGCCGAAGGCTTTGCAATCCATTACTATTTTGTAAACTACAACACCTTTGAAAGCGGTACCCGGCGCATCGCTGTGAGCATACCAACAAATAAACTGGAAATTGAAACCCTGACTTTCCGCGACAAACTACAGCCGGGAGCAGAAGAAACCTGGAGTTTTAAAGTTAAAGGCAAGAGAAAAGAACGGGCGGAAGTGGAATTTCTGACCTCGATGTACGATGCCTCGCTTGACCAGTTCAAACCTCATGGTTGGAATTTCGATCCTAATGCTAATTCCGGCGGGTACTATTATGCCTATAATCCCAATAATGCCCATTCGTCTTTCGGACAGGCTTACTTCAATATCAGAAACATTTCGCAAAATTATTATCAGGCCCCGGTAATCAGGCATAATCAGTTTAACTGGTTTGGCTTTCATCTTACCCGTTCTGCTTACTATAACAACCGGTACCTGAACAGCCTGAGGCTCTATAACCTGGAGGATCGCCCCTCGTTGGCAAAATTAAGCCAGGACAAAAACCTGCCTGCCGGCTATGTCTACGGCATGGTAACATCTATCGAAGAAGAAAGAGTGCTGGCCGGGGTAAACGTAATTGTCAAAGGAACCACCCGCGGTACTATAACTGACGAACATGGGAAATATAAGCTTGCTGTCAAAAAGGGAGATGTACTGGTATTCAGTTTTATAGGCCTTTCAACCCTTGAGGTTGACCCCAAAGGCAAAAACGTTATCGATGTAGAGATGTCTCCGGATGTTCGTCAGTTATCAGATGTGGTGGTTACTGCCATGGCATTGGAAAGGAAAAAACAGGCTCTGGGGTATGCCGTAGAGGAAATTGTTGAAGTTGCCGATGAAGAAGAGATTTCGGAAGAAATAGCTGTTGATCTGGCTGGACGTGCAGCCGGTGTGGAAGTAAGCGCTATGGAGGGAAGCAGGCAAATCAGAATTAGAGGCAATAGTAGCGTAGACAGTGGAGATATGCCTTTGTATGTTATAGATGGTGTTATTGTACAGCAAGCGGATCTTGGAGCAGGCGACGTAGCCTCCATGGAAATATTAAAGGGCGACGCTGCCACAGCACTGTATGGCTCCCAGGCTGCTAATGGTGTGGTTATTATTACTACCAAAGCAGGTCAAAAGAAGCTGGATGAAATGCTTGCACAAGTTAAGGCAAGAAGCGACTTGCGAGAGACGGCATTCTTTTTTCCACAGTTGAAAACGAACAAAAAAGGTGAAATATCCTTCAATTTTACCACTCCGGAAGCACTGACTCGCTGGAAACTTCAATTACTGGCCCACAACAAAGATTTAGTAGTGGGTTACAAATTTTTACAAACCGTTACACAAAAGGAGTTAATGGTGGTGCCCAATGCGCCACGATTCCTGCGAAAAGGAGATCAGTTGCAATTGACCGCTAAGGTGGTCAACCTTATGGACGCACCTCAACAAGTGCAGGTTGAGATACAGCTTACCGATCCGGTTACCGGTAACGACATTACTTCAGGGCTTCTCCACTTAAGCCCGGTACGCACGGCTTGTAATGTGACCGCCAAAGGCAGTAACATGGTAAGCTGGAACCTTAACATACAGGGCGGCCACGATGCCGTACAGTATAAAATAGTAGCCACAACAGGCACGTACAGTGACGGTGAGCAGAATATCATACCCATACTCTCTAACAGGCAGCTTGTGACTGAAACGCTGCCACTAACGGTGAAAGCCAATACAACCAAAGAACTTACCCTGGATAAGCTGGTCAATAACAGTTCAACGACTTTGGACCATCATCAGCTAACCTTTGAATTGACCACCAATCCTGTATGGTATGCTATTAAATCTTTGCCGTACCTGATGGAATTCCCATTCGAATGCTCCGAACAAACTTTCGCCCGCTATTATGCGAATTCACTCGCTGCAGACATCATCAATAGTAATCCGGCGATCAAAGAGGTCTTTGAAAAATGGAAATCATCAGGTGCTTTGGTTAGTAAGCTGGAAACCAACGCTGAATTGAAATCGATATTGATACAGGAAACTCCCTGGCTCCGGGATGCAAAAAGCGAGGCTGAACAGCAAAAGCGTATAGCCCTGCTTTTTGACCTTGACAAGGTTGCCGAAGAATCGAAGGATAATTACCAGAAACTGGCACAAATGCAACTGAGTAATGGTGGCTTCCCATGGTTTAGTGGAAACCCCTACCCTAACAGGTACATCACACAACACATTATAGCCGGCCTTGGGCACCTTAGTAAAATTGACGCAAATAAAGCTTTGCCTGATAATGATGATTTGCAGGAAAAGGGCGTCAGCTATATGGATAGTGAATTGATCAATGACTATAGAAGGCTGCTGGCTGATTCGGAAAAACGCGAAAAGGGCTACCTTGAGAAAAACAACATCAGTAATATTCAGGTACATTATCTCTATACCAGAAGCTTCTATGAATATGACCGTTCTGAAGCATTGGAACCTGCTTATCAGTACTACCTCGAACAATCCGCTAAATACTGGACTAATTTCGACCTCATGCCCAAAGCTATGATAGCCTTGGCCCAGCACCGTGCAGGGAACAAAGAAGTGACAGCCGAAATTTTAGCTTCACTACAAGAAACCAGCATACTCAGCGAGGAAAGAGGCAGGTATTGGAAAGCCAACGAGGGAGGGTATTACTGGAACAGGTCGGATATTGAAACCCAGGCTATGATCACGGAGGCCTTTTATGAGATTATGGACAATGAGAAAGAGCGACAAGAGGTGTACAATGAACTGACGCAATGGCTGCTTAAACATAAACAGGCGAACCGGTGGAAAACCACAAAGGCTACCTCTGAGGCCATTTATGCCCTGCTACTGGATAGATCTCCGGAGGTTAGCAATACCAATGATGTATCAGTAAAGGTGGGCTCCCTGCCGGTAGAAGCAGGTCAGGCAGAAGCCGGTAGCGGTTACTTCAAGAAGACCTGGCCAAAAGAAAGCATTTCACAGGAAATGGGCAAAGTAACACTAACAAACCAAGGCAATAAGATGGTTTGGGGAAGCTTATACTGGCAGTACTTTGAAGATATTGATAACATCACTGCATCTTCGACCAATGCCATAACTTTGAACAAAGATGTATTTTTGGTTACCAGAGATGCTCAGGGTGAAGTATTGACCGCAGTTACCGATTCACTCAGCCTGAAGCCTGGTGACCTGTTAAGGATAAGGATCATACTGAAAGCTGACCGGGATATGGAGTTTATGCATATGAAAGATCAGCGTGCATCAGGCCTTGAGCCGGTAAGCACACTGTCCGAATACAAATGGCAGGATGGTCTGGGGTACTACGAGTCCACCAAGGATGCGAGCACCAATTTCTTTTTTGATAAGTTACCTAAGGGCGTTTATGTTTTTGAATACGACCTGAGGGTGAACAATGCCGGTACTTTCACCAATGGCATCACGACTATTCAAAATATGTACGCTCCTGAATTTAAAAGCCACAGTGAGGCAGTGACGTTGAAGGTGGAGACAGGGAAATAGTAGCAGTTAGCAACTGAGCATAATATAGCAATAGGCACAAAAAAGGACATCCTGACCGGGTGTCCTTTTTGTATTTTCATACCGAAAATTGGCTAAAAATGGCTCTTAGATAGTCATAAGGGATTATTTTGAGAGAAAAATTAACTCAAGTAAACGCAAACTCGCCGCAATGACGCACATGATACAGCAATGATAATGACAAGCCAAAAAGCATGGTTGCTATAACCTGATGTGCAACGCCAAGAAACAGTGGTACGGCAAGTACCAGAGTGGAAATACCAACTATAACCTGAACCAAAGCCATGAGTACAAGGAAATTTGAATACTTTCTCACCCGTATGGAACAATACCCTGACCTTATTTTCAGCCATGTAGCAACAATGGCGATGAAAACGATCCAGGCAAACCAACGGTGAAGAAACTGCACAAAAGCCCCACTCTCCCAAA
This sequence comes from Fulvivirga kasyanovii, assembly GCF_009711405.1. GTDB lineage: Bacteria > Bacteroidota > Bacteroidia > Cytophagales > Cyclobacteriaceae > Fulvivirga > Fulvivirga kasyanovii. Next base: position 26,491 of record NZ_SMLW01000671.1, on the reverse strand, counting down.
CTCCGGTGCCTGATGAAGTAAAGGTATCCCAGGGTATAAGCTTGCCGTCCATTAAAGGGAATGTGTTGTAATAGTAGCCGGACTTAAGGCCCGCCACAAAAGCTCCGAGTATAACTTGAATAAATATGGCTACAAGACAAACTACGGCCCATGGAAACCTTAAACTTTCTATGGAAGCAAATCTCTTCGGGCTGGGGTACTTAATCTTTAAAATAAGCCATAGTATAGCTCCAATAAGTAAGAAAGCCAGACTGAGATGTGCGGCCAATCGATAATGGCTCACATGAGGGTTATCAACCAATCCGCTTTTGACCATAAACCACCCCATGCCGCCCTGAGCCATACCCAGAAGCAGGATAAAGATGAGGTTTCTGGTGTCTCGCCGGGAGAGTCTTTTTTTCCAGAGAAAATAAACGAAGGGGATAATAAATACCAGTCCGATAACTCTACCAATCAAACGATGCGAATATTCCCACCAGAATATGCTCTTGAATCCCGAAAGTGTGAGGTGATAATTGAGCTTCTGGTATTCAGGGAATTGTTTGTATGCATCAAATGCCTTTTCCCATTCTTCAGTACTTAGTGGTGGAATGGTACCAGAAATCACCTGCCATTCGACCATGGATAAGCCTGAGCCGGTGAGCCGGGTTATGCCACCAATTACAACCATAGCCACTACCAGGAAAAGTCCTGTATACAGCCAGTTTACAACAGCAGTTTGATAATGTGCGGTCATATAGCTCAATGTTTGATCGACCGCAATGATCGCTTATACCTGCAGACAAATTTATGACGAGGATCATATTTATGACTGCTTTTTAACGGGGAACGAGATCAAAGAAACGCTATGTTATCTCTCAGAGATATGCGAAACAGGGCTTAATAGGTGGCGCCAGCCGTACTTACCCGTTATGAGTAAACTACTCAGGAGAGCAGAAAAACAGGACGCCTGCCCTATCATCAATGATCACCAGACGTCCATTTCATCGCTAATTAAGATTTTAAGTCAATGACAAAGCGGTACTTCACATCGTTTCGCTCAAGCCTTTCCAAAGCCACATTGATTTCATCGGTTTGGATTAACTCAATATCTGCGGTAATATTATGTTCCTTACAAAAATCCAGCATTTCCTGGGTCTCAGCTATACCTCCGATATTGGAACCTGAAAAGCTCTTGCGGCCATTGACCACATTGAAAGCCCCGATTTCCAGGGGTTCATTGGGTAGCCCAACCAGTACCAGACTACCATCTACTTTCAGAGTATTCAGGTACATGTTTACATCATGCCTGGCTGAAACTGTATCCAGGATCATATCAAACCCTTTCTGAGTTTTCATTTGATCCGCGTCTTTGGACAGCACTGCTTCATCGGCGCCAAGTCTCTTTGCATCATCCATTTTATCAGGGCTGGTGGTGAAAACGACAACCTGGGATCCCATTGCCTTGGCTATTTTGATAGCCATATGCCCCAGGCCTCCGATACCGATGATGCCGATCTTCTTGCCAGGGCCTGCATGCCAGTGTCTGAGCGGAGAGTAAACAGTAATACCCGCACATAGCAAAGGAGCTGCCGCCGCCAGGTTTTCAAAGGCAGGCATCTTTAACACATAATCGGCATCTGCTACTATGTTTTTGGAGAAGCCTCCATAGGTCACACCACCGAGGTGCTTGTCCGGTGCATTAAATACCAGCGTCCATCCTTTCTCACAAAACATCTCTTCGCTATTATGGCAATGCTCACAATTTCTGCAACTGTCCACAATACAGCCAATTGCAGCCAGGTCACCTACTTTGAACCTGGCTACCTTGTCTCCTGTTTTGGTAATTTTTCCTACTATCTCATGCCCTGGAACTATAGGATAAGTTGTTCCACCCCAGTCATTTTTAATAGCATGCAGGTCCGAATGGCAAATTCCACAATATAAAATTTCAATTTCCACATCATTCTCTAAAAGAGCCCGGCGTTTAATCTCCATATCATGAAGTGGGGCTTTTGCAGAATCCGTTCCGTATGCTTTTGTTAGTGTTGTGTCCATTTTCTTAGTTATTATACTTACTATTATTCAACTCCCGGTAATATTTGAATGGTTGCGGCTTTGGTCCTTTCACTGATCATAGCATTGAGATAGGGGCTACCATTATACTTCCGGCGATATGCCTCATCAATCTTTTCATTGATCTTCCCGCTAACGGGTTTAAAGCGTACGCTCTTCACCAAGCCGGCCGCTTCTATTTTACCCGCCCCCTGATCTATGGCAGACTTATACCATCTCGACCCGGTGCCATTATAAGCTCGAACGTACAGCTCCCCTTCTACCATTACCACCCATATCCATGTCGGGGTACCAAAGGTTTTTCCATCAGCTCTATAAGGAGCAATATGGAAGTCATCTTTTAGGGCAATCTGCGCTATTTCCTCTTGAGTTAACGTTTTAGAAATATTATCCATTTTTAATATATTGTTCATCCGACACCTTCTCCATCCAGGTTACCACTTCACCATCCACTTCTTCCTGAATGGCAATGTGGCTCATGGCCTTCCCGGGGGATGCTCCGTGCCAGTGTTTTTCGCCAGGTTCAAACCACACCACATCCCCTGACTGTACTTCCTCTATCAGACCGCCTTCCCTTTGCACCCGGCCAAGCCCTGATTGTATAATTAATATCTGGCCTGCCGGATGCGTATGCCATGCCGTTCTGGCTCCAGGTTCAAAAGTTACCAAAGCTCCGGCACTCCTGGTCTCCTCTCTTTTTGCAAATAAAGGATCTATTCTCACCATACCTGTAAACCACGCTTCGGGACCTTTTATCGAATCCAGCTCACTGTTTTTTACTATCTCCATACGTTTAATTATCTATTTTAAAAGTTACTGATGAGCTTGCAGTCAGAGCTTTCACAAACCCATCAACATCATTTATTCGGCCCATGGGAATAAGTCCGTTGGCATATCCGGCTTCGTCATAAAATATAGCAATATTACCCCATGGCCCGTAACACATAATATCTCCTACATTAGGGTCAGCGCCTTTGGGGGCCCCTGTTTTATTCAGGGGCTGCTTTGGCTGAAAGATCTTTTCTTTGCCGGCATAATCCTCCAACTCCACGGTAAAAGGCATTTGCTCAATTAAACTATGTGAAGTAGGATTATCGTACAGTATAACTTCAAACACGTGCGAACCTACTGCAACTTTTACCCGGGTTGTTTGTATATGTGCATTCATGTTATCAGGTTTTTCAACATCCTTATTGCAGCCAACGCCTACAGCACCCAATTCCGCAATAAATAGAGCTATTATTAGGGGAATCTTCATATAACATGTGGTTCCTTAGAAAGTTGCCGCGTCAATGACATACCTGTAGCGCGCTTGCTTATTTACAACCTTTTCCCACGCACTGTTAATTTCTGTAGCCTTTATCACCTGTATCTGAGGCCTGATGCCATTATCAGCACAATAATGGATCACCTCTTGTGTCTCAGGTATGCCACCTATCAATGATGCATTTAAATTAACTCTGCTTGAAGCCAGGGCCAGGTTATTATAAGAGAGCTCAAACCCCTCAGGCATTCCTACATAGGTAAAAGTGCCAAACGGCTTTACGCAGGAAATGTAAGGAGCGGCATTGAACTGATACGGGATCGTACAGATCATATAATCCAGCTTCTTACTGTAAGACTGCATGTTGTTAAAAGCCTCGTCTACTATAATTACCTCTTTCGCTCCCCATGACTTGATGTCTTCAACTTTATCAGGAGAAGTGGTAAAAGCATATACTTCCGCACCTTTGGATACAGCAAGTTTTACCGCCATATGACCTAAACCGCCAATCCCGGCAACCCCTACCTGATCACCTACTTTGAATTGTGCATTCATCAACGGCGAATATGTGGTAATGCCGGCACATAATAGCGGCGCGGCTTCTTCAAAGCTGATGTGGCCCGGTATATGAACGGCAAAATGGTCTCTGACTACTATTTTATCCGAGTATCCACCTTGTGAAATACCTGTGGGTTCGGACTTCATAGGATAACCGTAGGTAAACACGGTTTCTCCTCTGTCACAAAAATGCTCCTCACCATGTGTGCAACTTTCACATTCCATACAACTATCTACCATACATCCGACCCCGGCACGGTCTCCAACCTTAAATTTGGTTACATTCTTGCCAATCGCAGCTACTACACCTACGATCTCATGACCTGGCACCTGAGGATATTGCTGCTGTCCCCAATGCCCCTTCATCTGGTGGATATCTGAGTGACAGATACTTGCGTATTTGATATCGATCAAAATATCATCATCGCCTACTGGCCTGCGCTCAAACTCCCAGGGTCTCAGCTTTCCTGATTCATCTTTAGCTGCATACCCTCTTGTTTTTATATTTCTGCTCTTTTGTGGGTCTTGCGCAGACTGAGCGAATAGTTGTAGAGGGCTGGCCAATGCCAGTCCGGCACCGGCCATGGCAGATTGCTGCATGAAGGTCCTCCTGGAGGTTTTACCTTCATGGTTGTGTTTTGGTAAATCCATAATGCTTCAATTAATATTTTGATATTGTTCGTCTGAAACCGGCTCCATCCAGTTGACCACTCCCTTTTCAGTATTTGGTACAATGTACATCTGCTGCATTCCTGTATCGGGGCTGGCACCATGCCAGTGTTTTTTATTGGGCGGACATTTTATCACATCACCTTTTTGCAAAACCTCAACTGGCTCTCCTTCTATCTGGTGATATCCCTTTCCAGCCGTAATGATCAGGATCTGTCCTGCCGGGTGAGTGTGCCAGTTGCTCCTGGCACCCGGTTCAAAATATACATTCCCTACAAGCGTAGTATAGGTAGAATCCATAGGTACTAACCCATAGTTATAAGCATTGCCGGTAAAATACTCAGCGGGGCCTTTTTGCCCTTGAGGAAATATTGCGTCCAACTTATTCTCTGCTGGCTGCTGGCAACCAAAAAGCAAGCTGACGGCGAAGATTAATGGTATTGCAATGTGCCTCATGATTTACTTTATTTTAGGTTTTCTTTGAAAAAAGATTCCAGTTTTTCGAATGGAATCAAGTCCACTTTATCATATAAGTCTATATGTCTGGCTCCCGGTACTACTACCAGCTCTTTAGGTTCAGCGGCCCTTTTATAAGCGTCTTCAGTATAGAATTTCGAATGTGCATTCTCGCCCATGATCAATAGAATCGGACGAGGTGAAATAGTCTCAATGTAGCTCATCAATGGAAAATTGTTAAATGCTATGCTACTGGTAACGGTAAAGTTTCCTGTTGCGCGAGGGTGAAACCCCCTTTCCATAGCATAATATTCAAAAAACTCACTGGTTACGGGATCAAGCCCTTCCGGAACCGCCGGAAGAGGCTGGTCAGGGAATGAAGGGGTTTTAGCATATTTGCCCTCTGTAAAATCATTCCACCGCTGTTCGCTGCTTTGTTTTAAAGTCTGCTTATGCTGCTCATCAGTCATGCTATCCATAAACCCCTTACGATTCAATCGGCTTATGTCATACATGCTTGTAGTGGCAATGGCTTTAATTCGTGTGTCAGACTGGGCAGCGGTAAGCGCAAAGCCTCCACTACCACAGATACCGATAGCACCAATTTTTTCTCTGTCTACGTTAGGATGTGTACCAAGGAAATCTACTCCGGCACTGAAATCTTCTACAAAAATATCAGGCGAAGCAGTTTTTCTGGGCTCACCACCACTTTCTCCATTAAAAGACTCGTCAAAAGCCATGGCTATAAATCCGCGCTCAGCCATATTCTGAGCATATATACCCGCTCCTTGTTCTTTCACACCACCATAGGGAGTTCCTATAATAACCGCCGGATATTTCCTGGATTTATCAAAATCTTTAGAAATATATAAATGGGCAGCAACGCTTATCCCATACCTGTTTTTATACTGCACTTTTTCCATAGTCACCTTATCACTTAAGGTGAAAGTGAGATAATCCTTTTCTATCGCTTGTTCCATATCAACTGTTTTTGGTTTATTATTTTGTTGCGTATCAGAGCAAGCTTGCCCCATAAATGTGAGCAATCCTGCTATAATAATTTTCGAGTAATCCATTTTGTTATCCTTTAAGAGATTATTTTCAGTTGCTTGGCAGGAATTCCCCCAACAACAGTGTTGGCAGGAACATCCCTGTTTACTACAGCTCCTGCTGCCACCACCGCGTTTTCGCCCACGGTAACACCTGGTAAAATGGTAGCACCGGCCCCAATCCAGGCATTGCGCCTGATAATAACTGGACCGGGAACTAATGTCTTTTGTGCCGGCACTTCCACAGGGTGGTTTTCAGAAGTGATATTTACCCGCGGCCCGATCATTACATCATCTTCTATGGTAATGCACCCCAGATCTAAAAAGCTACAGGCATGGTTGATAAATACATTCCTGCCCAAAGAAATATGTTTACCGAAATTGGTATGAAATGGAGTAAAGACAACAGTACTATCATGTACCTCTCTACCAATTATTCTGCTTAAACAGGCTCGGATTTCATCCACATCCGAAGCCATATTGAGTTGGTTAGACAGTTTGATAGTTTCATTTACAATATGCCTGATCCTTCCGTATTGGGGATCATCCATAGGGACAGGCACACCGGATTTCAATCTTTCAAAAATGTCATTGCTTCCGCCTGAATTATCCATCGGTTTTCAATTTTGATAATGTTTAACAAAGGTATCTGATACAATACCCCTGTAGTTAATGATTATCAAATCAAAAATTAAGGAATTCAAACCTTCTGCATGCGTATGGCTTTAGGGGTGGTATTGGTGAGCTTTTTAAAGAAATTGTTAAAATAAGTAGGGTAGTCAAAACCCAGTGCATAAGCGATTTCGCTGATATTCCAATTGGTATGTTGCAGTAATGCCTTGGCTTCGCTCAAAATTCTCTCTGAAATATGAGTGGATGTGGATTTGCCAGTCACTTCTTTGACCGACTTGTTTAAGTAATTTACATGTACTGACAAGTCCTCAGCATAGTCCTGTGGTGTCCTTAGAAGCAATGGATTATCAGAACTTTCTATTGGAAACTGTCTTTCCAGAAGTTCAAGAAAAACTGAAGTTAAGCGGGATGCGGCATTTTTATGCTGATCATAATTCTCAGAAGGTTGCATTTTTAGTGCCTCATGGATGATCAGGTGGATATAATTACGGATTAGATCGTCTTTAAAAGAATAATCAGTCTGTTGCTCCTCAATCATTCTACGAAATATACCATTTAGGAACTCCCGCTGTTCCTCGTTGATGGTTAAAATGGGTGTGCCTCCTAACTTGAACAAAGGAGATTGAAGAATGCTTTCAGACCGTTCTGAAAGCTTTAAGAAATCTTCGGAAAACAGGCACGTGTAACCCACATATGTTCTGGAAATGGTCTCCCATGAATAGGGTATGTGAGGATTACCAAAAAACAGAACAGTACCCTCATGCTCAAAACTTCGATCTGCATAGTGTATACTGCTTTTACCCGTAGTCAGGCAGATCTTGTAAAAATCTTTGCGACTATAAATTTTAGTAGCATTACTATCCCGCTCAATTTGAAAAACATTAAACCCCTTAAGCTTAAGTTCATTATTAAACGCGGAAACCGACCTTTCTGTCTTAATATCCATAGTATAAAGTTAAGAAAATCAAACAACTGTTTAAATACATTGTTTGGTAGTTATTTTTCCAGGAGATATAGCATATCACTATGTGCATGCGTAGTTAGGCTTGCTACGTTACGATTGGGTAAAACGTAACGTAACATTCTGCATAAGCTGTAAATAATAGTTGCACAAGAATTAGGTTAGCCTAAATTTAAATCAATAAAATGCTGTATATCAATAACTTGTGCTTTCAAGTCACTAATTTACTTTATCTGTAAATCAAAACATTTCCGGATCAAGATAGTGATTGATGTTTATTAGAAAACCCCTAAAAATTAAGACACGGCAATTCAGCTATGCCTACCCATTCGGAGAGCTTTATTTTATTCTGCGTCTATAAAGCTCCTTGCGCATATAAACCAATAGCTGATCAAGCATAGCCACTTCAGGAGACTCAGGCAATGATGAATATTGATAAACCATCTCTATTTGTTGAAGCTTTAGCTCAGCCATGCTCAGGAGGTCATCATAATTATATTTGCCGTTTTTAACGCTTAGCAAAAACTCCCTGTCTTCCCTCCTGACGTTCAAAGTACCGGCCCTGCCAATCTCCTCACACATATTAAGTAACCTGATTGTGTGCATCATGTTTTTTGCATCATAGCCCTTGCCATGGTTCAGTGTACTGTTGTACCTCTGATCATTTCGTTTCTCCACCCAGTCCCAGTAAGCTTTGTACTCCCTGCAGTACGCTGAGTATGCAGATTTATTGAAAGACATCAGACCAACAGGTTCCATATCAGCCGGAACTGTACTCAGACAAACATCATTAGCCTCATCACTTTTAACAATTCCTTTAAATTCACCGCTTCCGTGATACAAGCCATACATCTCCGGCATGTGGGCTATCCGTGACAGCCCGAATTCATGCTGCTTAAGTCCGTGCTGTTTAAGAAATGCTTTAACAGGTACAGCCCCTTGCCCCTCGGCTATATAGCAAAAGTCCAGCACACTTTTGCGCTCTTTCTCCACAGGGTTCAGTATCTTCTTTTTCAAACCTCTGGCCTTTCTTATTTGTGCTATGCCATAGCCACCAAAGCTCTCCTTGCATTCTTTTGACAGCAACACTGACTGTCTCAAGGGCTTAAATATAGGATGCATGATTCTGATACAGTCTTCTGGAGAATATAGCAATTCAAGAATATTCGGATTACTTTTTGACAACAATTCGACAAATCTTCTCAGTTCGTAATAAACCGTATCATTACTTTCATCACTCACCTGGGACACGTAATTCAAGCCATAGAACTCGTCCTCAGGGAGAATAAAAACCCCTTTGATGTCGATATCAGATCCGGGAGTCGAAAGCCCATAAGCATGGCTGCCACTCAGGCATTCATATATGATCAGGTTTTTCCTTTTTAGTTCGTCAATTGTCATTGTTATCTGTTTTACACACTTTTAACTACCGCCCGGTAAAAACGGTCAAGCTTTTCAAAATCGCCCCTCGCAGAGGGTAAACTGGCCGCAATCAGGTCATTATCCTGAATAGTCTGTGCCAGGAAATCATTGAGCAATGGCTCCGCGGGATGAACATAACCTTCGCTTTGGCAGGATTTAACATCGATCAATTCATAAATCCTCCTGCAAACGGGTTCATCTGCCAATACAAGCATTTTGGTCAATTGTATGGGAGACATTGAGCCTTTTTCCCTTATCCACTTGCCCGCCATTGCCGCCCGCAGAGCATAGAAGTACCGTTTAAGTTTGACCTCCTTTTGCCCCTGACAGGCTTCATAATACTTTTTCGCCATACTTTGATAGTGATGCATCAATGCGATGGGTGAAAAATAGTACGGACACAATTCCTTTATCATACTGGTAAATGAATCATCAGCATGGTAAACTATAGGAGATTGCATCCACTCCAGAAATGGCCCGTTGGACTTCCATAACAACTTCAATGCCTTTCCCACTTCCCAGCCGCCAATATCAAGCAAGTCATTGACAGGGAGATCTATAGTGTCCTTTCTCTTTCTGATGGACAAACTCCAGTCAAGATCATGAGCATAAATAAACCGGACATCATAATCGCTATCCGGAGAGGGAAAACCCCATGCCCTTGAGCCGGACTCACAGGCATAGAGCACCTTCACTCCTTTTTGTTTTTCTATTGCTTTGAGTTTCTGTTTTATTAAAGTTTCCATTATTAATCTACCTCCTGAAATTTATCGTCTCCACACATTCTTACAATTTGGGGTTGAAACGAGCCCACTACATCTACCAAATCCTTTTGAGACTCCATAACCTGCTTAATGTCCTTATAAGCCATCGGTGCCTCGTCAATGCCGGAGCCGATCACTTCCACACCGGCAGCATGGATGTGTTTTACTACCGCCTGCTTATCCAATGTGTTCTTGGCCTGAGTTCTGGACATAGCCCGTCCGGCACCATGAGAAGCTGAGTTGATAGATGACTCCTCTCCTTTGCCCCTCACAATATATCCCGGAGCTGTCATTGATCCCGGAATAATACCCAGCACACCTTTTCCGGCCGGAGTAGCCCCTTTTCTATGTACAATGATCTCATTGCCCTGATGGTCTTTCTCCTTCCATGCAAAATTATGATGGTTTTCGACCATAGCCACCGGCGTCGCTCTCAGGCCAACAGCCATCCTCTCATGGATCTGGTGGTGGCAAGCCGAAGCGTAATCACCCGCAAGGTTCATGGCCAGCCAGTACTCCTGCCCTTCTTCAGTGTTCAGGTCAAGCCAGGCCAGGTGCCTTGCCTCGTGGGGCAGCTTACACTTGCTCATAGCCAGTTTGGTATAGTGCTGCGCTATGGCTCCTCCAAATCCTCTTGAGCCGGAGTGTGAAAGCAAGGCCAGGTATCTTCCTACCGGTAGTTTGAATTCATTATCCGGATCTTCAATTTCAGTGATACCGAACTCAACAAAATGATTGCCACCTCCTGAAGAACCGATCTGTGATGCAGCCTTGTCTTTTAGACCTCCTATCAGTTTGATCTCGTTAAACAATGGGTTTTCCAGCACTTCATGATCTTTTGGTCTGGAAAAGGTTGCTCTTCCGAACTTGGTATTTCTGATCAACATTTTCTTCAGGTCATCCTTACGCTCTGACAAAATGCTTTCGGGAATATCATAGATAGTCATGCACATTCTGCAACCAATGTCAACACCTACTCCATAAGGAATAACGGCATTTTCCGTAGCCAGCACACCACCGATCGGTAAACCATAGCCCTGATGAGCATCAGGCATCAAAGCCCCGGCACGTGCTACAGGAAGCCTCATAGCCATTTCTATCTGCTTCACTGCCCCCTGCTCAATACCTTCCGCTCCATATACCTTATAAAGATCAGGTGTATCCCTTAGCGGCAATACATCATCTTTAGGCTTCAACAACTCCTGAGCAATAGCCGATAATTGCTTATCATTAACAAAATCTTCCGGTTTCAAAAGCACTGATTTTAGTGCTCTGGAGGTTTGGTCTATATCATTAGATTCAAAATATTGCTCAACTGTTTCGAGAGCTATACCTATTACTTTTCCTTCAGGGTATCCTAAATCAAGTAGTTCTTTTCCTGTAATGTTTGTTTTCATTTCTTTCATGATCCAAAGTAACCACGCATATACGCAGTGTTTTTGCGTAGTAAAAATTATTTTAAGAATTTTTCAGAACATGGTCCTTCCCTTGGTCTGTCCCCCGACAGACCATTATTCGATACACACGCTTTGATAAACCATCTCTTTAAGTAGAAAACTAATTTGGAATAGTAGCCAAAAAACCGGCTTTACTAAACTTCCGAAAGTTTGGTAAAGCTTTAATTGTTCAGGGGCACTGGGCAGAAGGAAATACCCTCCATATCGAAAATGCGCTGCTCGTGTCTGTCTGGGGACAGACACAGGAGAGAGAACCCCCGAGCTGTCCCCAGACAACTTATTTACACGCACAAAAAAACAAGCGATTCAAAATTTCCTATTACCTTCACAGTTTAATTCGGTGCTTATGGCTTTAATTCTTGTATTACTTTCATTCATAATTCTTAATCTGGTTTATCATATTGGGTGGCTTATGTGGGCTATACTGTGGAAGATCCATCACGCTCATTATTTCTTTGGGTTCAACCCTAAAATTTTTGAAATAACCATTTATGGCACCCGGCTTTCTTTTGGGATATATATTCCAATCATCGGCCTGGCTAAAATTTATAAGATTGAAGGCTCTGAGCGAACAAGAGTTGATCTCGCCTGGCAATTTTTTGATCACCCCGTATGGAAAAGGTCGCTGGTAGCATTAGGAGGCACCATATCACTGATATTGATGGGCATTGCATGTTCCATTTTTACCACCTTTCTCGAAAAGGAATACTATATTTCAAAAGATACCGCCAATAAATATGGCTTTGCACCCTCTGAGACTGCTATGCAATACGGCTTTAAAAACGGAGATCAGATCATAAAAATAAACGGCAACGATTATGAGAGCATATCAGAACTCACAGAAGTTAATAAAAGAACTACCTATACAGTTGTAAGATTAAACGACACACTGAATATCAGTATTGAACCTGATGTAATCCAATCATCTTACGAACCCTTTTTAAACCTGATAACCCCTCCTGTAATCATGGAGGTCGATCCTTCGTCTTCTGCCGACAAAGCTGGATTAAAGAAGGGTGACCATTTAATTGAGATTAATGATCATAAAGTGTTTTCAACTAATGATTTACATGAAATACGGACTAATGTTGAATCGGATACAATGAGGCTTCTGATCAGACGAGACTCCTCCCTTATTAGCAAAACTTTATTCTTACCTGCAAATGAAGCCATGGGAATATTTTTTATGACTCCAGAATTCACCACCTATGAAAACACCTTTGGAGAATCGATCATTAAAGGTACTCAGCAGGCTTTTAGATTAATAGATTTAAATATAAAAGCATTTACCGGATTATTGGGAGGGAAAGTGGTAAGTAGGCGGCACTCCGGTCCTATTGGTGTGGCTCAAGCCTACGGAGGATTTCAATGGCTAAGGTTCTGGAGGATTACAGGATTGCTGGCAATGGTTACCGCATTCTTCAATCTACTTCCTCTTCCCCGTGCTGCCTTTTGGCAAAGCATTCCCCTTGCCTATGAGGCCATAACAAAAGAGCGGTTTAAGCTTTCCACTTATAACAACCTGATCCGGGCCAGTTACTTTATGGTAATCCTGCTAATGATCTGGATAGTCATTGGAGACATTTCTAAAGTTATGTGAAATATTTTTGGAGACTGCTTGGTTGGTAAGGCCTTAATAGTTCAGGGGTACTGACAGAAGCTAATACCTCCATATCGAAAACGCGCTGCTAGTGTCTGTCAGGGGACTGACACGGGAGAAGGGGCACAGACCAAGGGAGAGGTGTCTGTCTGGGGACAGACACAGGAGAGAGACCCCCAAGCTGTCCCCAGACAGCTTACTTCCACACGCAAAAACAAAGCAATTCAAAATTTCCAACCCTGAAAATTCTTTTGAAAAACCTTGGCAATATTTCGTGCATCATCGATACCTCGATGGTGGGTTCCTGATAGCTCAAATCCTTCGTGCTTCAGAGCGGCTTTCATGCCTACAGGTCTGCGGAGCTTCTTTATTTCTGCGAATTGGTGTTTTAGGCTGATATGGGCATTGACCCAACTTGCGTCTACACCGTGCAGGGAACAGTCTGCTTTCAACTGCGTCCTGTCATAGAAGCCCCATGAGCAAAGTACATAGGGTGCTTCAATATCAATCCATGTCTGAAAATCGCTAATAACTTGAGGAAAAGGCCTGGCTTTATCAATATCATTCTGCTGTATAGATGTCAGTTCCTGGCAAAAATCTGAAAGGCGGGGGTTAATGATCGGTTTTACGAAGGCATCAAACTCTGATACGATGTTTTGAGCACTGTCTATTTTAACAGCTCCAATTTCTATTATTTCCCTGATCCGGCCTGACTTCTCTTTCCAACAGGTTGATTCCAGATCAAATATTATATAATTCATTTTCTTCTTATTTAAGAAAAGGTGCCTGTAGTCGCTGATTAGCGCAACTAAAGGCACCTTACATTTTAGTCTCTATTTTGCTCCCGGCGCAAAGATACCTCTCAACTGGTCAAGCACCTGGCCGTTTCCGGATACGGTGATCTCGCCTATTTTCTCGGCTATCTTCTCGACGTATTCCATCTCTTTGAGCTTGAATAGCATCTCGTTTTCCTCCATAAGCTTGGCGGTATTCAGCAAGCTTCTGGTTGACGCCGTTTCTTCTCTTCTGGTGATCACATTGGCCTGTGCTTTCTTTTGAGCGATCAATACCTGGTTCATGATCTCCTTCATATCACCAGGCAATATGATATCCCTCACACCGCAACCTTTGATCTCTACACCCAGATCTTCGGCCTTTGCCTTCAAAGAATTCATCACATATTGGCTAATGGTTTCTTTGCTTTCCAGCAATTCATCCAAAGTCAATGTGCCAATAAACTCCCTTAATGCAAACTGCATGAAAACATATAATTGCTTCTGAAAGTCCTTATTGTCAACTACAGCTTTGGTAACATCGGTTACTTTATACTGAGCATAAAAATTCACCCTCAGGGCAGCCTTATCTTTGGTCAAGATCTCCTGACCGGAAACTTCCAATTGCGATTGTCTCAGGTCTACCCTTGAAACTGCTACTTCTTTGGCATTTTTCCAAAAGTAGTATTCTCCCGGACCAAGGATTTTTTCAGCCTTGTTGTCAACGAAAAGTACTGCGTTCTCGAAAGACTCCACCTTGCAAACCCTTACAAATGGCACAAGCTCTTTTCGCTTGATCGCCAGCAAATCTATAGCCTCGGTAATCTCGATTTTGCTTAAGTCAGCCTTTACGAAGGAATATGCCACCACACCCTTCCAGAAGGCATATTTACCGGGGGTCAATACACCTTTAAAGTTCATATCCTCGTACTGCAAGGCTATTTCATTATCCTTAACTTCCACTATTTGCAGGTGTTTGGCCAATGCCTCATCCCGCAAAAGCAAGTTAAGCTCGATGGCAGGATAGAACGGTCTGGACATATCATACTGCACCACAGTTTCAAATGGGTATAGCCAGTAATTACCTTCTGTAATTACTCTTTTGTAATCATCATTTTTGAAGACCAATCCAATTTTACCAGCATTAATTCTGATCCTTTTCATCATTTTATACATTTAGTTATTCATAATTCAAAACAAAAAAGCATTCAAAGCCAGGCCATTCTTCCTATGTGGAATCATCATTGAGTTTGAGCCGAACCTCATGGTTTTCTTCAAGAGAACGCTCTTTCTGATCCGCCCAGAAAAGGACTTCACATACTTAAGGTCAACTTCAAGAAAAGCAGTGGATCCATATCAAACGGTATCCTCATGATTTCGAAACATCATCAGAACCGCGCCATGGTGCCGAAGCTGCCATTTTGCAGGCCTGACTTCTTCTGCTTTTTTAATAGAGCCATTTTTAGAAGTTGGCGTCTTCATACGGAACTGGAATCCGGCGTGTTATCCATTACACTATCTCAAATAAAGTTGAGAGTGGGATTCGAACCCACATTACAAAGGGCTTGTACTCTAACCAACTGAGTTATTCCGGCATTACCCGGAAGAGGGATTCGAACCCTCGACATCAAGCGTGTGAAAAACAACATCAGGAGGAGCAGCATATCCCGATTTTTACCTCAGGATACTACGGAGCCATACAGAAACTCTCATCAGGTCTCTCGCCTTCTGTCTTCTTCGTGCTTCCCTTTAGGGGAAGGTCTTGAGTTCCTGACAAGCCAGGAACAATATTTTAATCATTTAAAGAACTTGTCATTACCTCTTGGGTAACCGTTGCCTCTCTCCCCGGATTCGAACCGGGACTTCCCGAGGGACTCATCCGGCTATAAATGCGCTTCCCTACTCAACTTCTCTGAGTGGTTTTTCGGTGCTTCTGCAAATTCTGTCCATTTAAGTGCGTGTCCTAAACGGCGTTATCCGGATAATACACGGTCACGTCCATAACTTTTACCGCAGCACTTCCTTTTATGCTAGAGAGAGTTTGTGAGGATGGCAGGATTCGAACCTGCTCAGCACTAAGCATTAGATTTATCCCGATCGCTATCGGGACCCGACTCTCCATCGTCGGCGCACCCCCTTTCTAAATTTTCAAAGTCTGAGAAGCAGGATTCGAACCTGCAACCTCCTGCGTCCAAGGCAGGCAAACTACCACCGTTATCTTCCCAGTTTAAATCCCCCGGCCATTTGCCGGGGGGCAGCTCGCACATGTTCGTAGTGTCCTTGTGCGTTATTGATAGTTCAAAGTTGAAGGGGTAGTGCGCAATCTTTTTGCGCAGCAAATATTTTTTTTACTTTTTTGTGAAATTATTTTTAGGGCACCTCATTCCCGGCGCTTCTCCTCAAGGAGAAGGGGGAAATTATTCTCCTGAGGAGAATAATTCATAATATGGGATAGCAATTTGAGACCTTATTAAAAACAATGTCACAACTCCCTCACCGCTACGGATAGGGCATTCTGGCCAATGCTACCCCACAGGCCTTTGCAGGGTGAGGTCATACGCACAGAAAAGTAAGCAGCCTTTTATAAAGAGATAGAATGGCCTTAGAAAAACTTTAGCTGAGGCTATAAAACAAAAAAATAAACTATGCCGGTAAACAGAAACGCGCTAATTCGCTATAAAACCATAGATAACTGCCTTAGGAACAGGTACAGGCTCTGGACGCTTGATGACTTGATTGAGGCATGCTCAGATGCACTGTATGAATATGAGGGTATAGACAAAGGTGTGAGCCGCAGAACGGTGCAGATGGATATTCAAATGATGCGTAGCGACAAACTTGGTTATCACGCACCTATTATTGTTAAGGATAAGAAGTATTACACCTATGAAGATCCTGATTACACTATTACAAACATTCCGTTGACCGATCAGGACCTGGGGAAGCTCACAGAGGTAGTAGACATCCTCAAGCAGTTTAAGGGCTTCACCCATTTTCAGGAGTTGAGCGGTATGGTGCAGAAGCTGGAAGATAAAATACATGTTTCGAAGACCAAGGAGCGGCCTGTCATTGATATTGAAAAGAATGAAAACCTGAAAGGGCTGGAGCATATTGATCCTTTGTACCAGGCGATCATCAGTAAAAAATGTATTGAACTGACTTACCAATCATTTAAGGCGCGAACCTCTAATACTTTTGTATTTAATCCGGCATTGCTTAAAGAGTTCAGGAACCGCTGGTTTGTATTGGGCAAAAAGAAAAGCAAAGACCCTTTCTTGCTGCTGGCGCTGGATAGAATCGAAGATATCAAAGAGTCAGACCAGCCTTGTATCTCCTTTGATGAGGCCAGCATTTCAAATTTCTTTAAAGATGTGGTTGGCGTAAGTGTGAATAACGGCGAAGAACCACAGGAAATAAAGCTGTTGATCAACCATTCCAATGCACCTTATGTACTGACCAAGCCTATTCACCATAGCCAGCAATTGGTTGAGAAGAATGATGAGGGTATTGTTATTTCCCTGCGTGTCCAGCACAATTTTGAGTTGGAAAGGGAGATACTGGGCTTTGGCGATTATGTAAAGGTGCTGTCACCTTCCAGGTTACGGTCAAGAATAAAAGAACGGCTTGCTCATGCCATTGACCTGTACAGTACAGAATTAAATAAAAGCAGGGTTAAGCATTTTGGCAAAAAGCTGGAAGCTAAAGGTACAGTTACTGTTAATCATGTCTACACCCGCAAGGAAATCTCCAAAATGGGCTCGCTCCTGCATCATTACAGATCAGCCAACCCTTTTGACAATCAACAAGTATATGCCATCAGAGGGCTGCTCAGCAAAATTCCTGAGTTAAGGGTATTCTTGCTTAACAGGAATATGAAAACCATACTATCAAATATTGACGGCAACCTATTTCTGACCAAAGCACTTTTCTTCAACAAACCTGCCCAGTCTAACTGGTATGTAACCTGGCATCAGGACAAGACCATCAATGTGCTTGAAAAAAAGGAAACTGAGGGGTTTAGCGGCTGGACTAAAAAGGAAGATCATTACGGCGTAGTTCCGCCGGAAGAAATATTACGAAATACGGTCACCGTCCGTATACACCTTGATGATACTACAGAGGAAAACGGTGCTTTAAAGGTAATGACAGGTTCGCACAATAAAATCCTTAATGATGAGGAAGTGGGCCTCATTACCGGAAATGGTATTGCCTCAACCATTGAGGTGATGTCAGGAGGTATACAACTTATGAAGCCGCTGCTTCTGCATGCCTCATCTAAAACTACCAATAACAAGAACAGACGGGTAATCCACCTGGAATTTAACTCCATGGAGCTGCCAGATGGACTGGAATGGGCTGAGAAGTAGGTGGTTAGGTAAAATATCTTTTTGGGTTTAAGCAATACCAAATTTTGTTACTTTTACCGTTTCAATTATATATATGCCCGTATTCAAATACATATCCAAGCGTTTAAAATGGAATGACCCCGTGATTGTAATGCCTTATGGAGGCTATGCCAGTGACCAGGTGATACATGCACAAGCCAGGGTGCTTGAAGACGAAGGCATAAGGCACTCTGAAACAGACTCTGCTTTAAGAAACCTTTACAATTCGTTTAAAAGGTTTGAATCTGACGAGAAAAAAGGCATGAAGGTGAAAGCTAAATGGGGTGATCAGGAGAAAGTACTCATTTCCGATAAGGAAGGGTACGTCTACCTGGACGAAGCTCTGAACGAGCCACTAAGCCATGACGAAACTCTTTGGATACCTGTAACCTACCAGCTTATGGAAGGTTCCGAAATCATATATCAGACCACTTCCCAGGTCATGAAGCCTTCTCCCAATGCTGAGTTTGGCGTGATCAGTGACCTTGATGATACTGTTATCCAAACAGGAGTTTCTTCAACGCTGAAATGGAGGCTTCTCGTCAACTCATTGATGAGGCATAGTCACAACCGTATGCCGCTTGAAGGTGCCCAGGAGTTTTATAAGCTGCTGCACAGAGGAAGATCCGGCTATGCAACCAATCCCTTTTTCTACCTATCCAACAGCCCATGGAATATTCATAACTACCTTTGCGCATTCCTTAAAAAATATGATTTCCCGACAGGCCCTGTATTGCTCCGGGATATTGGAATAAGCTGGCCGCGCAAAAAATCATTTATGGAAGGAAATAAGTATCTGAAGGTAAAGCACATTCTGGAAACCTACCCGTCCATCCCTTTCATACTGATTGGTGATGCCGCCGAAATAGATGCAGATATCTACCTCAAAATAGCACGGACTTTCCCGAAACAGATCAAGGCTATTTACATTCGTGCCGTAAAAAAGCAGTCACTAATCAAAAGGGTTGAAAACATGATTGAAGCCAACACGGATATTAAGGTCATGCTGGTCCGGGAAAACCAGGAGGCGATTGAACACGCGAGGGAGAATGGTTTTATTCGGTAATCGGTGACAGGTCAGAAGTCGGAAGACCGGAGACCGAAGTGATCTTTCATTATCGTCAGAGTGATCAGTGAACGAGATGTTTTTTTAAATATTTTAACGGACATTAACTATCCATGGAGGGCATTATAGGAGTGTTCTGGTTCGGCAAACAGTGAACCAGTAAATGGTAAATAAATGAATTGGTCGGGTGAACAGTGAATAATGAACTGTAAACTTTCTCAAAGTGAGTTTTTTTTGCAATTCCCCCATTTGGTGCTATCTTCCATTATGCAAATAAGCTTCGCCCCAACTCTCTTGTCTATAAATTGGCGTAAAGTATTATTCTATGTGTTTATTATGGCAGGACTCATTTCATGCAGTGATGATGAGTCTGGGAAAACACCTGTCCATAACCCACTGGCCAATCCGGCTGATGGCCCACCCGCTGGCAACCCTGGAGCCTCCTATCCTATCCCTGCTATAGCGACACCTGAGGATGTTTCCACACCAGATCAGGTAATAGGTAATGGTACCCCTGAAAGCTGTACCGGGCAGTTGGTGGTAGATGCCATTGCCAAAGGAGGAAAAATTATCTTCGACTGTGGTTCAGAACCTATAACCATAACTTTACCTGAAACGGCCAGAATATTCAATGATGCCAGTGATGAGGTGGTAATAGATGGCGGTGGCCTCGTGACCTTGAGTGGCGGCGGGGTAAGAAGGATACTTTATATGAACACCTGCGATCAGGATCTGAACTGGACCACCTCCCATTGCCAGGATCAGGACCATCCACGGCTAACCGTACAAAATATAACTTTCGCTGATGGTAATTCTGTTTCAGAAATAGAGTATTCAGGCGGTGGCGCTATTTGGGCAAGAGGAGGCCGTTTGAAAGTGGTTAACTGCCGTTTCTTCAATAACATCTGCGCTTCTACAGGCCCGGATCTCGGAGGAGGAGCCATAAGGGTGTTTGATCAGTTTCAGGATCAGCCAGTTTATATCGTCAATAGCACATTCGGCGGCGCTGAAGGATATGGAAACTCAGGCTCCAATGGTGGTGCTATCAGTAGTATTGGTGTTTCTTGGACCATTATCAATTCTTTATTCTCTCACAACACTGCTGTAGGCAATGGTGGCAATCCGGCCGAAGCAGGCACTCCTGGTGGTGGTAGCGGAGGAGCAATATATAATGATGGTAATCATATGACACTCAGCATATTCGGATCATTAATCGAACAAAATGAGGTCAATGCCTATGGAGCCGCTATTTTCTTCGTCAGCAACAACCATACGGGCAACATCGTCATCGACCAGTCCACCATCCGAAATAATATAGGTGGCTCGTGGTATCCGGTATATCCTGATATTTCTATGCATGCAGATACGGATATTGCGGTAACAAACTCTGAAATAACAGATTGACCTTTCATTAATTATTAACCTATGAATTTGGCGTAATCCGATGGCATAATCATAGCTACACCTGTTGATTTCTGGCTCATGATCAATCAGGTTTGCTCCCGAATATTTTAGATTTCGAAAAATCATGGTGTAAAATAATTAATAATATTTGTATATTGTTTTTCACATCTTTTGTCTATACTACATGAAGGGACGTGAGGAACTAATTCGCAAAGTGTTATATCACAGGTCGCTCCCCTTTAAGGATAACCGGATTTACAGGATATTTAACATTATGCTGGTCCTCGCGATCGTTATTGTATTCCTCATGGGCATTTTCCTGATCAGCCTGGGCGAGGTACTGCCTTTTTGGATTTGTATGAGCGAAATTGTTATTTTTTCAACAATGCTCCACTTCCATCTGAGAGGATACTTTACGGTCACCCGATACATTTTTTTTGTATTTGCTATTTCCGTACAGGCTTACGGTAGTCTGTACCATGGCCCTAACGGCGGTTTTGACTTCTTCTACCTGGCTACTGCCCTGACACCCATCCTGTTCTTTGATAAAAAAAGGTATTACCTTTCTCTTTTCATCTTTAGCCTTGCCTCTTTCATTACGGTAAAGTTCCTCTATGACTATGTCGACCCGGTGTTACCTTTCGAAACCCGGCAGATACTACCCTATTATTTAAATATTATCATAAGCACTGTACTTATTTACATCGGCTACGCCATGTTTAAATCTGAGCACCTCAAATATGAGCAAAAACTACAGGAGCAACGCGCTGCCCTATCCGCGGTAAAAGACCAGTTGGAAACATTACTACAAGCCAGCACTAAGAAGATCGAAAGACACAATGAAACGATGATCAGGTATGCATTCCTCAACTCTCACAAAGTAAGGAGTCCGCTGGCCCGTATACTGGGGTTGGTTAATTTAACAAAATATGAAGACCTCGATGATGAGAACAGAAGACTTTACTACTTTGAAGAGCTCAAATCCAACGCTGGAGAACTGGACAAGGTCTTAAAAGAAATGAGCCAGATCCTTAACAACCACATGGAAGAAAAATGATCTTCGATACACTTTTCAGTCTACAGTTCAGGTTCATAGCTTCATAGTTTTACAAGTCCATTAACTGCGAACTATGAATTGTGAATAGTAAATTATGTATTGCGAATTACGAACGGCCAAAGCGCCGTTCAACCAAGATATTGACCGTAAGGGTTTTACTTTTTCCTATAATATATTTAAGCAGAAAACCACAGGAAAAGACTGGCTAAAGTGTGCTAATTAAGCTAAATTAAAGGAATCATGGCAGAATACACTTTAAATATCAACGGAAAGCCCCATCACGTAGATGTGGCCCCGGATACACCGCTATTGTGGGTATTACGGGATCATTTGAAGCTATTAGGCACCAAGTTTGGCTGTGGCATCGGCCAATGCGGAGCCTGTACCATTCACTTTGATGGAGTTGCCACACGATCATGCCTGATACCTGTATCAGCAGCAGGCAACACCTCCATAACCACGATCGAAGGTTTATCGGAAAATCAGGACCACCCGGTGCAACTGGCCTGGCTTGAACATGACGTGCCCCAGTGCGGCTATTGCCAGAGTGGGCAAATGATGAGCGCAGCATCACTTTTAAAGCAAACACCTCGTCCTACGGATGAAGAGATAGATGCTGCAATGTCAGGAAATATCTGCAGATGCGGCACCTACGTACGCATAAAAGCAGCCATCAAAACTGCATCATCCAAAAGTTGATCCCGGTTACTTATAATCAAAAAACAACATTCCCATGACGCTTATCAAAACCAATTATAACAGACGATCATTCTTAAAAGTATCTGCAGCAGCAGGTGGCGGAATTATTTTGGGTTTCAACTGGCTGGTGTCCTGCACACCATCGGAAAAGCAGTTGGCACAAATGCCGGAAGAGTGGTTTAATATCAATGCATTTCTCAAAATTGGTGACAACGGTATAGTCACCATCATGTCCCCCAACCCTGAAATAGGCCAGAATGTAAAAACCTCCATGCCCATGATAGTAGCCGAAGAGCTGGATGTGGACTGGAAGAACGTAGTAGTAGAGCAGGCAGGGCTTGACACCCAGAAGTACACCAGACAGTTGGCCGGAGGAAGTCAATCCATACGTCAGGGATGGCAAAGTTTGAGAATGGCCGGGGCAACCGCCAGACGCATGCTTCTGGAAGCTGCAGCAAAGCAGTGGAATGTGCCGGTTGGCGAGCTTACCACCGAAGGAGGTGTAATAAAGCACAAGTCTGGCAAACAGATCAGCTATGGTGAAATAGCCTCAGCCGCCGCGAATATTGAAGTGCCGCAGGAGGTACAGTTGAAAGACCCGAAAGATTTTAAAATAATAGGACAACCTACAAAGAATGTTGATGGCCCGAAAATAATTAAGGGAGAACCTCTATTCGGGCTGGATCATTACGAAGAAGGGATGCTCACCGCCATGATAGTACATGCTCCGGCATTTGGCCTTAAGCCCAAGAGCGTAGACGACAGTGAAGCCAGGGCTATGCCTGGGATCAAGGATGTATTTATTATCAACTCACTTCCCGATGGTGTTGAAAAGCAATGGTCAGATGTCAATGCTTTCCCCGAACTGGTGGTAGTGGCCGGCACCAGTACCTGGGAAGTAATGAAAGCAAAAAAAGCCTTGAAAATAGAATGGGAACGGGTATCTCCCGGAGAAAGCACTTCCGATTACATGACAGGCCTTGCCGACTTGATGGACAAGGCGCCCGCCGAGCCATCACGTAAAGATGGTACCCCTGAGCAGGCCTTTAAAAATGCTACCAAAGTACTGGAGCGAACATACACTGCACCTTTCCTGGCCCACAACACCATGGAGCCAATGAACTTCTTTGCCTGGGTTACGGAAGATAAAGCCGAGCTTGTAGGGCCAATTCAAACTCCTGAATACCTTCGAAAGACACTCGTAGAGGTACTCAGCCTGCCAGAAGATAAGATCTCCATCATGATGACCCGAATGGGCGGAGGTTTTGGGCGCCGGCTCTATGGAAACTTCGCCGTTGAGGCCGCTGTAATATCCAAAAAGCTAAATGCGCCTGTAAAACTGGTATACACCCGTGAAGATGATATGACCCAGGGCACTTACAGACCGGCATATACCGTAAAATATCAGGCTGCCCTTGATGCAGATAATAACCTGGTCGGATTTAAGGTAAGAGGTGCCGGGATCAACGGAAGCCCGGTGTTCAACAACCGGTTTCCGGCAGGTGCGGTAGACAATTATCTGGCAGAAAACCACTCTTTGGGGTCAAATATTTCTACCGGTGCATGGCGGGCGCCTTCATCTAACTTCATAGCTTTCGCCGAGCAGTCTTTTTTAGATGAAATTGCTGAAACCGCAGGTAAAGATCCTATCGATTTTAGACTGGAGCTGTTTGAAAGAGCCAAAGCAAACCCTGTAGGCACAGAAAACGACTATGACCCTGAAAGGTATGCAGGTGTACTCAAACTGGTCAGAGAAAAATCCGGATGGGGTACCGATAAACCTGGTGTAAGCCGAGGTGTATCCGCTTACTACTGCCACAACTCTTATGTAGCGCAGGTAGTGGATTTAATTATGAAAGATGACACTCCGGTGATACAAAAAATCTGGTGTGCTATAGACTGCGGCATAGTGGTAAACCCGGAAGGTGCCCTCAACCAGGTGGAAGGCGGCATTATCGATGGAGTTGGCCATGCCATGTATAGCGCTATGACTTTCAAAGGAGGAGAACCTGATCAAAGCAACTTCAATAACTATAAATTGCTCAGGATGAATGAGGCTCCGCTTGAGATAGAGACCTTCTTTGTCCAGAACGGCATAGACCCAACAGGTTTGGGCGAGCCTTCCTTACCCCCTGTTGCTGCGGCCCTGGCTAATGCCATTTATTCAGCTACAGGCACAAGGGTATCAAGTCAGCCTTTTGCTGATCACATGAACAAAGAGAAAGTAGTAAGTTAAACGATATACGCACAAAATTTAAATAGTACCCAATGATGAAGAACCTGTTGCTTGCCGTGGATATCAAACCAACTGACCACATCCTAATGGATTATGCTATTATGCTGGCAGAGAAGTTCCAGTCCAGGGTATGGATCGTTCATATAGCCGCACCAGATCCCGATTTTGTGGGCTATGGAGTGGGGCCTACCTATATACGCAACAGCAGGGCTGAAGAGTTAAGAAAAGAGCACAAAGAGCTACACTCCTACCTCGACAGGTTTGAAATTAAATCCATCACTGCTGATGCCCTGCTCATACAAGGCCCAACGGTTGAAATGCTGGAAGAGGAAATCAGTAAATTACAAATTGACCTGCTGGTCATGGGGAGCCACAAGCATGGCCTTTTATACGAGATGTTTGTGGGAAGCACAACAATAGATATGGTTAAAAAGCACAGCATCCCTATGATGATCATTCCTTTGCCTGATGTGGATTAAGAAATGTTTACTGCAACTTTAACCGGTAATTCCAGATATTAAAGTTATTTGATCAGCATCTAGAGCCATCGGATTTCTTCACTATCAACCTTCACAACTTCTCCGTTTGCTTTAGTAAATTTAATGGTTAGTATTTGGTCAGGACTTTTTGATGGCCTAGGGAATTTCAGGATCATATGAGAGTTAAAATGAACAAAAACATTTGTCCAGAATTTGTGTTTCAGCTTTTCAGAAAATGGCTCTTCATAAGTGTATTTTTGAGCTTGAGAATCCCAATTCCCATAGTAAGCCAAATCTTTTAAAGAAGAGCCCGCCAGATGAACTTCATCCCAGTCCTGATTACTGACTATTTCCACATTAACTATTTCATATTTTCTACCATCCTCGCCATCGTCGGGACAAGAAGTAGCCTGAGCAGAACTTATAAGCCCACCGAGACCATTGAATTTGGTCTCAGAAGCTAAAAAATCGATGCTATCCATGGCTATCTCTATAACAAAAAAGCTGCTATCATATACCTCCGTTCCCAGGGGGTATGATAACTTAACCGTTTTAAAATCGTAGAACGGCAAAACATCATCCGGGCATGTGCAACTGGTAATGGTAATCGCCGTAAAGTGGTATAGCAAAACCATCAGCACTGCTTTCTTAATCATTTGAAAACGAATTTATACGATAATAAATATAAAATAATCAATAAATATAACTTAAAATATTTTTATTGCAAAAGGAAAGTGAGTTAAGCATTTATAATTTCTTTGTCCAATAAATTTATCTACTCAAAATCTCTACAATATTATCATAAATAACTTCTGATACAGTCAATATACAACTTACTGATGCTGGCAATCTTGAAGAATGCCTGAGGATCAATTGGTATCTTATTTTCCCTTATTTTGTAAGCCGGCTGCATAAAACTCGGATGAACGGCCTTCTTAGTCTACATAAACTATAATACCATCCAGGTTATAATCCAAGGCATGATCCAACTGTTCCTGAGTGGTATCCGGCACGGGAGTTAACCACGCCCTTACAATAGTCCAGGGTATAAATATTGCAGAACAACCTATTGACACTAATAATATCCCTGTTTTAAAAGTCTTTTGGTGTGTTTTATTTTTAATGAAAGCCAGTGTAGAGTTTCGCTTTTAACCAGGCTCTTTATCCAACAGCATAGCCTTTGCCCTTTTACAAAATTGTATTGCCAATCCCCAGGGATCACGCATCATAACCAGATGGGAACCATCCTCCAAACGATCTTCGGCAACTAATGTCGCCCCGGCTTCCAGCAAATTATCTTTATCAACATCCGGCGATTCAGATACAAAAGCCAGGTGCAAAAGCAAAGGATTCATGGTTCGGTAAGGTGGTATTTCATCAGCAGGGTTTTTATATATCTCAACCATTACCCTTCCACTGTCATCCGCCAAAAAAGCGGTAAAAGGAGCCTCCATTCGCTGGCTCACTACTTTAAGGCCAAGATGTTTAGTATACCATTGCACCA